>JAJBVP010000285.1 GCA_020859755.1 Bacteroidales bacterium | reverse complement strand
CGGCAATGTCTCGGCTTAGGGGATGCAATCGGTGGGGGTTTCGCTGAATAGTTACTCCCCCCAATGAACCAAAACGATTGTTCCGGGTGACTGTGACCGCCACTCCCAAATCCAAACCCACAAGTCGGTTCCAGAGATACGTAGCAAAATAAGTGCCAGATACCCTGTGACTACATTCATCACGGCTCCTCTATCACATTGAGATCCTTGTCGACCTTGTAGATGGGTTGGCCGAAGGCCACGCACATCAGGGCGAACCAGTCGCGCAGATCGTTCTGTGTATAGTGATGCACGGCATTGGATCCTCGGCTATGGAGGCCAGAGGCATATAGGTCAACCTGCACCTTGGACATCATGTCAACATGGGTGGAGCGGCACAGCTTCGACGAGCCAAATTTATACAATGGGGTATAAACATTGTCGCGCTTCTCCTCGTCAAAGGGTTTCACGGCGCGGTCGACGCCGCAATATTCCAACAGTTCACGGATGCGGGAATTGTATCCGTCGTGGCCCCCGTCATAGCGGAAATCAAACTTGTATTTCTTGAGGATGTCGAGAGCGAATCGCATGATAGGTGTTACCGTCGCGCTCTACCTTTGGCACGCGCCGCGGGTCATTTCTGGGCACCCTTCCTAAGATGCAAGCTATTGACCCCCAATAGCCTGCATCTTTCGTTTATCCCATTTGCCCAACCGTTGCCCAACCAAGATTTTGCGAGTGGATTTGGAGGTTGGCTGCGAATGTGCTATCTTTGCGGAAACAAACGGCTCACAATGGCCGTTGTATAAACAAACCGTTAACGACAATAAATAAGCTATGGCCATAGAAATACATACCTCTCCAGAGATTTGGGGCGAAAGCGCGGAAATCTTTGAGCGCGAGATGGCTAACCATGTGCCCAGGAAGCCTATGTCGGCAGAGCGCAAAGCTCAGATTGCCGCTGCAGAGGAAAGAGGTCGACGTCTTTACGAAAAGTTAAAACGGCAGCATGCAGCACGCCTTTAACCTGCTTTCTTGCCATCTCATGAAATGGGACAGCCAAATTCAAAAAGAACTGCCCCCATTTGATTGTGGCGATGAGGATCTCAATGATTTCTTCGCCCACGAAGCCGTATTATATGCGGATGAACTGCTCGGGAAAACATATCTGTGGGCAACCAATGAAGAACCTCATTGTATCGTTGCCGCTTTCACCGTCTCTAACGATAGCATTAAATCAAAGCTTCTGCCAAGATACGCTATCAACAAGATTAATCGACCGATCAGCAACCATAAACGGGGGAGAACATATCCCGCTGTATTGATTGGTCGCTTGGGCGTAGCCAAAGATTTTCAGGGTGACCATCGCCATGTTGGTTCTCAAGTAGTTGACTTCCTGAAAGACTGGTTTAGCGATGAGGATAATAGGACGGGCTGCCGCTTCCTCGTGGTGGATGCCTACAACAGTCCTGGAGTATTGGCTTTCTATGATCGATGCGGCTTCCGTCACCTGTACAGAAGCGAAGATGAGGAACGCGACTTTTATGGGTTGCCTGCCGATGAGCCTTTAAGAACTCGGATGATGTACTTCGACTTGAAGTAACCGACATGGGAGTCTATTTGGTTGCTTAAAATTGGGGGAGATGGGGATGGGATTTTTCGTGCCGTGTTGGGTGTTTTTCGACCCGGGATGTGCATTTTCATTCCAAAATTTCTAACTTCGCGGCGCAATGTCAGGCGATTCCCACGAAATATTATCCTCGGCCACGGTGGAGGTGCATTCACTTCCGGCGGGCATCCTCCCAATTCAGGGATGCACGGTGATATGGGTGGATGGCGGGGCGGCGATAGTCAAGGTAAATCATAACCGGCTGGCACTGAGGCGCGGTTGCTTGGGTGTCTTGTTCTACGACGACGAGGTGGTGGTGGAGCGGGTTTCCCGATGCTTTAGGTGCCAAAAATTGCAAGTACCCTACTCGGCGGTTGAGCCGGCTTTTTACAAAGCCACCACATCGAGCTTGTGGAATTTCATCTATCGTAAGCCTATCTTCTTGGTCGACAGGGTGTTTTGGGAGGGTGTGGACAACTGGTGGAGGTTGGTTCAATGGTCGGTCGCTCACCTTTCGGGCAGCTACCGCGGGGAGTCGATCAAGAATCTTCTTCACAACCTGCTGATGGCTATTGACACGCATTTGCCAAAAACGGAGGGTGATATACCCGACAAGGAGGACAACCGCTCGCGGCGCGTGATCAATGATTTTCTCTCACTGGTGGCTCTCCATCACCGCGATCACCGCGACGTGCAATGGTACGCCGACCGCTTGAGCATACACACCTCCTATCTCTACAAACTCACTCAACGCGTGCTAACCCAACACCCCAAAAGCATCATCGACCGCCAAGTGTTGGGAAGCATTAAAAGCCTGCTGGTCAACACCGATCATAGCGTGAAAACCATCGCCTCGGAACTCAATTTCAGGGACGCTTCCTATATGTGCCGCTTCTTCGCGCGGTTTGAGGACGTGTCGCCTCAAGAGTTTCGCCAACTGAAAACATCCAAATGAATATGAATAGCAAGATAATCCTCACAGGCGACCGACCCACTGGTCGCTTACACCTTGGCCATTATGTGGGTTCGCTCCGAGAGCGTGTAAGGCTCCAGGACAGCGGCGACTACGACAAGGTGTATATAATGATCGCCGACGCCCAGGCGCTCACCGACAATGCCGACAATCCCGAAAAAGTGCGACGCAACATCCTGCAAGTGGCTCTTGATTACCTCTCAGTGGGTCTCGACCCCGCGAAAAGCACTATCTTCATCCAATCAACGGTTTCCGAGTTGTGCGAATTGTCATTCTATTACATGAACCTTGTGACCGTTTCGCGCCTACAACGGAATCCAACGGTGAAAACCGAAATAAAGATGCGCAACTTCGAGGCTAACATTCCCGTGGGTTTCTTCACCTATCCCATCAGCCAAGCGGCCGACATCACCGCCTTTGACGCCACCACCGTTCCCGCGGGCGAGGATCAAGAGCCGATGCTTGAGCAGGCTCGCGAGATAGTGCGCCGTTTCAACCACATTTACGGGCCCACATTGGTGGAGCCAGAGATACTTCTACCCTCCAACAACGCTTGCTTGCGACTGCCCGGCACCGACGGCAAAGCCAAGATGAGCAAATCGCTTGGGAATTGTATCTATCTGAGCGACAGCGCAAACGAGGTGAGCGCGAAAGTAAAAACCATGTATACCGACCCTCAGCACCTGCGAGTAAGTGACCCCGGCAACGTGGAAGGAAACGCCGTGTTCACCTACCTCGATGCTTTTAGCCGCCCCGAGCATTTCGCGGCTTTCCTCCCCGAATACGCCGATTTGGACGAGCTGAAGGCACATTACCGCCGCGGAGGATTGGGCGACGTGAAAGTGAAAAAATACCTCGAAGCCATCCTCCAAGAGGAATTGTCGCCAATCCGCGAGCGGCGCAAGGAGTTTGAGGCCGACATCCACGGCGTGTATCAGATGCTGAAAAGCGGAAGCGAGGTTGCCCGCGAGAAAGCAGCCGACACGCTCGAGCGCGTGCGCCACTCAATGCGTATCGACTACTTCACCGACTCTTCCTGGCTCAATCCTGAAAATTAAGACCTCTAAATGACTGGCCTATCGGTCGATTTCGTTGCACAGGTCGGTCAGCTCGTCGCGAGCCATCAAGGCCACTCTTACGCGACCGTCAGGGCTATTATAGAAAATGAGATTGCTTTCGTCGATCATATTGCGAAGACAACACTTTATTCGATGATATTCAAATCTTTATCTTTAGCGATAAATACGGAGCGACCGATAGGGTAGTGTATCGGTTGCTCAGTACGGGGGGGAGGGGTTAGAAGAGGCG
>JAJBVP010000117.1 GCA_020859755.1 Bacteroidales bacterium | reverse complement strand
TCCAAGGCCGGCCCCCCTAGGCATCCGCGTGATGGCCGTCCAAGGCCGGCCCCCCAATGGCCGTCCAAGGCCGGCCCCCCCATTTTTCGCGGGCGGGGGCGCCCACGCTCCTTGTTTGTCGATGGGCGCCTATTAACCTATTAACCTATTAACCTATTAACCTATTAACCTATTCACCTATTTACCTTGCGGTTGGTCGAGGATTTGGCGTAGGATGGGGGTGAGCTTGTCGGCGTAGTGGCGGAATCCGAGGTCGGTGAGGTGGATGCCGTCGACTGTGCCGTCGTCCTCGAGGCCGTCGAGGTTCTCGGATGTGACGTAGTAGAGGTTGTCGGGATTCTCGGCTTTAAGTCGCTCATAATTGCGGCGATAAGCCTCGTTCTTGCGGGGCAGGTAGGCACCGAGTGATTTGTCGTATCGGCAGTAGGGGTAGATTGGACCTTCGACCATCACGATGGGCACGTCGGGGTGGGCAGTGCGCAGGATTTTGACGAAGTCGTAGGTGAGGGTGTCGCATTGCATCTCGGTGCAGTTGGGGACGGGGTCGAGCAGGAAGAGCGCGACGTCGGGGATAGAGGCCATTGCGCGGGCCATGCATGCGTCCTGCTTTCCCTCGCCGGAGATGCCGATGTTGATCACCTCGCGGTTGAGTTCGCGCGATATAATATTGGTGGAGGCCATACCGGTGCGCGAGGCGCAACCGCCTTGGAGGATGGAGGTGCCGTAGGCTACGATGCGACCCTTGGGGGAGATGATATCGGGACGGCCCGGGGTGATGACCGCACCCGAGTCGACCTGCACGTACAATTCCTCAACGCCGTCGTAGAGAGGGAAGTAGATCATGCACTCGCGCATTTCGGGAGTCATGTTCTCGACGTAGATTTTTTGGCACACCTTGAGGGAGTCGGTGTTTGGGCGGTTGGTGTTGACGTAGTGCCAAGCCGAGTCGCAGTCGTCGTAGATGTAGAGGTCGGTGCCTTTGAGCCCGGTGTCGGCCATGTGGAGCATATGTGTGTCCCATTTGAGGCGGTATCGCACGCCGATGCGCTTGGAGTCGGTGGCGAATCGTACGCCGATGCCGGCGGAGCACTGCGCGCGCTCGTAGAGGGTGGGTCGGACGCTGTCCTTCAGGTACTTGGGGATGCGGGTGTAGGGGCCTTCGGTGTCGTCAAAGCCTTTGTTGATAACGCGAAGCTGCCGCGCCTCGACCTCTTGCATGGCCGGGGATTTTTCTTCGGGGAAATCGCTGGCGGCGGCTGTGAGGGCGCAAAGGGCCATTGCGCATGCGATTACTGTTTCTTTCATGGATGGGTTTTATGTTAGGGTTATTAATTTAGCGCGAAGATACGGAAAAATTTGGGAATTATCGCAATAAGGCAATACCGCAATACCGCCGAGGGATGTCGTAATAAGGTGATAACGTGATAACGAGGCGCAAAAGGGGAGGGTTTAAGGAAAAAAATGGGAAAAATTGGGGATGAGAGCGGCGGAATGAGAAAAAATGCGTATCTTTGTGCGCTTATTGCGTTTTTGAGCGAAAAAGCAAATTATTACCGATAAACCAATTATAAGAAAATCAAATAAATAACCTCAAACTATAAATGGCAACATTAGAGAAAATCAGAAGCCGCTCGGTGCTTCTGTTCACTATTATCATCGTCGCCCTGCTGGCCTTTATCCTCGGTGATTTCCTCACCTCAGGGCGCACGTTCTTCAGCGACCCCACGACCTTGGCAAAGGTCGATGGCAAAAAAATCGATATCAATGAATTCTCCCGTCGAGTGGAGGAGGTGCGCGCCCAGCGGCAGAACGCTGGTTACACCGACATCGACATCGCCCCGATCCAGCAGCAGGTTCTCGACCAGATGATCTTCGAGGCCTTGATGGAGGAGGAGATGGACAAGATGGGCATCGTGGTAACCGACGCTGAGCTTTCGTCGGCCATGACCGGCGCTAACGCCCTTCCGATGATCACCGCACAGGCTCAGCGCTACGGATTTGAGAGCGCCGACGATTTCTACGACAAGGCATTCAACCCCACGAAATACAATATCCCCACCGAGAGCGCCCGCCAGCTGCAGGCCGCTTGGGTGGACATGGAGAAGAACACCGCCGAGATGCTTCGCAACCAGAAGTTTGGCAACCTGTTCATGGGCGTGATCACCGCCAATACGCTCGACGCCAAGGCCCTCTACGACGAGAACGCGTCGACCTCTAAGGTGCTGATCGCCAAGCAGGACCTGTCGACCTTGAGCGACGATGAGTTCGCCGTGACCGACGCCGACATCAAGGCCCAATACGACAAGCGCAAGAACCAGTTCCGCCTCGACGAGCCCCGTCGCGTGGTTGACTACATCGTGGTTGACGTAGTACCGTCGGCCACCGACCGCGCCGCGGCCCAGCGCGAGGTAGAGGACGCTATCGCCGCCCTGAAGGCCCAGCCGGGCACGGAGGGTGTCAACGGCAACGTCAACTTCGGCGTAAACCGCGTGTCGACCCCCAAAGCCAAAATCACCAACCGCGCCGTGAAGACGGCCCTCGACTCGATGGCGATCGATGAGGTGAAGGTGGCCCAGATGATGGGTACCAACTATACCATCGTGAAGCTGCTCGGCCAGAGCAACGAGGTTGACTCGGTGAACGTGGATTTCGCCCTCGTGGAGGGTGACATCGCCGCTCGCGACTCGGTGATGCGCCGCTTGAACGCTGGCGCCAAGACTGCCGACCTGCTCGCCGACGGCACCCTGTCGGCCGGTCAGGACTCGATCTGGCTGTCGTTGCTTGATCCCCAGGCCGCTTCGCTTAAGGATCAGTTGCTTGCCGCCGAGACGGGCCGCTACTTCGCAGTTGACACCGTGGAGGGTCAGCAAGCCTACCGCATCATGCGCGTGAAGACCCGTCGCGCTCCGGTCAACACGATCGACTACGCCGAGATCACCTACAAGGTGGAGCCCTCGAGCGCCACTCAGTCGCAGCTGCGCGCCGACCTCAATAAGTTTGTCAACGAGAACAAGACCTCAGCCACCTTCGCCGAGAACGCCCCCAAGGCCAACTACGCCGTGATGACTGCCGAGATCACCCCCTCGTCGCTCGCGCTGAACAACTTGCCCGACACCCGCGAGGGCGTCAACTGGGCAATGGACGCCAAGAAGGGTGAGGTGTCGCCCGTGTTCTCGGACGAGAGCAACACTCGCCTTGTGGCCGTAGCCGTTAAGGATATCTACGACGGCGAGTTCATCCCCACGACCGACGCCAACCTCAACCGCTACCTCACCGACCTGGCCCGCAAGGACAAAAAGGCCGCGAAGCTGATTGCCGACTACCAGGGCAAGGGCAAGACCGTCGACGACTATGCTTCGCTGATGAAGACCCAGGTAGACACGGTGAACGTCACCTTCGGTCAGCCCCGCATCGTGGGCTTCTACACCTCGGAGCCTGCTCTCCAGGGCAAGGTAGCCGCCGCCAAGCAGGGTGTGGTTACGGGTCCGTTCCAGGGCAGCAACTCGGTGATTGTGTTCCAGGTAATCGACGTTGAGAAGAGCGGGATGGCCTTTGACGAGGCCCAGAGCGAGGCTCAGTTCAACCGTCTGCAGGGCTCCGACGCCATGGCCCAGAAGGCTGCCCAGATCCTGCGCGGCAAGGCCAAGGTTGAGAACCGCATCCAGAAATTCTACCGGAAGTAAGGCTCGTAGAGCCCACGCCACAATAGCCCCAGGCTGGGAGTGTAAGCTCCTGGAGCCTGGGGTTTATTATTATTTCGTGATAATGCTTGTGGCCGTCCAAGGCCGGCCCCCCTAGAGGCCGTCCAAGGCCGGCCCCCCCAGTGTAACCATCCGAAACGGGACGTCTTGCAGACAAAAATTAAATCCCGGGCTGTTA
>JAJBVP010000108.1 GCA_020859755.1 Bacteroidales bacterium | reverse complement strand
ATGTGCAACTTTTTCATTATAAATATTTTACTAAATTAATTCAACCAACAGGTATTTAGCCTAATACCTTTTTAATTGGACCGAGCTGATGGCTTATAAGAATCATCGACAGTTGATTGTGTGGCAAAAGGGGATAGCTTTGGTAAAATTAATTTATCAGGTTACATCCACTTTCCCAAAAACGGAGGTTTATGGATTAAGCAATCAACTGCAGAGAGCAGCGGTTTCAATCCCTTCCAATATTGCAGAAGGTCAAGGTCGGGACTCTGATTCTGAATTAGACCATTATTTGAGAATTTCAAATGGGTCGGCCTTGGAAATTGACACTCAAATTGAGGTTGCTTATATCTTAGGTTATATTGATATAGAAACAAAAAATCACGTTCAATCTTCAATTGAAGAAATCACCCGATTAATAAGTGGTTTCAGAAAATCATTGAACGTAAGAAAATAATGTATTTGGCTAAATGCTAAATGCTAAACGCTAAATGCTTAACACTTATATAGGAATCGGATCCAACTTGGGAGATAGGAAAGCCTATCTTCAGGAGGCGATTGCCAGGATTGAATTTGTGGCGAGGGAGCGGGCGCGGGTGGCGCCAGTGATGGAGAGCGAGCCGTGGGGATATGAGAGCCAGAATCGGTTTCTCAACACAGTTATCGCCATCCCGTGGCACGGCACGCCCCAGGAGCTGCTCCACGCCCTGCAGGAGATAGAGCGCGAACTCGCACCTTGCAGCCCCCACCGCAACGTCGACGGCAGCTACCGCGACCGCGCCATCGACCTCGACATCATCGACATCCCGGGCGTCGTCATCGACACCCCCACGCTCACGATCCCCCATCCCCGCAAGGATGCCCGCCCCTTCGTCGCCGGTCCCCTAAAAGCCCTCCTTTAATCCTTTCCTCCTTTCATCCTTTAAAGGAATAAAGGAATAAAGGAATAAAGGAATAAAGATTAAGCAACGCTGCCCATAGCGGTTGCGTGCCCCGGGGGTCACCGCGGGGCCCATATAACAATTAACCACAATTATTTAACTTATTTAATAATAAAAACAACTATCTTCGCGATAGAAATTAACCTGACTAATCCACGTCCAAGCAATGCACAAAAAAATCTTATTAGCTGCAGCCGCCCTCATGGGGCTGTCGTCAATGTCCTACGCCGCACCCGTAAAATCGGAGATGCGCTCAGCGTGGCTCGCCACCGTGTGGCGCCTCGACTGGCCGCCGTCGGTAACCACCCCTCGTGTCACCACCGACGCCCAGCTCGAAACCCAGATCAACAACCAAAAGAAGGCCATGGACAAGATGCTCGACTCCATCGCCGCCAACAACTTCAACGCCGTCAACTTCCAGATACGCTCGCGTTGCGACGCCATGTACCAGTCGAGCTACGAGCCCTGGTCGAGCGACATCACCCTCTACCGCGGCGATAACCCCGGTTGGGATCCCCTGCAGTACGTCGTTGACGAGTGCCACAAACGCGGTCTCGAGTGCCACGCGTGGCTCAACCCCTACCGCAACGAGTCGTCGGTGACCAACGGCTCCTTCACCGGCGAGATGGACTACCGCACACTCCATCCCGACTGGCTTCTTACCGCCCCCACCGACGCTACCTATAGCGACTACTCCACATTCTTGAACCCGGCCCTCCCGGAGGTGCGCCAGCGCATCTGCGATGTCATCTCCGAGGTGATTCAGAACTATGACGTCGACGGCGTGCTCTTCGACGACTACTTCTATGTTGCCCGCACCCCAACCGACGAGACCGGTGACGGCGCGCAGTACGCCGAGTACAAGGCCAATGGTGGCACCCTGAGCCAGAGCGACTGGCGCCGCGAGAACGTCAACCAGATGATTGCCGACGTCTACTCCACGATCAAGAGCCAGAAACCCTGGATACGCTTCGGCGTTAGCCCGGCCGGTGTGGCTTGCACCAGCTCGTCGGTGGCCAACAAGTATGGCATCTCGCCCTGCCCCTCCGGCTCCGATTGGCAGTACAATGACATTTTCTCCGATCCCATCAACTGGATCTACAACCAGAATCTCGACTTTATCTCGCCGCAGGTGTACTGGACCATCGGACACTCGACCGACTACTCCAAGGTAACCCCCTGGTGGTATGAGGTAGTGGAGCAATTTGGGCGCCACTGCTACATCTCCCACTCGATCACCTCGCTGACGGCCTCCTCCAAGGTGGGCGACGCGTCGATGAAGGAGATCGACATCAAAGCCACCGGCCAGAACGGCAGCACGTTTAAGGAGTACGCCGACCAGATTGAGATCCTGCGCGAGGCCGACAACCAAGGCGCTCCCGGCTCAATCTTCTTCTCGGCCAAATATATCTCCAACGTGGCACCCCTGTTCGGTCACTACCTGAAGCAGAACGTGTACACCACTCCCGCTCTTCTTCCCGCGATGACCTGGGAGACCTCCACCGATCCCGGCAAGGTGAAGAATCTGGCTGTCGACGCCAACTATCACCTCACTTGGGACGCTATCGACAACGTGCGCTACACCGTGTACGCCGTGCCCAACTCGCTGGCCTCGTCGTTCACCCGCGAGCCCCAGTACCTGCTTGGCATCACCTACAGCACCGAGTGGGACATCCCCGAGGCTTACCAGGCCGGTTACCAATTTGGTGTGGCCGTTTACGACCGTTACGGATATGAGTGGGATTGCGCAGTGGTAGCTCCGGCTCGCAGCGGCGCAGTTTCTGCTCCCTCGTTGAGCTCGCCCGCCAACGGCGCAAGCCTTGAGGCTCCGTTCAACTTCACCTGGAACAGCGTAGACGGCGCTTCGTTCTACCTCTTCGAGATCTCGCCGTCAACCGACTTCACCACCCTTACCTCGCTTGTGCGCTGCACCGGCACCTCGCTGGCCACCACCGATATCGCCGACCTGACGCTCAACGAGACCGCCTACTGGCGCGTGCGCGCTTGTGCCGAGGGCAAGAACGACGGCGTTTCCGAGACCCGCTCGTTCAAAGCCGTGCGCCTCGACATCTCCTCGCCCGCCAACAACGCCTCCGAGGTGTCAATCACCCCCACTATCACCTGGACCATCCCCGAGCGCGACGTAACCGTCGAGATCTCCAAGAGCGACGACTTCTCGGCTCCTATCTACTCGGCTGAGGGCAAGGGCGGCAGCCATGACATTCCCGTGGGCATCCTGGCCGGCTCGACCGACTACTACGCTCGCCTGGTTTACCTCAACGGCGACGAGACGGTCAACACCTCCACCGTGCTGTTCACCACCGAGACGGTAGTGCCCGGCGAGATGTCGATCATCTATCCCGAGAATGGGGGCGTGTTCTACGCCGACGATTATATCGAGGCTGCCGTGGTGCCCGGTCCCTACCAGTTGACGTTCCAGCTCGACCAGAAGGAGTCGATCGGCGCTCGCTACGTGCAGGAGACCGTCACTGTCCCCACTTGGCACTCGCGCAACACGTTCGACTCGATGAGCCAGACCTTGACCGTGGGCAACACCTACTACATGCGAGTGCGCGGCTCCTACCGTAGCGGCTCCACGTCGACCAACACCGACTGGTCGTCGGTCGTATCGGCCACCTACATGGGCGAGCGCGCGGGCGTAGGCTCGGTAGCCGCCGACTCGGAGCGCGTGTACATCACCGGCAACACCCTGCACATCACAGCCGACGGTCCCGTGACCGCCACCCTGGTGTCGATGTCGGGCGCAACCCTCGGTACCGTGTTCCAGGGCAACGTCAACGGCTCGGCCACGGCCACCCTTGACGCTCCCCGCGGCCTCTACCTCGTGGTGGTAACAACCCCCACCTCCACCCGCACCCTCAAAGCCACATTGTAGCATTTAGCATTTAGCATTTAGCATTTAGCATTTAGCATTTAGCATTTAGCAT
>JAJBVP010000088.1 GCA_020859755.1 Bacteroidales bacterium | reverse complement strand
TAACAACTTTGAGGCTTATGCCTCGTGAACTTTAAAAATTTACCGAAGTATTGAAAGAACAGATATGAGATTTATCATTGAACAACATATACAAGCCGCACACGGGTGGGCTGTTCCGAAAGGAAGCCCGACGCAACTGTTATGCGTGGTTAGCCCTACGTGCGGCTTTCTTTTTAAGCAGCAATGATACAATTACGGTCAAATCAAACCGCCCCGATACAGAAAGCCATTGAGTACTTCAACGAGAAGAAGCCCAAGCCGAGCTTGATAGTGCTTCCGACCGCTTGGGGTAAATCAATCCTGACAGCCTACGTCGCCCTGAACTGCAACGATAGGCTTTTGGTGCTTCAACCCTCAAAGGAGCTGCTGGAGCAGAACATCAGGAAATACTACGCCCTCTGCGACGGGTTCGCCTTGAATGCGGGCATCTACTCGGCATCATTCGGGCGAAAGAAAATAGCACAGATAACATACGCCACAATCGGCTCGATAAAGAACCTCGGCGAGCGGTTCAAGGAAATGGGCTTCACGAAAGTACTTATCGACGAGGCACACCTATACCCCCGTGAGGCTGACAGTATGCTGGGACGGTTCCTCAAAGACAGCGGGATAACGCACGTTCTTGGCATAACCGCCACGCCTGTTAAGCTCCAGCAGAACTACGATCAGGACGGGGGAACATTCTCGAAGCTCGTTATGCTGACCTCCCGCAGCAAGAAAGGCAATTTCTTCAAGGAGATTATACACGTCGGGCAGGTTCGTGAAATGGTTGAACTCGGCTTTTGGAGCAAGCTCCGATACGAGGCTTCGGACTTTGACAGCAGCCTGCTGGTTTACAACACCTCCAAATCGGAGTTCACGGAGGACAGCGTCCTGCGGGCATACAACGCCAACGGCGGGGCGCAGGGCATCATCGAAGCCCTCGACAACCATACGGACAGGCGGCATATCCTCGTCTTCTGCCCCTCCGTACAGGATGCCATAGATTTATCCGCCCGATATGCGGGTTCTGCCGTGATTTACGGCGATATGAAGCCCGCAGAAAGGGCAACTATCATCAACGACTTCAAAGCGGGCAAAATACGGGTTATTTTTAACGTGCGGGTGCTTTCGACAGGCTTCGACTATACGGGCATCGACTGCATCATCCTCGGCATATCCACCGCCTCCATAGCCCTGTACTATCAGATTATCGGACGGGCAACCCGTATCGACAAGGACAAGGAGGATGCCCTGATTATCGACTTGGGCGGCAATGTGTCCCGCTTCGGGCGTGTCGAGGACATCACTTTCGAGAAAGGCAAGATATGGCGGATGTTCGGTTCGGGCGGGCGGCTGTTGAGCGGCATACCCATAACCGACATCGGCAAGGTAACACGGGAGGACACGGTACAGATAGACGCACGGGCGGCACAGCCCATTGAGATTATGCCATTCGGAAAATACAAGGGGGAACGCCTGACAGACATCCCGCTGAACTACCGACAATGGATGCTGCGCACGTTTGAGTGGAACGCCCGCAACGAGAAGCTAAGGAAATCAATTATCGCAACAATGTAACATCATAGGGCTATGGCACGACCAAGAAAACAAACAGTGGATTATTTTCCACACTACT
The DNA here is from genome assembly GCA_020859755.1 of Bacteroidales bacterium. Taxonomy (GTDB): domain Bacteria; phylum Bacteroidota; class Bacteroidia; order Bacteroidales; family Muribaculaceae; genus JAJPXC01. Next base: position 2,283 of record JAJBVP010000088.1, on the reverse strand, counting down.
GCAAGGACGGGCGCACAATCTATATCCTTGAAAACCGCTTCGGGAATGACGGTTATGCCTTTTGGTTCAAACTCCTTGAAATCCTCGGCAGTGCAGAAGGGCATTACTACGACTGCGCCATCTGCGCAAACTGGGCGTTCCTGCTCGCCAAGACACGTGTCGAGGAAAAGCGGGCGGAGGAGATAATAGATGCCCTGATAGAGCTGGGCAAGATTGACGGGCAACTATGGGCGGAAGCCCGTGTCATTTGGATAGACAACTTCGTGAAGAACCTCACGGAGGTTTACAGGACACGCCATACGAACCTGCCCGAAAAGCCACGTCTTAGTGATTTAAGTCGGTCAGGCGAGGCGGTTTGCTTCGTGAAATACACAAAAGAGGAGCAATTAAATGTAGAAAAAGCACCCAAAGAGGAATTTTCTACGAGAAAACCCACCAAAGGAGAGGAGAGGAAAGAAAAGGAGAGTATAGGAAAGATAATATATCCTTATCAGGATATTGCCGACAAATGGAATTCTGTCTGCGGGGCGTTTCTGCCAAAGGTACAAAAACTCTCCGAGAGCCGCAAGCAGAAAATCAAAGCCCGCCTGCATGAGTTCGGCAGACAGGAGGCTTGGATGCCGACCATTGAAGCCCTGTTTGACGAGATTGTCGCTTCCGACTTCCTCTGCGGCAGGAACAACAACGGCTGGACAGCGACTTTCGACTGGGTGTTCGAGAACCCGAAAAATTGGGTTAAGGTTATGGAGGGCAATTACAGCAACCACAGAGGGGGCAAACAAGCCGCACAACAGCCTGACGTAAAGCTCGGCGTTGGAGAGTTTATCGACAACACGGGTCGCCGCACATACGGCACAGGAAAAGCCACAATCCCCAACGAGGCACCTCCCCGCCCGAGCGAGCATTATTGCTGGAATGAATCAACCAAACAATGGGTATTGCTATGACACGGTTGGATTGGAGGAAATATGGCATTGAGGTTCCATACGGGCGTACATCGGGCAACGTGAAAGTGTATTGCCCGCAGTGCAGAGACCAACGCCACGACAAGCGGGACAAGAGCCTGAGCTGCGACCTTGCGACAGGGATGTTCAACTGCCATTACTGCGGGTTCAGCGGTTGCGCCGCAGAGCGGGAACAGGAGGAATGGCGGAAGCCGTTCTACAATCCCTCCCCTCTCCGCCGACAGAAACCGACCTACAAGAAGCCCACACGGACGGGCAACACGGCGTTGAGCGCAAAGGCTCTCGCTTGGTTCAGGGGGCGTGGCATAAGCGAGCGGACGCTGTCGGATATGAAAGTAACGGAGGGATTGGAATGGATGCCGCAGAAGAACGGGCAGGCAAATACGATACAGTTCAACTACTACAAGAACGGGCAGCTCGTGAACACGAAGTTCCGCACGGGCGACAAGTGTTTCAAGCTGGTGTCAGGGGCGGAGCTGCTCCCGTATAACATCGACGCAATCAAAGGCACAAAGGAGTGCATCATCACGGAGGGCGAAATGGATGCCCTTTCATTCATTGAGTGCGGGCGCAAGGACGTTATAAGCGTTCCAAACGGGGCAAACGCCAACCTCTCCTACCTTGACGACTACATCGAGGAGTATTTCGATGATAAGGACGTTATCTACATTGCCTCCGACACCGACACAAAGGGCGTGGAACTGCGGGACGAGCTTCTGCGGCGTTTCGGCGTTGAGCGGTGTCGTGTGCTGGAATACGGCGAGGGCTGCAAGGATGCCAACGAACACCTGCAGAAGTTCGGGCGGGACAGTCTTCTCGCCTGTATCGCCGCCGCTCCCGAAATGAAGATAGAGGGCGTTTTCACGGTCAGCGACTTTGAACAGTCTCTTGACGCTCTGTTTGAACACGGTTTGCAGAAAGGCGTGACAATCGGTCACGATAACTTCGATAGGTTGTGTTCTTTTGAGACAAAACGCCTTTGTATCATCACGGGTGTTCCAAGTTCGGGTAAATCTGAATTTATTGACGAAATCGCAGAACGGCTGAATATCCGATACGGCTGGCGTTTCGCTTATTTCAGCCCTGAGAACGCTCCGCTGGCGTATCACGCTTCAAAGCTGATTGAGAAGTTCACAGGAAAGCAGTTTGACAAAGACCACCTGACATACGGAGAATACAAACAGGTAAAACAACACCTTGAAACCAACTTCTTTTTCATTTCCCCGAAAAACGATTTCAGGGTGGACGCCATTCTTGACAGGGCTAACCTATATTATTCACACCATAACATTTAGGGCATAAAAAAAGAACGCTCCTC
>JAJBVP010000083.1 GCA_020859755.1 Bacteroidales bacterium | reverse complement strand
CAGCGGATTATAATTTTAAATCAGCCGACTTCTCAAAAAGTGCGGAAAACAGGACAACGGCGCCACAATGGGTCTTCAAGAGTACCCGATCGTGCGAGTCTTCGACTGGATTGGAAAGGTGTTCCAAAACTTCTTCAACGACGAGGCTTTCATCAACTGGAACAACGAGGTAAAAGGCGAGCTGACCCAAGCCGTCCACGACTTCCTCAGCGACTACAAAGGTCCTGGAAAACTCATCGAGAACTACAATCTCAAGGGTATCAACCAAGACAAAACCACCAAGGACATCTCCGTGCAAGTGGAGCTGAAACCTTTCTTCGCCGCCAAGAACTTCCTCATCGAGCTTACCGGCCAGAAAGGCACCGCCGGAGTCGACTGGAACCAGGATGTCCAAACCGTCGACTAATCCACAACAACGTTTCAACCCCTTCATTTTTAACCAATAAAACCATTAACACATGGCAACAAGAACAGCCACCATCTCAGCTGATGGAATCCAAGAGCGTGAAGTGCTCTTCGTGAAGTATGAGCTCAACCAGCAAACCGACGTCGAGGGTCAGCCCACAGGCACAACCCGAGGCGGCAAAATCACTGTCAAAGTAAAATCCAACGACGACGGCAACACCGACATCCTCGAGTGGATGATCGACACCTACATGAGCAAGTCGGGCCAAATCTCTTTCCCCAACCGCCAAGGCGGCGAGATGAAGCACCTCTCGTTCAAGGAAGGCTACGTGGTTGAGTACTCCGAAACCTACGACGCCACAAACGACCTCCTACAGTACGAAGAATTCACGATTTCCGCCAAGGAGATCTCAATCGGCAACGCCCGTCACAACAACCGTTGGACACTCGACAACTAATCCACTATTAACGACTACGAATTTTACCAATCCGATATGCCTAAGCGCAACTGCAGAAACGTAAATCCAATTCTTTGAGATTGTAAGGAAAGCCCCCAGGCTCAATCCCTCGGATTAGTAAAATTCGTAGTCATTTTATCCCCCCAACGTTTATGGCATTACATGGCTGCTTAAAAATCGGAGGTCGAAAATACGGAGTAGTGGCTTGTAGCTACGCTTTCCAGCAACAACTCGACAGCACCGGCACACCCTCCACCCGCCCTATGGGTGGCGAAATCCAGATGACGATCCCTTCCACCAGCGACGACGACATGTTTTTCTACAACTGGATGTTCAACAAATCAGAGGTCAAGGCCGGTATACTACGCTTCCGCATATACGCCGACAACAACAAACCCGTTTACAAAACCGTAGCCTTCGCCAATGCCTACTGCATCGCCCTCAGCGACTCTTTCAGCGACCACGACAGCCAGCTGATGTACACCACTATCCGCATCTCGGCGCAAGTGATACGTATCGGAGCCGCCAACGCGGCCACCTTCGTAAACGCCTGGTCAACTCAGCCCGTAACAGTCCTCCTCTCCAACCTCGCCAACCACGTGATGAGCACAATTGCCAACAAACTTAACCCATTTTAGAGCGAATGTCGACCACTGTCACCGCGCTCCATCTTACTATTGGGGACGACAAATCCCAGAACTTCTTGATCGAGATCTCCGGCACCGAATACCAGCTCGACGCTTTCTCCCTCTCTCAGGCCCTGATGCACCCCAACGTCCTCACATTCCAGATGCGCAAAGGACCAAAAGAGGACAGCCAGGAGCCTCTGTTCAACCTCTGTAGCCTCATCATCGGACAGGAAATTCGCCTCACCCTCGAGACATCCACCATCGAAACCCTCTCCAAAATCGATGAAGCGTCCCATACAGCCGACCTCCGATTCCATGGCGTAATCACCTCGGCCCACGGCTCACGAACGGAATCGGAATACGTGGTCGATGTAGAGGCCCGTAGCTTCGAGGCTTTGCTGGTCGACAACCCCTCTTGCAAATCTTTCGAAAACCGCGCCCTCTCCGACATCATCGAGGACATCACCAGCGACTACAGCGACAACGTCAACGCAATCATCGACCCCACATTCACCGATCCTCTGCCCTACACAGTCCAATACAACGAGAGCAACTACGCTTTCATCCAGCGCCTCGCCTGCCGATTCGGCCAATGGCTGTACAACGACGGCGAGCACCTGGTGTTCGGCAACGTTGTCAAGGGCGATACCGTCACTTTGGGCTACCCCCACCAGGATATCCCCAGCTACAACGTCGACCTACAGATGCGACACACAGCATTTAGCCACCTGGCATCTTCTTATAACTCTTACGCCGGGCAATCCCGTGCCGGCGACGACACCCTTGAGGACGAGGTCAACCCCTTGGCCGACGCCACCCTCAACGCCTCGCGACGTAACATGACCAAGACTACCCTCCAAAACCTCCATTCCGGAGGATTTGCCGACGTCGACTCCCGCGACACCATCCTCTCGGTTTCCACCCAAGCGCAAGCCCTCGGCCAACAATCCCAAATGCTCACCTACACCGGCATCACCTACGCATCCCAGCTGCGCATCGGCTCCACCCTCATCATCCGCGACAACTTCTTGGCCAAGGATCTCGTGGGCGACATAAGCGATGTCGAACAATCGGCTATCCTCATCACCGAGATTACCCATTCTTTCTCCCAAAGCGAAACCTACTCCAACCACTTCACCGGCATCCCCGCCTCCTGCACCAATCCTCCATATACCCGTTCCGACATCTACCCCTCGGCAAAACCCTGCCGCGCAAAAGTGATCGACAACGAGGACCCCAAGCACCTGGGACGCATCCGCGTGCAATTCGACTGGCAAGCCGAGCTCGATTCCGAGATGATCACCCCCTGGCTCCGCATCGCACAGCCCCACGCCGGAAGCGGAAAGGGCTTCAGCTTTATCCCCGAGATAGGCGAGGAGGTGATGATAGGGTTCGAGGGTGGCAACGCCGAGCGTCCTTACGTCACCGGCACTCTCTACAACGGTCCCGAGAACCCCGACGGCGCGTGGCTACCCGGTGACAACGAGGTCAAAGCCATCCGCACCCGCAACGGCCACACCATCGAGATCCACGACCAAGGCCAGGGCGGATACATACGCATTTACGACAACGGAAAGAACAACTATATCCTCACATTCTCCACCGACCAAAAACTTATCTCCCTCCAATCCTCGGGCAACATCGTGCTCTACGCCAAAAACGACATCATAATGCAAGCCGGACACGACATCAAAGCCGCGGCTGGCAACGACATGTCTCTCTCAGCTCGCAAAGACATGCAACACACCGCCTACCACGACATACGCGAACGAGCCGGAAACGACCGTTCCGCATCCATCGGACACAACGACAAACTCTCGGTGTCATCCAACCGATTCGTCTCTGTCGACGAGAATATGGACCAAAAAATCAAGGGACGCCTCCAAGTCTCAGCAACAACCATTCGCGAGGAGGCATCCGACCAAATGGCCCTTTACTCAAAGACCCACCAACAAAACGCATCCGACTCCATGTCCATCTCTGCCGGTACACGCATCGACATCAAGGCCGCGATGGTGAAAACCAATTGATACCCATGTCCGACTCCTACGTGTGCTCCACAGCCAAGATACGCTGCACCCTGGGCGACAAAATCGCAACCCTCACGGTCTTCCCCGCGCGCACAATCTTCCTCACCGGCCAACCCCAGGCCAACATCTCCGACCACCTGTCGATGGTCAATATCGCCCCCTTCGGCAAGTGCCACACCACTGCCTATCCCCCAACGGGAGCAGCAACCGCCGCCCATCACGGCCACCTCACCCCAATGCCCTGCGTGCCCAACACCCCCTACCCCTGGATGAACGGCAAAAACGACAACCTCCTCCAGGGACAACCCGCATTGTTAAAATCATCCACCTGCCGATGCGTCTACGGCGGCATCATCTCCATCACCTTCGACGGCCAAACCCCCGGCAACTCCACCCC
>JAJBVP010000031.1 GCA_020859755.1 Bacteroidales bacterium | reverse complement strand
TCCCCAAAGACCACCCCAGTTCGACATATTCCAATTTTTGTCATGTAGTTAAAATTTTGTTCTCACAAAATTCAAATCAAGAATATTCAACACAAAAATGATAGATATCGGACAAGCAATCATAGAACAGATGGAGCGCCAGGGTAAAACCGTAGGGTGGCTCGCCAAAGAATTAAGCTGCGACCGCACCAACATCTACAGCATCTATCGCCGACAGTCTATCGACTCCAATCTGTTGCTCCGCATCAGTGTAGCTCTTCAACACAACTTTTTCGAGGTGCTCAGCGAGGAATTCAACCAATCAATAGGCTCCTCGGAACATTAATTAAGTTAAAAAAGCTAAGGTGACTTAGCGAGAAACGCTACTCCAATTGCCGATTACGGAGTGTGCTGGCACGGAGTATGCCGACGGTTGAAGCCCTCCCCCCTATTTTCCAGTGAATAAACATTTTGAGTGCGAAGTACGCCTCTTTAACGGGGTCGTGCTTCGCACTTCATTACTTTCCGTCTATATGGAGGATGAGGAGGGTGGCGGGGCATCGTTGGATTCGGTTTTGCCTCCCACCTGGTCGGCGGCTGCAAACACCTTGCTGAGCTTGTTCTCGCGGAAACGCTCCAGCAATTCCCAGAAGTTGGGGACGAACAGGGTGCCCACTATAGCGTTGACAGCCATACCGAACACTACCGCCGTGCCCAGCGAGATACGCGAGCCCGCGCCTGCGCCCGTGGCGAACAGCATGGGCATCACACCGAACACGAAGGCCAACGCCGTCATCATAATCGGTCGGAAGCGGATCTTGCCAGCATTTAACGCCGCCTGGGCGATGTCCATGCCGGTCTTGCGGAAGTCGACAGCGTATTCCACGATCAAGATGGCATTCTTGGCCGACAAGCCCAGCAGCAGGATGATACCGATCTGGGTGTAGATCGAGATGCTTTGGCTCATGAAGATACATCCGATCACCGTGCCGAGGATGGCCGTGGGCATCGATATCACGACCGCGATAGGGTCGGTCCAGCTCTCATATTGGGCAGCCAGCACAAGGATGGTGATAATCACGGCGAAGAGAAGCACCAATGTGATGGTTGTGCCCGACTTGGTCTCCTGGTAAGCCTCACCCGTCCACGCGTAGGAGTAGTTGCTCCCAAGCACTTTCGACACCAGAGCCTCCATGGCCGCGATACCGGTCGACGAGCTGACGCCATGGTCGACGGTGGCGGTAACCGAGGCCGTGTTGTACATGTTGTAGCGATCTACGGTGGGCTGTCCCAACGAAGGCTCCACAGTGGTAAACGCGGCGAACGGTACCATCTCGCCCTGGGTGTTGGGCACGCTCAATTTCAGCACATCGTCAACCTGTCCACGGGCAACAGCCTCAGCACCCACCTGCACCTCATATACGCGTCCAAACTCCACGAAGTCGTTCACGTAGCTGCCACCCATGTAGGCCGACAGGGCCGAGAACACCGTGCTCAGTGGGACACCCAGCATCTCCACCTTGTCGCGGTCGATCTTGAGGTTGTACTGTGGCACCTCACCCTCGTAAAGCGAGGTAAGCGACTTGATAGCTGGCTCGTCCTTGATGGCATCCTGAATCTCTTGGATCGCTTGTGCCATCTCCTTGGCTCCGAGGTTGTTGATATCCAACAGCTGCATCTGCAAGCCAGCGGTAAGACCCAAGCCCATTATCGCGGGCGGGTTGAGGGCGAAGACGATAGCCTCTTGCACTCCGGCACCTATCTCGTTGACCTTTTCGACCAACGCCTCGGCGCTTTCACCCTTGGCCTTGCGCTCTTTCCAGGGCTTGAGCACGACGAACATCGAGCCCAAGTTGCTGCCATTGCCACCCGCCATGAACGACATTCCAGAGATGGTGATCACGTGTTCCACGCCCGGTAGCTCTTTTATCTGGTCGCACAGGTCGGCCATCACGGCCTCGGTGCGGTCAACCGAAGCGCCTGTGGGAAGTTGTACCGACACCATGAAGTCGCCCATATCCTCCTCGGGGATATAGCTCGTGGGCCACTTGGCAAAGCCGTAGAACGCCAGGATGCACAGCCCCACGTAGATACCGATGGCAACCCACGGTTTCTTCAGGAACTTGCCCACGATCTTGCAATAGAAAGCCAGCGTGGAATCGTAACCCTTGTTAAACCAGCGGTAGATGCAGAACTTGGCTTGACCCACGGGACGCAGGAACAGGGCGCACATCGCGGGGGTAAAGGTCAAGGCGTTGAAGCCCGAGAAGGCGGTCGACACGGCGATGGTCAAGGCGAATTGCTTGTACAGCTCGCCGGTGATGCCCGAGATAAACGCCGTAGGAATGAACACCGACAGGAGCACCAGCACCTCGCCCACCACTGGCCCCTGCAACTCCTGCATGGCCTTTTCGGCGGCCTGGCGAGGGGACATCTCCCCCTTGTCGACAATACGCGCGCAGTCCTCCACCACCACAATGGCGTCGTCAACCACAATGGCAATCGCCAGCACCAAGCCGAAGAGCGTCAACGTGTTCAATGAGAATCCCATCAGCTTCATCACGGCGAACGTGGCGATCAGCGACACCGGGATAGTCAACATAGGTATAATCGTGGCTCGCCATCCCTGAAGGAAGAGCAGGATCACCACCATCACGATCAGGGTGGTTTCCACGAAGGTCACAAGCACCTCGTCGATAGAAGCAGTCACGAAGGTTGTGGAGTCCATCACGATACGATAATGCACGCCTGGAGGGAAGTAGGGCTCGAGCTCTTTCATCTTGTCCTTCACCTCTTTGGCCACCTTCAGAGCGTTGGCGCCTGGAGTTTGGTACACGCCAATCAGGCCAGCCTCCTTGTTGGAGATGGTGGATGCCATTCCGTAGCTCTCGGAGCCGAGGTCGATGCGCGCCACGTCGCTAAGGCGGAGGATGGAGCCGTCGGCGTTGGTGCGCAGGATGATGTTGCCGAATTGCTCGGTGGATTTCAGTCGACCAGCTGAGGTAAGGGTGAATTGGAATTCCTCCTTTTGGGTGGTGGGAGCGGCGCCCACGCTACCTGCCGACACGGCAATGTTCTGCGACTCGATAGCTGCCATCACATCGGCTGGGGAGAGCCCACGCACGCGCATTTTCTCGGGGTCGAGCCATATGCGCATCGAGTACTCGCCGGCGCCGAAGGCACCCACGTCGCCCACGCCCGGCAGTCGCGAAAGATCGTCGACGATGTTCAGTTTTGCGTAGTTGGTGAGGTAAAGAGCGTCATACCGGCCTGAGTCGTCACCCTCGAGGGCGATAAACTGGATGATGTTGGTGGATCGGGAGGCGACCTGCACGCCTTGTTGCTTCACCGACGATGGCAACTCGGCCTCGGCCAGGGCCACGCGGTTTTGCACTTTCACGGTAGCCATGTCAAGGTCGGTGCCCACCTCAAAGGTGACCGTAAGGTTGTAGCTGCCGTCGGAGCTTGACGATGAGCTCATGTACATCAGGCCTTCCACGCCGTTGACCTGCTCCTCGATGGGGACGCCCACGGTCTCGGCAACCGTCTGTGCGTCGGCACCCGGGTAAGTGGCCATCACTTGCACCGTGGGCGGGGTGATGTCGGGATATTGTGCGACCGGGAGGGATTTGACCGTGAGCAGGCCCACAAGCACCATCAGGATGGCGATCACGGTGGCGAAAATCGGACGGTCGATGAAAAATTTCGAGAACATATGGGATGGGAGTTTTTCAGTCTTCAGTTTTCGGTTTTCAGTTGAATGGGATTCTCTTTATTCCTTCATCCTTTCTTCCTGTAAATCTTTAAATCATTAAATCTTTAAAGGAGGAAAGGATGAAAGGAGGAAAGAGGGCTTATTTGGTGGCAGCTTTTGTGGTCTCGGCTTTGGGGGCAGGAGCTTTTGCAGGCTCGGCAGTTGGGGCTTTGGAGCCGTTCAGGCGGGGTTTTACTTCCATTCCGTTTCTTACCTTGAGGAGGGCCTTGGTGACGTAGCGATCCTTGGGGGTGATGCCCTTGGTGACGATGCGCAGGGAGTCGTTGACCAGCTCGCCCACCTCGATAGGTGTATATACCACCATGTTGCTGTCGTTCACTATATATAGGTATTTACCCAACTGGTCGGTGGAGATCGAAGCGTCCTTTACCAGAATCGCCTTGGGATCGACGGCGTAAGGGAGGGCGATTTTGGCATACATGCCGTCCTTCAATTCCCCGTAAGGGTTGTCGAGACGCACGCGCAATTTCATCGTACCCGTCGAGGAATCGATCTCGGGAGCCATATAGTTGAGGTTGCCGTAGTATTTGTGGGGCAGTTCCTCGGAGAAAGTGACGCGGATGCTGTCGTAGCTCACCTTGTCGGCACGTCCACCCTTGGCGTTGACCATCTGCAGATACATGCCGTCGTCGATAGCGAAGTAGGCGAAAAGGTAATCATCGTCGTAGATCGTGGCCAAGGTGACAGGGGCTGCGGCTCCGGCCAGATAGGCACCCGGGGAGTAAGGCGACTTGGTTACCTTACCGGCGAACGGGGCGCGTACCACGCAGTAGCCAAGCGACGTCTGCGCCGATTGCAGGGCCGCCTGGGCGTTGCGGATGGAGGCCGCGCTTTGGTTCATGTTGCTCTCGGCCTGTGTCACTTCCATCTGGCTCACGGCATCGCTCTCCAAGGCTTTCTTTACGGCAGCGTAGTGGTCGGAAGCGTAGGAATAGGCCGATTTGGCGGTAGCCAACTCGGCTTGCGCTTGCACCACAGCGTCGCGGTACTTGGAGTCCTCGATGGTGAACAACACTTGACCGGCCGAGACTGATTGGCCGGCCTGATAATTTTGTGAGCGCAGGTAGCCGTCGACGCGTGCTACCAAATCGACCATCTCATGTGCGGCCAAGGTACCGGGGTACTCCTTGTGGAGCGTCACCGAGTCGACCAGGGGAAGAGCAACATCGACCGTGGGGGTCTCCTCCCCCGTCTCCTTCTTGTGGCTCTTGCAACTGGGTAACAGCAAGGAAATTATCCATGCCAGCAGCACGATTACGGGTAAAGAAATGCGTTTCATATCGGGTAACATTTTATTTCTTCTAAATCTTTAAATCTTTAAAGGAGGAAAGGAGAAAAGGAGGAACGCTGAAAATCAACCTTTAACCTTGGCCTTCGGCTTAGTATCCTCCGCCGAGGGAGCGATAGAGGTCGATAAGGGCGGTGAGGGCCGAGCCTTGCGCCACCACCTGCTCGTTCTCGTATTCCAGGAGGTTCATTTGGGAGGTCATCACGTCGGAGAAAGGCGACAATCCGCTCTTATACAGGTCGATAGCCTTATCGAATGCATTTTGGGCATCCCTCACCACCTCGTCAACAAGCGAGATACGCTCCAGTGCCGCCATATAGGTGCCCATGGCGTTGTCGACTTCCTGCACGGCCGAGAGGACGGTGAGGTTGTAGTCATCGATACCGATCTGCATCTCCTCACGGGCTGTGGCCAGGGCGTAGGAGCGCTGGAAGCCGTCAAACACGGTCCATGTCAATGTGGGCGCAACGGTGTAGGTAAAGCTCTGCTTGTTGAATAGCTTTTTAAGGGAGTGGGCGCTCGTGCCGATGGAGCCTTCGATGGCCAGCGTTGGCAGGAATTCACGCTTGGCGATTCCCACCTCGGCAGCGTACACTGCCAATTGGTTTTCAGCCTCGATCACGTCGGGACGGCGGCGCAACAGGTCCAAGGGCACTCCCGTAGCCACCACCTTCGAGTAATCGGGGAGCGACTCGGGGGTGGAAAGCACCGAGTAGAGGCTATCGGGATACACGCCCTCAAGCACGGCTATCGACGCGATGGTGGTGTTGATGGCGTTGCGGAGCTGGGGAATGGAGGCCTGGGTGGAGTTGAGCACAACGAGCGACTGGTCGACATCCAATCCCGATGCCAACCCTGCCTCGTGGCGAGCTTTGGTGATCTGGGTCACGCGCTCTTGGCTCTTGATATGATTTTCGGCCACGATGAGCTCCTGCTGGTACATGCGCAACTGGATGTACAGCGTGGCGATTTGCGCCGACAGCGACACCATTGCGGCATCGTATTCGGCCTTCGAAACTTTCAGGGCGGCTTTCTTGGCCTTCACCTGAGCCGTAATCTTGCCAAAGAGGTCGATTTCCCACTGCGCTGAAAGGCCCAGGTCGAAGTAGCTGACACGGTCGGCTTTGCCCGTGTTACCGTAAAGCAATCCCGAAGTTTGGGTTTTAGTCCAGCCAGCCGAAGCGTCGACGGTGGGGAGGTAAGCGCCACGAGCCGCGCGCAGGGTGTTGTCGGCGATCTTCATGCGCGACGCTGCCATGCGCAGGTCGTAGTTGTTGGCGACGCCCTGGGCGATCAGCGACGTCAAAGTGGCATCGCCCAGCGAAGCCCACCATTGGGCATCGTCGGGGGTGGCCGCAGTAAATTGTTCGTTGTAATTCCAGTCGTCGGGTAAAGGCTCGTTAAGATACTTGGTGTCCTGGGCGTTGGCCGAGGCAACCGTCAGCAGCAAGCCTATGAGTGTAATGCGGTGAAGCTTTAATGTGGGGCAAGCCATATCAGTGTCACAAATAAATAGTTACACAGATATAACTTTATTATCGACCAAAAGGTTCATACCGTAGACAATTCGACCAATCCCCGCGACTGAAGGGCAACCCCATCAACAAACAAGGAGCGTGGGCGCCCACGCTCCTTGTTTGTTGATGGGCGCCTAGTATACTCTAATATTCGGTTTTGTCGGGCTTGGCGGCCCATTTTTCGAAGGCGCGGATGGTAGAGCGATTGTCCATGTGGATGCAGGGCAAGTGACGTGCCTCGCGGTCGACGGCCAATTCGTCGTAAATGAATTTGTCGGAGAAATTGATTGAGGCCGCGTCCTCCTTGGTGTTGCCAAAGTAGATTTTGTCAACGCCTGCCCAGTAGAGGGCGCTCAGGCACATTGGGCACGGCTCGCATGAGGAGTAAACGGTGCAACCTTTCAACGAGAATGTGTCACCGGCCTTGCAAGCGGCACGGATGGCGTTGACCTCGGCGTGGGCCGTGGGGTCGTTGGTGAGGGTGACGGTGTTGACACCTGTGGCGACAATCTCGCCGTCCTTCACCACAACGGCGCCGAAGGGACCACCCCCTCGGTCGACATTCTCCTCGCTCAGACGCGCGGCCATCTCCATGTACTCGCGGTCCTTATCAGTGAATTCAGTAGCTTTCATAATAGTAAAACGCATTTCCAGCAACGCTGGTTTAAAGATTTAAGGGTTTAAGGATTTATAAATCATTAATTCTTTAAATCTTTAAATCTTTTAATCTTTAAATCCTTGGAACTTTAAATCATTAAAGGAGGGAGCCTCGAGTGAAGCCCCCTCCTTGAATGGATAATGATGTGGTAGAGGGTTATTCCTCCTGGTTTTTCTCGGCGTACTCCTTAAGCAGCTTCTCCTGCACGTCGCCGGGCACGAGCTGATAGGAGTTGAACTTCATCGTGAACGACGAGCGGCCACCGGTGATGGAGCTCAGGGCGGTGGAGTAGCTCGACATCTCCTTCAGGGGTACTTGCGCCTTGATCTTCTCAAAGCCCGAGTCGCTCTCCATACCCATGATGATGGCGCGGCGGCCCTGGAGGTCGCTCATCACGTCGCCCATCACGTCGGAGGGTACCATAACCTCTACGTCGTAGATAGGCTCGAGCACCTTGGGGTTGGCCTCGCGGAAGGCCTGTGAGAAGGCGTTACGGCCTGCCAAGCGGAAGGAGATTTCGTTGGAGTCAACCGGGTGCATCTTGCCGTCGTAGATGCACACGCGCACGTCGCGGGCGTAGCTGCCGGTCAACGGGCCTTGCTCCATGCGGTCCATCAAGCCCTTGACGATAGCGGGGATGAAGCGGGCGTCGATGGCGCCACCCACGATACAGTTGTGGACAACGAGCTTGCCACCCCACTCCAGGGGTATCTCCTGGGTGTCGCGTACGCTCATCTTGAACTCCTGGTTGCCGAAGCGGTAGGTGTCGGGCAGGGGCATCCCCTCGGTGTAAGGCTCGATGATCAGGTGCACCTCGCCGAACTGACCGCTGCCACCCGACTGCTTCTTGTGGCGATAGTCGGCGCGAGCGGTCTTGGTGATGGTCTCGCGATAAGGGATCTTGGGCTCCTCGAAGATGATGGGGAGCTTGTCGTTGTTCTCAACACGCCACTTGAGGGTGCGCAGGTGGAACTCGCCTTGGCCCTTCAGCAGGGTCTGCTTCAGCTCCTTGCTCTGCTCGATCACCCAAGTGGGATCCTCCTCGTGCATGCGGGTGAGGATACCTGAGAGCTTCTCCGAGTCGCTCTCGGTGACGGGGCGGATGGCGCGGATGTATTTGGGTTGCGGGTAGCGGATGAAGTCGAATTTGTATTCGCAACCCTTGGCGTCCAAGGTGTTGCCTGTGCGGGCGTCCTTGAGCTTCACGGCCGCACCGATATCACCGGCGCAGATGGCGTCAACGGCAGTCTTGATCTGGCCGCATACGCAATAGATCTGGGCGAAACGCTCTTTGCCGCCACGGCTTACGTTGTCGAGGTCGTCGCCGGCGTGCAGCGTGCCCGACATCACCTTGAAGTAGCTTACCTCTCCAATGTGGGGTTCTACGGTGGTCTTGAACATGTAGATGCTCAGGGGGCCGTTGCTGTCGGGCTTCACCTCTTGTCCCTCGGTGTCGACGGGAGCGGGCATGTCCTCAACGAAGGGAACGACGTTGCCCAGGAACTCCATCATGCGTCGCACGCCCATATCCTTGGCGGCGCTCACGCAGAACAGCGGGTAGATCGAGCGGTCAACCAGGCCCTTGCGGATACCTTCGCGCATCTCGTCCTCGGTCAATTGGCCTTGGTCGAAGAATTTCTCCATCAGGGTCTCGTCGTTCTCGGCGGCAGCCTCAACGAGGGCCTGGTGGAGCTCCTCGGCCTTTTCCTTTTGGTCGGCGGGGATCTCCTCGATGGTAGGAACACCACCCTCGGGACCCCACGAGTATTTCTTCATCAGCAGCACGTCGATCATGGCGTTGAAGCCGGGGCCTGCGTTGATGGGGTACTGGATGGGCACAACCTTGGGGCCGAACACTTCGCGCATCTGCTCGAGCACGTTGTCGAAGTCGGCCTTCTCGCCGTCAAGCTGGTTCATGGCGAAGATCACTGGTTTTTTGAGGGAGGCGGCTGTGCGGAAGATGTTCTGGGTGCCCACTTCGACACCGTATTGGCCGTTGATCACGATCACGCCCGTGTCGGTGACGTTGAGGGCAGTGATGGCGTTGCCCACGAAGTCGTCGGCTCCCGGGCAGTCGATCACGTTGAGTTTCTTACCGAGGAACTCGGCATAGAAAACGGTTGAAAACACCGAGTAGCCATACTCCTTTTCAACCGGGAAATAGTCGCTCACGGTGTTCTTAGCCTCGATCGTGCCGCGACGTTTTATAACTCCACACTCGAAAAGCATAGCTTCAGCGAGTGTGGTTTTACCCGAGCCTTTGCTTCCAAGCAAGGCTATGTTCTTGATCTCATTAGTCTGATAAACCTTCATGTTATTAAGATTTAAATTTAGTGTCATGGTAGTTTCCGTGTGTTGGCTCACGAAAAACGTGCGCAAATTACTAATTTTTTTCTGAAAAAACCTAAACAAATGATATGTTACACAACATAATTTTGTAATTTTGGCAATTATTTCTCGAAATACAGCATGAATTTTTTCCCAGCAGATACCCCAAAGGGGATTTTCACGATAAAAAACGCCCCCACCGAGGAGGACAAAACCACAATCAAGCCCGACTATGACGCGTTGCCCGTGTTCCCCACCCGCAACCTTGTGCTGTTCCCCGGAGTGGCTTTGCCCGTCACCGTGGCCCGCAAGCAGAGCCTCGACCTGGCGCAGTGGGCCGAAAGCTCCGAGGGCTACATCGGCGTATTTTGCCAGATCGACCCAGCCGAGGACTCCCCCGGCGTAAAGGACCTGTTCAACTACGGCGTAATCGCGCGTGTAATAAAGGTATTGGAATTGCCCGACGGTAGCCACACCGCCCTGGTACAAGCCGAGGGGAAGGTCAAAATCGAGGCCGACTTCACTCCTATTGGCGACCCCTGCATGAAGGTGAAGGTCAAGCCAATCTCCGATATCGGCGCCAAGGCCGAGGACACCGAGATACAAGTGCTCGTGAAGTCGATTCGCGACATCGCCGAGGGCATCTTCTCCCAAAACCAGCCCGACGTGATGGTCAACGTCGAGAGCGTCACCAACCCCTCCATCCTTATCAACACCTTCTCCACGATGCTCCCCATCGAGCTGGAGAAGCGCATGGAGATGCTGGCGATGCGGTCGGTGAAAAAGCGCGGCGAGACCTTGCTGGCGCAAGTGACACGGTCGTCGGAGATGATCTCGCTGAGCCGTGAGTTGCAGCAACGCGCCAAGGAGAGCCTCGACGAGCGCCAGCGTAGCGTGTTCCTCGAGCAACAAATGGCCGAGATCACCAAGGAGCTATATGGCGACGAGGGCGACGAGCATGAGCGCATGAAACGTCAGGGGGAGGAGACCGATTTCACCCCCGAGGCTCGCAAGCAATTCGACAAGGAGCTGGAGAAATTGCGCCGTCTCAACCCCCAGTCGCCCGAATACTCGGTGCAGCGCAACTATCTCGATATCCTTCTCGACCTTCCCTGGGGCAAAACCACGCCACTGGAGAAGGACATAAAAAAAGCCGAGGATGTGCTGGAGCACGACCATTTCGGCCTTGACAAGGTGAAAGAGCGCATCCTCGAGCAGATTGCCGTGATGATCAACAACCCCAACGGCAAGGCTCCCATCATATGCCTGGTAGGCCCTCCCGGCGTAGGCAAAACCTCCCTCGGCCGCTCCATAGCCCGCGCCCTTGGCCGTGCCTACGAGCGCGTGTCGCTGGGAGGTGTCAACGACGAGGCTGAGATACGCGGTCACCGCCGCACCTACATCGGTGCCATGCCGGGTCGTATCATCGCCGCCCTGCGCAAGGCCGAATCGTCCAACCCCGTGTTGCTTCTCGACGAGATCGACAAGGTAGGACGCGACTACAAGAGCGACCCCTCGTCGGCGTTGCTGGAGGTGCTCGACCCCGAGCAAAACGCCCGCTTCCACGACAATTATATAGATGTGGACTACGACCTTTCGCACGTGCTGTTCATCGCCACCGCCAATACCCTCACCACCATCCCACAGCCCCTGCTCGACCGCATGGAGATCATCGATATCGCCGGCTACCTCCCCGAGGAGAAGGTAGAAATCGCCCGCCGTCATCTACTCCCGCGCATCTACCAAGAGCTTGGCATGACTGAAAACGGCCCCCAATTGGACGACGACACCATCGAGGCTGTTATCGACAAGTACACGGCCGAAAGCGGCGTGCGACAACTGGAGAAAACCCTCACCAACGTGCTGCGCAAGGCCCTGCTCAAGGAGATGCGTCAAGGCGAAAAAATCACGCATGTCCACCCCGACGACCTTCAAGGCTTCCTCCGCGCCCCGCTCTACAACCGCGAGCGCTACGAGGGGAACGAGTTTGCCGGCGTCGTTACCGGCTTGGCCTGGACCGCTGTGGGTGGTGAGATTCTGTTCATCGAATCGTCGGTTTCAGCCGGCAAGGGCGAAAAACTCACCCTCACCGGCAACCTCGGCGACGTGATGAAAGAATCGGCCGTAATCGCCCTCCAATATGTCAAATCCCACGCCAACGAACTGGGCATCGACCCCGAGCTCTTCGACAAGTACAACCTACATATCCACGTGCCCGAAGGTGCCATCCCCAAGGACGGCCCCTCGGCTGGCATCACTATGGCGACCTCGATTGTCTCCACCTTCACCCAGCGACGCGTCAAGGAGCGCCTGGCGATGACCGGAGAGATCACCCTGCGCGGCAAGGTGCTTCCCGTGGGTGGTATCAAGGAGAAAATCCTCGCTGCCAAGCGCGCCGGCATCACCGAGATAGCCCTCTCCCAGGACAATCGCAAGGACGTGGAAGACATCAACGAGATCTACCGCCGAGGCCTCACATTCCACTACGTCAACACGGTAATGGACGTCCTCTCCCTGGCTATCACCGACAGCCCAGCCGCCGACGCTCGCACCCTTTAACTTCGCTCCTTACACCATTATTCCTTTCCTCCTTTAAAAGTTAAATATTTTCATTACCTTCGCGTAAAATTATTGCATTATGACGCTCGATTACGAAAAACTCGGTGGCCTTGTCCCCGCGATTATACAGGACGCCCGCACCAAAAACGTGCTCATGCTCGGCTTCATGAACCAAGAGGCACTCGACGTGACGGAACGCACCGGCAACGTCACCTTCTATAGCCGCACCAAGCAACGCCTCTGGACCAAGGGCGAAACCTCGGGCAACTTCCTGCGCGTCGTTTCCATCCAAGAGGATTGCGACCACGACACGCTGCTGATCAAGGTAAATCCCGTGGGCCCCGTGTGCCACACCGGCACCGACACCTGTTTCGGCGACGACAACCTTTACGGCATCCAATTCCTTAGCTATCTACAGGACTTCATCAACCGCCGCTATCAGGAGATGCCCGAAAAGAGCTACACCACCTCCCTGTTCAAGTCGGGCGTCAACCGCATGGCCCAAAAGGTAGGCGAAGAAGCCGTGGAAACCGTCATTGAGGCCACCAACGGCACCGACGACCGTCTAATCTACGAGGCCAGCGACTTGATCTACCACCTCATCGTGCTGCTCACCTCCAAGGGTCACCGCATCGAGGACCTCGCCGTAGAGCTCCAGAAGCGCCACAAAGAATAACGACCTACCGCCATGGCTCTCCTGAAATATCGCGACGTTGAAATCCTGCGCAAGGAGCACGTCGTGCTCAAACACGTCGATTTTGAAATCCAGCCCGGACAATTCACCTACCTTATCGGCAAAGTGGGTAGCGGAAAAAGCTCTCTGCTCAAATCTATCTATGCCGAAATCCCCATCGAGCAGGGCGAGGCCGAGGTCCTGGGATACAACCTGCGCGAGATTCGCCGCAAGGAGATACCACAGCTGCGCCGACAGATAGGCATTGTGTTCCAGGACTTCCAATTGTTGACCGACCGCAACGTCTACCTCAACCTACGCTTTGTGCTCGACGCCACCGGATGGAAGGACCAGCACGAGATCGACGACCGTATTGAGGAGGTATTGAAGGAAGTGGGGATGCTCAACAAGAGCTACAAGATGCCCCACGAGCTATCGGGTGGCGAGCAACAACGCATCGTCATCGCCCGCGCCCTGCTCAACCGTCCCAAGCTTATTCTTGCCGACGAGCCCACGGGCAACCTCGATCCCGCCACCGGAGAGCAGATCGTGAGCAACCTCCACCAGATCGCCTCGCAAGGCACCGCCGTGATCATGGCCACACACAACTTGCAGCTTGTCGACCAATTCCCGGCCCGCGTCCTTAAGTGCGAGGACAAAAAGCTCGAGGAACAAGCCGACGATAAGCCGTCCACAAAAGAGGAGGAAACCAAAGAGAAGGAGCTACCCCAAGAAGAGCCAAAAGAGGAGCCCCAAGAAGAGCTATATCAGCCCGATGGACCGCAGGAAGATCAAGGCGATACCGAAGGGGGCGATGTAACGGATGGCGAAACGAAGGAGTGAGAACCACCAGGGAGTGTGCCCCTCCACCGACAACTGCTTACGCAACACCTTCACATCCAGCATCCACCCCGCGAAGAACGCCGTGAGCATACCTCCCAACGGCAACAGCACGTTGCT
The DNA here is from genome assembly GCA_020859755.1 of Bacteroidales bacterium. Classification (GTDB taxonomy): domain Bacteria; phylum Bacteroidota; class Bacteroidia; order Bacteroidales; family Muribaculaceae; genus JAJPXC01. The sequence continues at coordinate 5,162 of JAJBVP010000031.1, read as the reverse complement.
CGACAGATAGTCGAACAGGTTGAACACCGTCAAGCCGCATATCGTCCACCCACTCAAGCATCCGAAACTGAGGGCGCACGCCGCTCCCAGCACCAGCGCTATACCAAAGTTGAGGATAGTGGCGCCCTTGCGGCTCATCTTCTTCTCCTCAACGAAGAACGCTATCGAGATCTCGCTCATCGAAATCGTCGAAGTCAACGACGCCAAAAACAGCAAGAAGAAAAACAACGTCGACCACAGCACACCCGCTGGCATCTGGTGGAAAATCGACGGCAGCACCTCAAACACCAAGCGAGGACCCGCCGCGGGCGATGTACCGAATGTGAACACAGCCGGGAAGATAATCACACCAGCGAGTATAGCCACCAACGTGTCGAGCGATGCCGTCAAGCAAGCCCCGCGACCGATGTGGGTGGAGTCGCGGAAATACGACGCGTAAGTCATCATGCACCCAAGCCCGATACTGATTGAGAAGAACGCCTGTCCCATCGCCCCGAGCAACACGCTTGGAGTGATTTGGGAAAAGTCGGGACGGAACAGAAACTCCAGTCCCTCCATCGCCTTGTCCATCGTAAGCGAGTTGACGCAGAACAACACCAGCAACGCGAACAACACCGGCATCAGCAGATTGGACATCTTCTCTATGCCCTTGGTCACGCCCCTTACAAGAATGATGAAATTGAATGTCAAGAAAAGCACGGTCCACAGCAGCGGGCGCCAGGTGCCGGTGCTGAATGTGTCAAATTTCTCATGATATTGGTCCTGAGTGGTGAGATCCAATCCCCCCGTCAGGCTCTGCCAAAAATATTCGATAGTCCAGCCTGCCACCACCGAGTAGAACCCCAGGATCAACAGCGAGGCGAATATGCCGATGTATCCCACCATGTACCAATGAGAACGCGGAGCCAGCGAGCGGAAAGCGCCGAAAACATTGCTTCGCGTCTCGCGTCCCATCACAAATTCAGCGCACAACACCGGGATGCCCAGCGCAATGATAAACGCGATATAGCAGATCATGAAGGCGCCACCGCCGTGCACTCCTGCCTCGTAAGGGAACCGCCAGATATTGCCCAGCCCCACGGCCGAGCCTACAGTAGTGGCCAACGCCCCAAGGCGTGTCGCGAATTGGGCGCGCTCGCCGCCCACGGTGTTATTGGGTGAAGTTTTTGACATATCGACCGCGAAATTAAGCATTTTCCGAAAATTATGTCTAATTTTGCGATTTAAAACCACCGTATAAAGGATTTTTAGAAACTCTTAAAATATTATGAGTGAAATATCTCTTTCGAAAGGCCAAAGCATTGCTATTGAGGGATCTCCTCGCCTGAAAGTGACCCTGGGATGGAAAAATCTCCCTGGCCGTAACGACGACCTCGACGCTTGCGCCTTCCTCCTTGGCCAGGACGGTATCATCGCCAACGACGCCGATATGGTGTTCTACGGCTCCGACTCGCGTTCCGAAAGCTACGACCCCAAAATTTACCCCACACGCAAGCTCTGGAAAGAGACCACACGCCCAGTGTCGGCCGACGGCTCGGTCATAGGCGCCATCGACGACGAGGGAAACGCGAGTGAGGCCCACGAGGTGATCGAAATCGACCTGTCGAAAGTGGCCAAGGAGATACAGCGCATCATGGTGTGCGCCGCCGTTTTCAACGACCCCGAGGTGGGTTCCAACACCACCCTCGACGACCTCCACGAGCCTTCCATCACCCTGCACAACCTCTCCACAGGCCTTCCCTTAGCCTCCATCGCCATCCCCGACGACATGGAGCACCACACTGCCCTGATTGGCGTGGAACTGCGCCGCGACGGCGACACATGGGCCCTCCATGCGCCCGCCCAGAGCTACGCCGGTGGGCTCGACCGCCTCATCGACCTCTTCGCCTAATCACTTTCTTGCGATTTCGTTATCACGTTTTTACGTTATTCAGTTATTGCGTTATCAAGTTATTACGATATCGCGTTAATGCGATTTAAATTCTAAAATTAATAAATGCAATCTACCCCCCAATATACAGGTTTAACCCCCCAACAAGTTGAGGAAAGCCGCCGCGCCCACGGTCCCAACGTCCTCACCCCGGCCAAAGCCACCCCCCTGTGGAAACAGTTTTTGGCCAAATTCACCGATCCTCTGATCATCATCCTGCTCGTAGCCGGCGCACTCTCAATCGGCATCTCTTGCTACGAGTACTGGGGATTGGGCGAAGGCGTGGCCGTATTCTTTGAGCCGATAGGAATCTTCATCGCCATCCTGCTCGCCACCGGCCTGGGCTTTCTTCTGGAGGTGAAGGCCGAGAAGGAGTTCAAGGTGCTTTCGCAAGTCAACGACGACGAGCCGGTGCGCGTGCTCCGTTCCCAAGGCCCCACCGAGGTCCCCCGGCGCGACGTGGTCGTTGGCGACCTTGTATACCTCAACCAGGGCGACGAGGTTCCAGCCGACGGCAAGCTACTTGAGGCCACCTCCCTCAGCATCGACGAGTCCACCCTCACAGGCGAGCCTTCATGCTCAAAAACCACCGACCCCGAGCACTTCGACCCCGAAGCCACCTACCCCAGCGACTCGGTGCTTCGTGGCACAAAGGTGCTCGACGGTCACGGACTGATGCGCGTGGAGCGAGTGGGCGACGCCACCGAAAACGGCAAGGTGATGACTGAGGCACGCATCGACGACGGCGTCAAGACCCCTCTGAGCGAACAGCTATCACGACTTGGCTCCCTCATTTCCTACGGAAGCTACACCGTGGCCGCACTAATCGTCATGGGCCGCTGCATAATGTGGGGATTGGATCCCACCTGCGCCCCTTATCTCTCGGTTGACTTCGCCGCCTACCTGTTGCAGACGTTCATGATCGCCGTGACGCTGATCGTTGTGGCCGTTCCCGAGGGCCTGCCAATGGCCGTAACGATGAGTCTCGCCTACTCCATGCGCCGAATGCTTCGCACCAAGAACCTCGTGCGCAAGCTCCACGCCTGCGAAACCATGGGCGCCACCACCGTTATCTGCACCGACAAAACCGGCACCCTCACCCAAAACCAGATGCAGGTGTACCGCACCGATTTCTTCGGCCACACTCCCGCCGACATTATCAACGAGGGTATCGCCGTCAACTCCACAGCATCGCTCGACCTCTCCGGGGACATACCCAAGCCGCTCGGCAACCCCACCGAAGGAGCCCTGCTGCTCTGGCTCCAAGCCAACGGTGTCGACTACCTCGCCCTAAAGGACAAAGCCCCGGAATTGGCCGAACTCCCATTCTCCACCGAGCGCAAATTTATGGCCACCATCGTCAACTCGCCCGTGACGTGCGCGCCCACATTATATATAAAGGGTGCTCCCGAGATAGTGATGAGTCTGTGCGACCAGGTAGCCGGCGACGTGCCGCGCGATGAGATCAACGCCCTGCTAACAGGCTACCAGAATCAAGCCATGCGCACCCTTGGCCTCGCCTACGCCACTCTGCCCCCCACCCTCAAGCCCGAAGAATACGACACATTCCTCCAGCAACTCGGCCAGCGCAAAATCACGCCTGACGCCACTTTCCTGGGGGTGGTAGCCATCTCCGATCCCGTGCGCGGCGACGTGCCTGCCGCCGTGCAAGAGGTGCTCGACGCGGGCATCCAGGTGAAGATCGTCACGGGCGACACACCAAACACCGCCCGCGAGATCGGTCGCCAAATCGGATTGGTCTCCCCCGAGGATGCCCAGCAATCGGTAATAACGGGTCCCGATTTCGCCGCGCTCTCCGACGAGGAACTGGAAAGCCGTATCAACGACCTCAAGGTCATCGCTCGAGCCCGACCCGGCGACAAGAAGCGACTGGTAGAGACCTTGCAGAAATTGGGACAAGTGGTGGCCGTCACCGGCGACGGAACCAACGACGCTCCGGCCCTGAAAGCCGCCCATGTGGGTCTGTCGATGGGCGATGGCACCTCAGTGGCCAAGGAGGCCAGCGACATCACCATCATCGACAACTCGTTCACCTCCATCGGCCGCGCCGTGATGTGGGGACGCTCGCTCTACCTCAACATCCAGCGATTCATCCTCTTCCAGATGACGGTCAACGTGGCCGCCTGCCTCATCGTGTTAGCCGGCGCGTTCATGGGCACGGAATCGCCCCTGACGGTCACTCAGATGCTTTGGGTCAACTTGATCATGGACACGTTCGCAGCCATGGCCCTGGCCTCGTTGCCACCGTCGCCTGAGGTGATGCGCAACAAGCCTCGAGCACGCACAGCTTTCATCATCTCCCAGTCGATGCGCAACGCCATCCTTTGGGTGGGAGGGATCTTCTTCGCGCTGCTATTTGTGTTCCTGTGGATACTCCATCACGCCGACATAGCCTCGGTTGCCGACCTTTTCCGCGCCAGCTCCTACGGCGTGGCGATGCACGACCTCACCCCCTACGAGTTGTCGCTGTTCTTCACAGTGTTCGTCTTCCTTCAGTTCTGGAACCTGTTCAACGCCCGCGCATGGGCCTCGGGGCATTCGGGCCTCAGCCTGAAAGACTGCGGTGAATTTGAATTCATCGCTCTGGCAATTATCGTGGGCCAAATTATTATCGTGCAATTGGGCGGAAAATTTTTCAATGTGGTGCCATTAACCTTTATTGATTGGGTGTGGATTATCATCGGAACATCGCCCGTGCTGTGGATTGGAGAAATTTTGCGTGCAAAAAAATCACAAAAACCCTCCCACTAATCCCATTTCGTCGATACAATTTCGGCGAAAAGCGAGTGTCGAGAAAAATTTTTCGCAAAATATTATTCCGTGAAAATATTTTTCGTAATTTTGTAGCAAATTTCGTAGAACAATTCACGCCCCATGGCGGTTTTAACTACAACAATTTATTATTGTCTAACAACGAAAATTTCAAAAGAAGATGAACGTTGAAACTATCGGAACCTGGGCCGGCACCGTATGGGTAGCCCTCAACGACGCCGACGTCCTTGGTGTTAAGCAACTCAAGAAGATCACCAAGCTGAAGGACAAAGAGGTGTTCGCCGCTATCGGATGGCTTGCTCGCGAGAACAAGATCACCATCACCGAGCAGCCCGAGGAGAAAGAGATCCTCGTTGCCCTTGTACAGGAGTAATTCCACACAACCTCTAACCTATATTATTCACACCATAACATTTAGGGCATAAAAAAAGAACGCTCC
>JAJBVP010000148.1 GCA_020859755.1 Bacteroidales bacterium | reverse complement strand
CATCAAGATTGTAGCAACGTATGCGGCAGCCTAGGGGGGCCGGCCTTGGACGGCCAACATCAAGATTGTAGCAACGTATGCGGCAGCCTAGGGGGGCCGGCCTTGGACGGCCGTCACCATGGGAAGTTACGGGTCACCTGCAAAACTGTGTGTATGAGTCCCACGGCCAGATTATTAACGCCATCGGAGCCGCGGCGCGGCAACTATAGCCATGAGATGGCACGGGGTAACTTCCACAGAGCCGCGGTGACATCCCATGTCGTAACACTGCTCCCCCTGGCAATAATCATGATCTTTAAAAACACAGTTTTGCAAGTGACCCCACGCGGGACAGCGACGCGAGTGCTTCGCATTCGCTCTCCCGCGTGAAAAATATCTTGCGGGCGAGGGCGCCCACGCCCCTTGTTTGAGGATGGCGTGGACGAATTTTGTTACGTTTTTTTGGATTTTTTTGACGATTTCAACAAAAGTTACTACCTTTGCCTTTGGATAGATAGCGGCATAGAGTTGCGTCAGCCCTATCCAACATTGTTAATAAGGTGTTATTCACATCTTTCTTCTGCATTTAAACTTGGCGGTTTAAACAATCAACTCAACGAAGGAAATGTGCGATAGCACCTACCCGTAGCTTATAGTCACGCCTGTTGACAGGCCACACCTATATGCGCTATGGTGTAGGGCTGTCGTTTTATCCGTTGAGTGGGCACGCCAAGGCCTTAATGCAGGATAAAACGAGAATACAATCCCTGCACCTTTTATTTTTTTGTCCCGGAGCCAGGGGATTATCCGGGCGTAATCCAATCCTTTTACCTTATGGGAAATCGGTTTACATAGCCTTACACGCGATAGTGAACAACAACCTTAATATTCCCAATTAATTCATTTTTACATTATGAAAACCTTAAAGTTTTGGCTCATGGCAGCCATTCTTGTGCCCGCGTTGGGCGTCACTTTCGTCTCCTGCGGAGGCGACGATGACGACGAGCCTACAGTGACCCTGAGTACCAACGTGAGCTCGCTCACCCTCCCCGCCACTTCAGGGGCTTCCCAGTCGTTCAATGTAGCTACCACCGGTCAATGGACCGTAAGCGGCGCTCCTACTTGGCTCACAGTTTCCCCTACGGCTGGCACTGGAGCTGGTACCGTCACCGTTACCACCAAGAGCGCCAACGAAACCGCCGAGGAGCGGGAATGCACCTTGGTAATCTCCAACTCCACCACCTCGGTATCGGTTAGCGTCACCCAAGAGGCCGGTCTGGAGAATTGCACGGTCACCCCCACCAACATCACCACCCTCTATTTCGGCATGGCGTGCAATTTCTCGGCCACCAGCAACGTGCGCAACTATCAAGTGGCAATCCTCGCCTCCTCAGATTACAATCGCTTAACTTCCAAGGAATTGCTTGAAGAGTTGCAGACCCGTGACAAATCCACGATCGATGATGAGACAATCTATAGCACATGGTTTAACATCGCTTACTGGGATGAGGCATACGATTTCTACATCGCCTCACTGGCCTATGACGCTGATGGCAATCGTGGCGAGGTGCAAGTGACAAAGGTGACCAAACCGGCTTATGTTGACGGTGATGCCGACGCTTGGCTCACGGTTACTGGCACCTACTCCAGCACCAAAATGAACTTCACTTTCACCAAGCAAGGTCGTTGCGCCAAATACGACCTCATCTATGGTGCCAACATCCTTAGTGCTTACGCCACCTCTTCTAATCGCATGATGCTCATGGCCTTTGAGATGCAATATTACCGCAACAACGGCACGCAGAACTGGTTGGCCAAGGGCCTCGGGATGAGCATTGACATCAATTACCCCAACGATCACACCTTCTCCTGCTCGTATAGCCCCACTGCCACCAGTCAAGGATACCTGGCCGCTGGTCGCGGACTGTTCGAGGACGGTAGCCAATCGTCCGACATCTGCTTCATGGGCGGTGAGATTGGCTCAAGCTCCAACCTCAAAGGTGGTCGCATCGAGAAGTTCAACCTCATGATGGAGGCCAAAGCCGAAGGCTTCTTCCGATTGGCCTCACCCGCCGATTTCCGCTAATTCCCTATGCTAATTGCGCGGTGGGAGATGCCCCCTTTCAGGGAGGTGTCTCCCACCGCAATTTTTGCTGGGCGCCCACGCCCCTTGTTTGAGGATGGTCGCCTGGCGCGCCCCTCAAGCGTCCTGGGGGGTTAGGTGAGGTCGTCGATGTTTTGGGGCTTGGTGGCCTCGATGGCCTCCTCGTGGCCGCTGAGGGCCGCGAAGGGCGCGAATTGCGCGGCGCGGGCCTCGGCCGGCATGCGCTGGCGGTTGCGGGGCTCCCAATGCTCTCGCTCGATTATGTCGTCGTACCTCTCCATCTGTATTATTCTCTGTGACCGCCGATTTGGCGGTTACGCTCGCGGGCGGTTGAACCTTCGTGGAAGTTGAGACCCTTGAGGATCGAGTTTTTGCCAAATCGGCGCTTGAGCTCGAGGGTTGCCATCATCAGGCGGCGTTCCTTGTCGGCCGCGGCGCGCTGGGCCTCGCGCTCTTGAAGCCACTGGTCGTAGTCGGTGAACAGATCGAGCTGCTCCCCCTCGTCGGCGTCCTTTATCTGGTCCTCGTAGACGAGGTTGCAGGCGGCGATGGTAATGCGACGCACGAGTAGTGAGGGATTTACGTGACTGTCAAATAGTTGCGCAACAGCATCCATGATGGCTCGGGCTGAGAATGTGGGCCGCTCCAGTCTTGCCGTTCCTTGGGCATGCTTGGGCACACGGCGACCGTAGTGATCGACGTGAATCTCGCCCGTATAGTTTATACCGGGGCGCGTCAAGCTTTCGACATCGTAGCCTACGGTGAGCACTATCTGATTGGTTACCAAATGCTTGTCCAACAGTTCCAACGCCACGCTCTCGGCCATCTCGAGGGCTACCACGCGGGCGTTAGGCACGCTATAAGCTTCTTGGAGTACCTGACCGCTGCTTATCGAGCGTGTCTCGGGGCGATAGGCCTTCACCTGGGCGATTGTGGTGGGTTCCCAACCCCAAGCGTGGTCGATCAAGAGTTCGGCATTGATGCCAAATTGTTGAAACATAAGCTCTTCGTGGGTAAGCGAGGCACGGGCCACGTCGCCCATGGTATAGATGCCGATCGTGGCGAGTCGCCGCTGGATTCCGGGACCCACACGCCAGAAGTCGGTAAGAGGGGTGTGGTCCCACAGCTGGCGACGGTAGCTCATCTCGTCCAATTCGGCGATGCGCACGCCGTCGGCGTCGGGGGCCATTTTCTTGGCCACAATATCCATAGCCACCTTGGCCAGGTACATGTTGGTGCCGATACCGGCGGTGGCGGTGACGCCCGTCTGCTCGAGCACGTCGCGTATCATGGTCATGGCCAACTCGTGGGCTGTCATGCGGTAAGTGGCGAGATAGGGGGTGACGTCGATGAACACCTCGTCGATTGAGTAGACATGCATGTCCTCGGCCGCGACATATTTCAGATAGATGGAGTAGATGAGCGAGCTGTATTTGATATAGTGAGCCATGCGGGGAGGGGCCACGAGGTAATCGACGGCGAGTTCGGGATGAGCGCGCAACTCGTTGATATTTGTCGACTTACCAGTGAGGCGCATGATGCGTCCACGCTCATTGTTGACCTCACGCACGCGCTGCACCACCTCGAAGAGTCGGGGACGACCACCGGTGCCGAATGTCTTCAACGCGGGCGACACGGCCAGACAGATGGTTTTGTCGGTGCGCGTCGGGTCGGCCACCACCAGATTGGTGGTGAGCGGGTCAAGGCCCCGCTCGACGCACTCCACCGAGGCGTAGAACGACTTGAGGTCGATCGCAACGTACAGCTTTGATTGGTTCACGTGGCAAATTTACAAATTTCCATGGCCTCGCCACACCCATGCAAGATTTTTTATGTAATTTTCCTCTAATAAAGTTGAGGACGTGACTATCTTTGTGAGGGGAAAAGA
>JAJBVP010000058.1 GCA_020859755.1 Bacteroidales bacterium | reverse complement strand
CAAAGGCGCCGGTGACGGCGGCCAGGCACCGGCGGTCAAAGCCGAACACCAGGGCAATAATCATCAGCGTCAGTGCTTTTCCTGCCATGCCTCTGCAACTTCCCGGAACTCCCGGCCCGCCGCCTGCTTTTCCTGCCAGGCCAGCATTTTGCGCCGGGCCTCCTGCTGCGTCTTGCCGTAAAAGACTTTCCGCTTCGGCTTTCCGTTCTCCTTGACGGTGACAGAAATCTGGTACAGGCCATCGGCCCGTTTTTTCATTTTTGATTTTGGCATAAAAACTCCTTCCAATTTACCCAAAAGGGTGCTATAATGGAAGGGCAGTTAGCACTCGGCCAAAAGTAATAACTGCCCCTTTACAGACCGCCCTCGGTGTTGGTAGCACCGTGGGCGGTTATTTCGTTTCGCTGTCACCTCGCTTTCTATCTTGCGCAAATTTGTGTATTTTCCTGTTGACATTTTGCGCAAAAGTGTGTATAATATAATTGTAAAGAGGATGAGGCAATGAAGCCCAGAGCAAAAGCGGTCGAAGAACTCGAAGCAAACGGGTACATTTTCAAGCGGCACGGCCAACGGCACGACATATACTACAATGCGAAAGTTGGCTGCATCATTCCGCTGAAGCGGCACGACTTCGATGAAAGCGACCTGCGATATATCCAAAACGAAATCAAAAAGAACAATCAGGGCCGGGGCTGATGCCCCGGAACCCCACCATAGAAGGAGGTTCCCACAATGAAGTATATTTATTCCGCCACCTTTGTCCAGGACGGAGCGAAGTGGTACGCCCGCGTACCTGACCTTCCCGGCTGTATTACCACCGGGAGCAGCTTGCAGGACGCCATTGAGCAAATCACCGATGCCGCATCCGGCTGGCTGGTCGTTGCAGAGGATGAGGGGCTGTCTATCCCCGCAGCCACCCCGCAAGAGGAGCTTGACCACGCTTCCGGCGCTGTGTTCTCCCTCATCCAGGTGGATTCTATCGCCTACCGCGCGACAACCGACACCAGAGCCGTCCGGAAGAACGTCTCCCTTCCGGCCTGGATGGCTGAGCTTGCAGACAAGCGGGGCATTAACTGCTCCCAGGTGTTGCAAGAGAGCATCCGCACCTTGCTTGACGCTGGCTGACCGCTGCACCCTCTATCTTTTTGCCTCGCTTGGTGCAATAACGCCAAGGAAGGCAGTTCCTTTCTAATTAAATTTAGGAGGCAGTATTTACAGAGGCTTGAAAAGTTGTTATACTGTGGTCGTAAGAGTTGTGCTTTAAATAGGGTGGCTCTGAGAGCACAACCGAAAGGAGCAATTATAATGGAGAATGTGCGCGATATCGCAAAGTGGTTTTTAAGCCATCAATCCATGACCCATAAGAAAGTTCAGAAACTGTGTTATTATGCCCAAGCGTGGTATTGTGCGCTATATGACGGCTCCCCGTTATTTGAGGATGAAATTCAGGCTTGGGTTCACGGTCCTGTAATCCCAGCTCTTTATCCGGTATATGCAGACTATCGATGGGAAAACATTCCAAAACAAAACTTCGACGAATCCAACCTTTCCGATAAAGCTCTGGATATTTTGGAGGCCGTGTACAACACCTATGGAGGTTTCACCGGAGACCAGCTGGAAAGGCTAACCCACAGTGAGAAACCCTGGCAACAAGCCCGTGGGAATTTAAAGCCTTGGGAAGCGTCCACTGTTCCAATCTCTTGTTCCTCAATGAGAGAGTATTATGCGAGGGCGTATGAGCAGGCGCAAAATGATTGATCTGCCATCTGTTAAAGCGGATGACGTAATATGCAAAAAACTACCTTTTAACGGAAAAGTTGTCGATGATGACCGTTTTTCTTTCTCGTTTGCCTGCTTTGACAGAAATGAAGAGCTCTTCAACCTTGGCGACAGCAATTCGACTGGCGTAATGTCTGGAAACTGGTTTCTCGACCTGTTAGACTGCTTTAAAAGCGTCAATAACATGAAACTTGCCGGATTCCCTGGCATCGGCAAAAGCACCCTGGCCCTGTCGGCCCCCCGCCCCCTCCACATTGACGTGGATTTCGGCATTGACCGTATCGCCCCCCGCTACCGGGTGCCGTACATCCAGCCTGCCAGCTATCAGGAGATTCTGGATGACCTCAAAGCGGAGAACCTGACCGACTTCGACACCCTGGTGTTTGACACCGGCGGCAAGCTGATTTCGCTGATGTCCCTGTGGGCTATCAAGCAGAACGCCAAGTACGGCCAGCGGGACGGGAGCCTGTCCCTGAAAGGCTATGGCTTCGTAGGCAAGGAGTTCGTCCGGCTGATGGACTACTGCTTCTACGACCTGAAAAAGAACATCATCGTGGTGTTCCACGCCGTAGAGGAAAAGGACGGCGACAACACGAAGCTCCGCATCAAGGTCGAGGGCCAGACGAAGTTCTCCATGATGTTCTGCCACTCCGCTGTGGCAACCAACCTGGAGAACATGAAGCTCCTGTCCTACCTCAAGTACACCGACAAGGACGGCACCCAGCGTGACCTCACCCTGGGCCAAGTCAACGGCCGACTGGTGCTGGTGGATGATTCCATGCCCTACGAGGACGTGTACGAGGACGATGAGTACCAGTACACCCAGTACACCAGCTATGTCCTGGGCGACGGTGCTTTCGAGTTCACCGATGTGGGCGCGGAGGTTCCCTACGAGACTGACCGCGACCCCAACCTGAACGGCGGCACCGACTTCCTGTACAGCCGTCAGCGCTGGTGCTATGCCCCCTATGGCATCTCCTTCACTCAGGCCAGCATGGAGAGCGAATCTCCCACCGATGAGGAGCTGGAGAACGGCGACAACTGGAACCTGGTCTCCACCACCAAGGACGGCGAGACCACCTACCTCAACGACAAGGTGATTCATATCGCCCGTATCCTGTCCAGGGGCTAATCCCCTGGACCGAGATAAGGCGGAAAGGAGATGATTGCAGTGCAGTATTGCACCTACGCTTTTTACACCGCAACCTACGGCGGTACGGTCATTGCCAGCGAGACGGAGTTCAATCACTATGAGCTGTTGGCGCGAGCTATTATCGACCGGCTGACGTACTGTCAGGTACCCGGTGCCTTCCTTGAAGAACCGGTAGCTGCCCTTCTTGGAGATGGCGTTCATCTCGGTAGCGGCCTTGGTCTGCTGCTTCACGAACCGCTTGCCGAAGAACCACTCCTCTCTGTACAGCTCCAAGTGGTTCGGGGTCGGCTCCCGGACAATCAGATCGGACAGCTCACAGCCCAGGGCATCACAGATGATGTCAAGCTGTTCCAGGCTTACACGGTCAGTCAGCTCGTTGTAAATGTCGTTGATTGTGGAGGGACGGATGCCGGTTACTCTGGCAAGGTGGGCCTGAGACCACCGCCGTTCGCCAAGGCGGGTGGAGAGCAAAATTCTAATCATAGCCATAACTCCTTTGCGAAGATGATAGCATGATTGTAAGTTTTTTGTGTGGATTTGTTACATTATAACGGTATTCGATAGAAAATAACAAAATGGCGAAAATACGGAGTTTTGGCCTTAAAAGTTCCGAATTGCTCTGAACCCCTTTACTACATTTTTACTACACTCAGAGTGCCAATCTGTGCTATTTTATGCTAGGATTTGCTAGGCAGTCACTTTTGAAGGGGAACCAAAAGTAAAAACAAAAAGCACCGAAACCTTGTAAGTTTCGGTGCTTTTTGTGAGTTTTTCAAACTCTGCGTCCATTTTCGTTTTGGTGGAGATAAGCGGGATCGAACCGCTGACCTCTTGAATGCCATTCAAGCGCTCTCCCAGCTGAGCTATACCCCCATGAGGAAAATATAAATATGAACTTTATCGAGGCAACCATCTGAGATTTTCAGCGGCCCGTCCTCTCAACAATCGCTATTATAGTCCGTATGGCAGGAAATGTCAAGAGGAAAATGAAAAAATTTTGAGGTCATTTCTGTGTTGTCAAATGATGTGGCCCCCGGCAGGAGGAGTACAAAACCTAAGATA
>JAJBVP010000020.1 GCA_020859755.1 Bacteroidales bacterium | reverse complement strand
TCCCCTTTCCCCTCTTTCCCCTCTTTCCCCTCTTTTCTTCCCAGGCCTCCCCTCTTTCCTTCCCAGGCCTCTCCTCAAGGTCCCCCTTTCCTCCTTTCCTCCTTTAGGAATTCCGCAGGTATAAACACAACAAAGACGCTGCCTCTCGGAGCGTCTTCGTAATAAGTCTTTTTTACAGACCTATGAAAAAACCTAACATAAAACACATTATAGCTTGAAGTAGCTATTAAACTAACAATCTATACTAACCCTAAAACATGAAATTAAGTGAACCGATAACACAGTATGATAAACTTTCTGAACGCAAAGGTAATGCATTCTGCGCTGTGAGTTGTCACGTTATAAGGGGTATATAAACATTTTTTAATTGTATAGTTTTGATGTGTCTGATTATTAGTGTTTTAAGCGAGGGTGTTGAATTTGTGAATCTAAACCTTTCTCAGTGCTATTCGCCCAAAATCTCATAGTTTGTAGAGTTGATGTAGTAGAAGGAAATGTAGGGTTTTCCCTCTTTTTCGGTGCGCTCGGCAATCTTTGCGCGGTAGTCGGCGACGCGGTCGGCGAGGGTGGTGAGTTCGGCTTGGCCTTGGGCCTTACGCTCGGTTTCGCATCCGCTTTCACAGTCGCTCATAGTCTTGGCTTGCTCCTCGAGTTGGGCAACGACGGTGGAGTCGATGCGCTCCTCAACGAGTACGCCGGTCACGCGGATGGGGCGGTGGATGGTTTCCTTGGGGAAGTAGCCACCCATTTCGGCGGTAGCCTCGCAACGGATGATGTTGCCGTCGGTTGAGCCGGCAACGAATGCTTTGCGGCCTCCATGTTTGCATAAGTGGGAGCACACGCCTTCGATGGTGATGGTTTGGCCCACGAGCGAGTCGGGAGCGACCAAAAGGGCGTCCACGCTGAGCGCCTCGGCTTCTGCGGTTTCTGCCTGGGCGTCGGATTTGTTGGAGTTGCCGCAGGCTGTCATGGCGACGGCCAGGATGGCGGCAGAGAAAAATTTCAAGAATTTCATATTGCTAAATTTTTGAGGATTAATTGTTTATGGGATTTCCGTGATTTCCGGGATTTCCGGTATTTTCGGGATTCCCGGGATTATCTGTTGCGACAAATTATGAAGGGGATAAATGAGTAGAGCCCCAAGAAGAGGGTGATTCCCGCTTGGATCCACGCTCCGCGGGGATAAATGCGGGTCGACCGTCGAGTCGTGAAAAGGAGGACAAGAGCCAGGACGAGGTTGAGGAAAAGTGCGCACCACGACCAGTGGGAGTAGCGGGGATATGCCAGGGAGTCGCTTGTGGAGGCAAATGTGAGGATGTAGGGGAAGATCCATGCCTCGGCCTTGTCCACAGCCGATTTCTCATTGGGATAAAAGTAGCAACCAAGGCGGTTGAGCGAGCGCGAGTCGATGGCGCTCCATTGCGAACCGCTGGCATCCTGAGCCCTTACGACGATGTTGAACAGGTTTCCCATCATGGTAATGCGTTGACGGCGAGGATTTAAAGCGGGGATCTCGAGTTGGCGCACACGGTAACCGGGCACATCGATAAAGTAACTTCGGCCCTCGGTGTCGACCATGAAACCCACATGCGTGGGGTCCATAGCCTCGAGAATGTAGGCTTTGTCGGCACGAACGCCCTCGGGGAGCTGTACCTTAGTTAAATAAGGGCGCCCCGCTTGTTGCTTGAAGTGGAAGAGTTGGCCCTCGGCGTCGATGAGCATGTAGCCGTCGTCACGCTGTTTGCGGGCTGTAATGTCGGCGTTGGCGTCGTGAATTGGTGGCACGAAACCCGCGATGCGGAATGCCTCGGAGAATCGACGTGAGCGCTCGCGATTGACCTCGCCGGTAGCCATGGTGATAAATTCCACCGAGCCGTCGTCGAGCATACGCATCGCTTCCTTAGGATCCTCTAAATCAGCTCTTAACGGCATGGATTCCATAATGAGATACAGATTGGGCTGCACCTTGACGATGTCGCGTGGCGACGAGGTGAGAATCACCTCGGAATGTTTCAATGCGGGCACCGTAACTTCCTGTCCTTGAATGGTGTCGGGCAACTGCTCGCGGGCCATCAGGTCGCGGTAGTAGGTCTGGGGCAACAGCGAGTCGCGCTGCTCGCGTGACAGGCCTTCCCGGTCGGGTTGGTTCGCCGAATTTAATGTCTTGATTTCCGGTCGGTTGTCGTCGCCGATCATCGACCACACCCAAGAATTGGACACTGGCGACCACGCCATATATGGCTCACGCTTGGCTTCGGGGGTTAAAAGTGAGTAAAGCCATGGCAAGAACCAGCTTAACACGGTGATTGCCAGTAGATAAAATACGATTTTAGATGCGGTTTTCATTAGTCTTGAAGGCCCTCCTTAAACCTGTAGACCGAGCGATAGGGCAAGGCCAAAAGAATGATTATCAGTAGGATGAGTGCGCCCATAGCTCCCCAATAGGCCTCGGGCGCGGGTTGCATGAACAGCACGCATGCGATGCCCATAGCCACAAGTGAGATTATGATACGCATAGCCCAACGTCCCTCCAAGCATATGCTCGCGGTGAACAAGTAGGCGATGTAACCGGATAGATACCAGGGGAGTGATGTGATGAAGCAACGGCTCACCAATTCATGCGGCAGGATGGTTGATTGGTAGATTGCCACGGCTCCAGCGGTGACAACCCAGATGATAGACAATTCGATAACGCCTAAAAGTATCATCCACAAAATCAGTCGATTAGTGGGGTAGGGGAGATGGAGGGTGAGTTTTAGGCGTTTGTGGCTCATTTCAGGCGCCATTTGGGCCACGCCAAGGGCCACGCCGATTGCCAGTGGCACATATTTTAGTATGTCGATAAACGTTTGGTCCTTGAGAAGCATGATAAGCCACACGTGTTCAACGCCTTTGCCCACAACGATGCGCTGTATCGACAGGCACGCGTAAGCGGCGAGAAGCAGAGCGGCGGCGAGACTCACAAAGAAGGTTTTGCGAGTCTTGAGCCATTCTTTATAAAATATCGCTTGGGTCATTTGGGAGTTTTCAGTCTTCAGTTTTCAGTTTTCAGTCTTCAGTCTTCAGTTTTCAGTTTTCAGTTTTCAGTGGCTTGTTATGGCCATCTTAATATTTGCCGGTGAGGCCTATGAAGGCGTCTTCGAGAGTCATGGGTATTTCGGCTAACTCGCGGGAGTTGAGGCCTTTTTCCTTGAAGACGTGCTCAATCGCCTCTTTGGGGGAGAAGGAGAAAAGCTCGAGGGTGGTGCCCACCATGGAGGGGTTGATGATGTTCCCTGATTGGTTGTCAATGAGGTCGCTGGCACGTTCATGCTCCTGGTTGGGTAGGTGGTAGCAGTGGAAAGTGTCCATCAACTGTGAGACTGGCATTTGGGTGAGGATTTTGCCGTAGTCGAGGATTATGCAATCGTCGATTAGGCGCTCCATGTCCTGGATAATATGGGAAGTCATGAACACGGTTTTGTCCTCGGCGCTCACATATTCCTTCAGGTAGTCGACAAATAGGCGACGATATCCAGGATCAAGACCCAACGAGAAGTCGTCAAGCACCAGCAAATCAGCGTTTTGAGCTAATATCAGGCCTAAGGCCACTTGCGAGCGTTGGCCGCATGACATGGAAGAGATTTTCTGGTTTGGGGTCACCTTCAGGCGCGACATCAACTCATAGTAGGCATCGCGATTCCACTTTGGGTAAAACTTTGAGTAGAATCGTTCTATCTGCGCAATAGTCATGAATGCGTATTGCACGTGACCCTCGATAAGTAGGGCGATACGGGCGCGTGTTTCGGGGGTGAGGGCCGTGATGTCTTGTCCGAAGATTCGGCATTCGCCGGCGAGTGGCTTCAGGTAACCCATCAAGATGTTGATTGTGGTGGTTTTACCCGTGCCGTTCTTGCCTAAAAGGCCCAAAATGCGCCCTTGGGGGACGTCAAACGATAGGTTCTCGTAGATCAGTCGTCCTCCGGGATAACGTTGGGTTAGGTTTTTAACGGATATTACTGGTTGCATATCAAAAAGTTAGCGCCACCGAAGCTATCAGGTGCTGGCAGTGGCCGTGTGATTGGTAGTAGACATTTTGATAGTTGCACGAAAGGTGCAAGCGGCAGCCACTGAAGGGTAGGGAGGAGAGAGTAAATCCAGCGTTCCAAGCAGCGGTATTAAGGGTGAGCATCTCGAAGTCGTGGACAACAGCTTGACCCAATGATGATTGCGTGTCGAGCCCGTCGAGGTTCATCTTCGCCTTGTGGCCCCAGCCCTTGGCCCCGGCGCCATTAAGCATGAGTCCCCATTGCTTGGGCAGGGGGATGTGGAGCGCGGCGTTGAGGCCCATGGTCAGGCGGTCGCTTTTGAGCTGGCGCTGCGGCGCGCTGTGGTGCTCGTCCCGGGAGGTATAACGGCCGGAGAGAGACCATTGGAAGGCAATGCTGTGTGGCGCGGGTGAGGCGTCCCCGCTCCTGGTTTGATGATACGAGGGGAGGGGTAGCGTGATGTGGAGGGAGAGGTCGTCGGCGTAATATGGTGTTCGATCGGCGATTAGGTTATAGGAAGTGCCGAGCGACGAGCCGTAGATATTCTCGGTGCCTATGCGTCGACGCCACGTGGCGCCCACTTCCACTTGGTCGACGCTGACGCTTTGTCCCTCAAGTATTTTAGGCGATTTTATGATGCCGCCAATGGTATGGGTGGAAGTGCGACAGAGGGTAAGGTTGTTAAAGTCGCGTAGTATCTGCTTGATTCTGAGGTAATTATAGCCCACTTGTGCGCTAAAGCCGTTACCGCGAGGGGTGAAGGTGAGTAGGGCTTGTCCTCCAAGTCCCGAGTAGCCTGTGTTCTCGTTGGAGTTGCCGCTGAATCGGGAATAGATTGTGCCTAAGCCTGTTAGGGCGTAGAGGCGGATGTTGTTGATGGGGTTGTAAAAGTCGATGTCGCTCACTTGGTTATACACTCTCAGGCCCCCGCTGGCCCCTATCCAACCCACGGGGAGCGCGACGTTGCCACCCAGGGTGATGTCGAGATCGCTGACGTTGATTTTGGCGCGAGGGTCACGGTCGCGGTAATCCACTGATGCTCGGTAGTTTACCTCGGCTCCCCACGCCCATCTTCCTTCTTGGCGGGCATAGCCTCCACCGAAACGGTATTCTCGCATGCTCATGTCCCCGCCAACTGAATCGCCCAGGACATACGGCCCTAAAATGTCGTAATCCACTGCTTCACACCATCTTATGTTGCGTTTTTGGCCTGTGGTGAACGAGGCGTGTCCCCAAGTCATGGATCGGGAATCGAGGCGCAACTGGGAGCGGGCTTCGAGCGACATGCCATTGAATCCGTCGCCATTCTCCACCATAATCGGTTGATCCTGAGCGTCGAAAATGTAATTGGCCGAGACAGTGTTACCCCAGTCGCCGATTCCGGCCAAAGGGGGAGGGGTAATCAGCTTGGTTGCCGACTCGGAAACGGGTCGACTCCCTTCCTCCTGAGAGTATGCCGACAGGGGTAATAGGCTTAGTATCAGGATGGTTGATATTTTTGCGGATAGGGTCATCGGGGCGTGGTGATGAAGAAGTCGTTGGAGGAGTCGTTGGAGTCCATGAGAATGTCGATACCGTTGTCGGTTGAGGCCACGCGGCGGGCGAGCATGCGTCCGAATCGCTCGGGGTCGCGGGCGATGTCGCTTACCGATGCGTAGGAGATGTCAAGGCCGTCGCCAAGGGCGCCACGCACCCATGTCTCAAGGTTGCCCATGTTCACCCCGTCAAGGATCCACTCGTTGGGGATGAGATAGGCTTTGTCGTTGGTCATCTGCGAGCCCACAGCCGAAATGTAATCGTAAGTGCCGCGATACTCAGCGAGATACTGCTCAGCTGTCATCCCTTCGGGAAACTTCACGAGGGCGTAGGAGCGGTTGCACTGGTTGGACATCACCCAGATGGTGTTGGAGTAGCAATACCACTTCTCGAGGTTGGGCACGTCAGGGTTGTCGGTGTCCATCGCATGGTCGTCTACCCACTCGAAATCGGCATCGGTATGGTCCAGTCCACCAGCCACTTGCTCGTTCCAGTTGATGGCTTGGTCAACCAATTTAATCGACTCTCCGGGGGCGATGGGATAGTCGGTGCCCGAGCCGGGAATCACCCAAATTGTCCCCGCAGTGAAGTTGACTTGGCGGTCGTTGGCCTCAGTGAGGATCTCAAACGTGTTGGTGCGGGCATTCACAAATGCGCTCTCGGCGATTCCGATGCCGTCGGCGTAGATCGTCTCCGAGGTGTTGTTGTAGATGCGGATATAGGTGTCGCGAATACCCCCGGTGGCTGTGGCGTTGAGCGACCCGGTAGCGTATATTTCACTGAATACGAGTGAATTAGTAGCATCGTAGAAAAACCAATCGAGGGTGATGGTCTTGGCCGCTGATAGCTCTACCGAGCGATGTACGGCGCGCAGAGAGCGCTCGATACGGGTGCCTTGCGACGAGGTGTAAGCCACTGTCGCTGAGCATTCTATGTCGTATAGGCCAGCGGGAAGGGTGAAGGGGTCGTATTGGGGCAGGGCGTAGGCACCAGAGCGCCCGGTGTTCAACTCGGTATAGCGAAACTGACCAGTAACCATCTCGCCCTCACCGTTTTGCACTTCCTCGGGAAGGTCGGATACCACGGTAAGCTGGTGATATGTCTCGCCAGCCGAGTCGCCGTTGTCGACACAGCTCGCAAATCCAAAAAGCGCAACAGCGCCCATAAAAATATATCGTATCTTCTTCATTCTCAATTATTTCAATTAGATATCCTTTAATCCTTTACTCCTTTACTCCTTTAACCAGAAACCAGAAACCCGCAACTCAAATCTTTAAATTCAGCTCCATGCCGAAATAGGGCGATGAATAGCGACGCTGCACTACCCCATACTGCTTATAATCGGGCGTGATACTCAGTATTCGGTTGACATACAGCGCAATACCCACTCGCTCCTGCCAGAACGATTTTGTGGCCTTGAAGTTGAATGTCGTTGCGATAGGAACAGTGCGCTTATCGAACGCCGTCGACGAGTAGGAGCGGATAAGATGCTGTAAATAAGGGTCGTTGGCGCAATCTGGCGTCCACTCATGAATCACCATGTCGGGTCCCATCCAATGCGTGGGCACGCCTGATTTCCATTGCGGTTGGTTGGAGGTGAACCACATGTTTTGCACCGACACTGAGAAGTTCAGCCCAAGACGAGGAACGTCGGTGTCAAACACGAAATTGGTGTTGAAACTCTGGTACACGTTGCCGTCGTGGTCGTCGTAGAGGCCAACGTATTGAATCTCAGTGCCGTTGATTACAATCGCGGGCTTGTACCACAGTGGTTGCGAGTTGTCGAGGGTGGTTCTGAACCATGCTCCCGAGACAGTCACGCGGGTGCGCACGACCGGGAAACGCCTGGAGGAGTAGGTGAACTCCACACCCTCCTTGAGCGTGCGCGATCCGTTTTCCCAGCGGCTGATGACGGCCAACTTGGTCTCCTCGGTGTAGGGGAGTTCGTCGATCGTGGGCGCGCGATTCTCGGCGTAAGGGTCAAATCCCGAGGCGTCGTATTTGTTGTAGGTGTATTTCACCACGTCGCCTGTTTGGCGAAAGCCATCGGTCATGTTTTCGCGGAAATAAGTGACCGACAGTCGGTTTCCCTTATAGGTGACATCACCGCGCACCTCCCACTTGAAGTTGCGTGCGGCTTTCAGGTTGTAATTCGTCAGGTCGTCGATAAATGTGGCCACATTCATCACGCGGTAGGCCTCCTCGTTGTGGTAATAATTGAGCTGAGTGTAGTCGGTGTAGCGGCGGTCGGGGTAAAGGAACGCCGACACGGGCATCTTGGTGAGCCAGCCCACCCCGCCGTTCAATTCCCAGCCGATGGGGGAGTTGTCGACCCATGTGGAGGGAAGGTTCCATGTGACGTTGGCGCGTGGGTCGAAATAGGGCCGATTGGACAAGTAGTAACGTGAGTCCAAGTGTAAGAGTTGGGTTTCACGCACGCCCAATTGTACCGACAGTCGATGTGCGCCCAGATTGACCCGGGAGGTGTTTTCGACCCACACCGACATCTGGTGCATCGCGGGAATATCGCTGAAAGCGCGCGGGCGAGAGTTGTTTCCGGCCGTGAGGGGACGCGACAGGTCGTACACTTGCCCCTTGCCGAAATTCTTGCTCATGTCCCATTGCGCTCCGAGTTTCAATGAGTTGGCCACTTGCCCGGCGCGCCATGTGGCGTTCATTGATGCCTTCACCAGGGCCGTGAACGGCTTGCCGTACATGTCGAACAGAGCGTCGTAAACCATTGGTAGATACCCTACATAGTTGGGCCCGGCTACCGTGGAGATGGGCAGCGGGTAAAGACGGTTGGACGACACGGTTTTCTCTTGATGCAGCCGCTGATCCTCGTAGTTTAGGCCCGTGGTAAGGGTGACGTTTTGTAGGAAACGGCTCAAGGGGGCGAGGAACACAAGGGTGTTGTTCCAAGTGAATCCGTTCTTATCGGAAGTATAGTAATCCACTGTGCCATTGACAGTTAGATCGGGGTCGTTTTTGTCGCGCTCAAAGGTGCCCGTGTAGCCTATCGAGGAATTCCATGTGGTGACGAGGTTGTCGCGGGTCCACTTTTTGTTGGAGCGCAGCGAGGCGGTGACACGCTTGAAATTCTCGCGAGCGTTGCGGGGGTCGATTTTCGAGTCGAGATAGTCGACCGAGGCGTTGAGCGTCCAGTCCTCGCCGGGCATCGCGAAACCTTTGCCCAGGTAGAACAATTGGCTCTGCTGGTCGGCTTTGAAACGCGCCTCGAGGCGCGTGATGCGGTTTTTGCGCTTGATGTTGACAAGGCCCGAGGTCAACTCCCCGTACTCCACCGAGGGAATACCGCGCACAATTTCCACCTGCTCGATGTCGTCGGTTGACAGCTGCCTCATGTCCACGCCTTTACCCACGACCGAGCGCACCGACTGCGTAGCGTCGGGCGACGACTGCATGTCGGCCGATGTGTTGATCTGCACGCCGTCAATCACGAAGGCGGTTCCCAACGATGATGTGTTGTAATCGTCGCTTGATGAGGCGTTTGAGGCCTCGCGCAAGCGTATTATATTGGCAGTGCCCATCTCGGGGTCCTTGGAGATGTTGCCCGGAAGCAGCTCGATAATGTCGGTGAACGACGACGGCTGCAAGTGCTTCATAGCCTCCTTGCCGATGAGCGAAGCGCTCGTGGGGCCGGCGCTTTCACGAGCCGTCACCACCACCTCGCGCAGGGCAAGCTGCCGACCCCAGATGCTGTCGATAGCCAGCGAGTCGGGCTCTTGAGCTTTCGCTAAAAACGCTAAGACAGTGATTATGAGTAGTATATAACGATTGGTGTATTGCATTGTCGGGCTTCTCCTATGGCGTTTGGGGAAGTCGATTGGTTGAAACTTCCAATTTTTTCCGCAAAATTACTACTTTTATCTTGAAAATAAAATACCTATTTATAGGTAGATGACACCGCCAATCCCCGTGAAGCAGCGGGGATAAGCCCCTTCGGGCGGCGACACTTCAGCGTTGGCGCCCTTCTTGGTGGAGTGAAAGATTTTGCTTAACTTCGCAGTCGTGAAAATAGGCACTGAAAATAGCAGCCAAAAGGTCGATTCCGATAAGCCGTCGTCAGGTAAGAAGCCCGAGAAAAGAGGGTGGGTGAAAGCCACCTACCGGGCCACGCGTCTTGTGCTTGTGGTGGCGCTCGTGCTTGCCGTGGCGCTCCCGGCCTCGGTGTACGTGGCCATCGGTCTCCCATCTGTGCAACGCTGGTTGTGCCAGATGACTCAGTCGGTATTGACGCGCACGCTGGGTGTGCCGGTCACTATTGGGGAAATGAACATCTCGGGTTTCAACCAGGTGGCTTTGCGCGACGTCACAGTGCTTGATTACAAGGCCGATACGATTGCCCACGCGCGACGCCTCGGCGCCGGGGTGGACCTCTACTCGCTTCTGTTTAACAAGCGCGTTGTGGTTACCCATGCCTTCTTGCAGGATTTCGACGGCCGATTGTGGCGCGACACTATCGGCTCTCCCCTTAATATTCAGCCCATTATCGACCGCTTATCGCCTAAGGAGAAGAAAGAGGAGACGCCATTCGAGCTTGAAATCCACAACGTGATGATTCGCCACTCCCGGCTCAGCTACGATGTGTTGAAAACGCCGAAATTGGTCGATCGATTTGATGTCAATCACGTTGAAATCAACGACTTGCGAGCTGATGTGTTACTGCCATTGCTCAAAAACCACGATTTCACGGTCGACGTGCGCCGATTGGCTTTCGAGGAACGAGCCGGATTCCGTCTCAACGAGCTGGCCGCTTATGTACATTTCACCAAGAAATCCCTCACTGTCAAGAATTTGCGTATCGACCTCCCGTCCACTCATGTGCAATTGGCCGATACCGAGGTGACATACCGCGATCTCGACTCGTTGAAGGACACCTGGATGACCGTACCCCTTGACATTCAGATCGACCAATCCTATTTCACGCCGAGCGACTTCGCGTCGTTCCTACCCGCCTTCAACCAATTCAACTCGCGTCTTGACATCGTTGCCGATATCCGAGGCCCCGTCAATAACTTGCACGTTGACCGATTGTTAATTGGCTCGCCCGACCAAGTGGCATATATCGACCTTTCCGGCTCGGCTGTAGGATTACCACAAGTCGACAACCTCACCTTCGACCTGCCCCAATTCTCGCTCAAGGCTGCTGGACTCGACGCCATTATCATCGCTGAGGCGTTTACCGAAATATCGCCTACAGTGAAACGCAACCTGTTGACTCTTGGCGTGGTAGACCTCAATGTCACCGCATCCGGTACTCCCCGGTTGATCGAAGGGCAAGTGTTCTTGCAAGGTGATCCCGGAACAATGGAGATCGAGGCTGTCTACGAGGCTAATGACAAATGGAAAACCGTTACCGCTACCGTCACAACCGATGGAGTCGCTCTGGGCGATCTGTTGAATACCAACCAATTAGGTGGGGTGGTTGGCCAGGTGCAGGGCACTGCCATTTTCAACGGCCGATTGCGTTCGGCCCAAGTGGAGGCCAACGTCGAGCAGGTGCAATACCGGGGACACAATTACCACCTCTGGGGCCACGCCACTTACGATAATGACGACGTGTCGCTCTCATGCTCAGTCGAAAACACCAATGCCGCCCTGTCGGTCGACGCCCAAGGCAACATAGGAAAAAAAGACCGTTGGCTGCGTGCCGACGCCTTTATCCATGGCTTTGATCCTGAGGCCCTTGGCCTATGGGACAAATATCCCGGATACAATCTCACGGCCGAGGTGCACGCCAACTTGCGCGGGCACGACATCGACGATGCCGACGGCACCCTCGTGGTGTCCCATCTCGCATTTGCCTCCAGCGACCCTGCCAAGCCCTCATTGGCGATGGAACGCCTTGACATGGAGCTCGATGCATCCACACTCCCCCGCAACATCGATGTCACTTGCGACTACTTCGACATAGCCGTGCGAGGCGACTATCACTTCGCCACCTTGTGGCCTCAGATTCAAGAGATTGCGGCGCATTCCTTCCCCGCTGTGCTCGGCAAGGAACATCCTACCCATACAGCCTTGGCTCATGGCTCAATTCGTGCCGCTCACGCCGAGGATACCACCGACAACGATTTCACCTTCTCAGCCCGAATCAAGGATATAGAACCCCTTTACCGATTCTTCAACCTGCCAATCAACGTGTTGGCCTCCGTCGACATCGAGGGCGCTGTCGACTATCCCCAAAAGCGGCTCATGACCTCGCTCGACGCTCCCTATCTGGCTCAGAAAGACAAACTTATCGAGTCGACTTTCTTCAACGTCAACATCGACGGCGACAAGGATCAAGCCTCCCTTTTCTTCACCACCTCCTGGCCCACTAAGGAAGGATACATGCCTCTTATCCTGCAATGTACCGGCGGTGATAATAAAGTAGATACCCGTGTGTCGTGGAAAATCGACCGCGAGCGCGACTATAGCGGCGACCTGAATCTAAGCACCCTGCTTGGACGCAACGACGAAAACCAGCTCACAGCCAAGGTCGACATTCAGCCTGGCCATATGACCTTCAACGACTCGGTGTGGACCGTTCATCCCGCCACCATCCTCTACCAGCCCAAGCGAGTGGAGGTAGACGACTTCAACGTCTCCCGCTCAGGTCAATGGGTGAAAATCAACGGCTTGGCAACCCCCGAGCCTGAGGATTGCGTTACGGTAGAGTTGCAAGAGGTGAACCTCGATTATGTGTTTGAAGCCCTGGGCCTTACCAACGTGATGCTCGGCGGCGACGCAACCGGGCGCATCATGGCCCGCGGCGCCTTCTCATCGGCTCCTCAACTCCTTACCGACGACCTCACTGTCAAAAACATCTCCTACAACCGCACCGTTTTGGGCAATGCCGATGTGCGCTCCTATTGGGACAACGAAGCCATGGCCGTAAATATCGACGCCGATCTCCACCAGCCCAATCAGGCCCAGTCGCGCATCTACGGCAAGATTTTCGCCACCCGCGACTCTCTGGAGATGAACTTCGACTGCAACGAGGTCGACGTGGGCTTTATGAAGCCGTTTGTTCAAGCCTTCTGCAGCGACATCACGGGCTACGCGTCGGGCCATGCCCGCCTATGGGGCACATTCAAGGACCTCGACGTCGAGGGTGCTGTCCTCGGACAGGATGTGCAGATGAAAATCGACATCATCAACGCCACTTACACCGTCTCCGACTCAGTGATCATCCTACCCGGCCGTATCCTCTTGAACGACATTACCCTCTTCGACCCTTACGGCCACACGGCCCGGCTTAACGGCGTGATAACCCACGACTACTTCCACGACCCAACATTCGACTTCCGCATCACCGATGCCGACGGCTTCTTGTGCTACGACATGACCGAGAAACTGAGTCCGATATGGTACGGTCGCGTCTTTGGCAACGGTTGGGCGCGCGTCCAGGGAGTACCCGGTCGCATCGACATCAGTTGCGACATGACCACGGCCCGCAACTCCACGTTCACCTTCGTCCTCTCCGATCAGCTCGAGGCCGCCGAATACTCATTCATCACCTTCCGCGACCGCTCGGCAATCGCCGCCCGCGACTCCCTGGAGCGCCTCGATACCACCCCCGAGGCTGTCAAGCTATTTAAAGCCAAGCTTAAACAACAGGAGGAGGAATCGGCATCGGCCTATTACATGGATTTCAACATCAACGTCAACCCCGACGCCAAGATCATCATCGTCATGGATCCCGAGGGAGGCGACCAAGTGGTAGCCTACGGCAACGGACACATCTACATGGGCTATGACTCCAAGGACGAGGACCTGGTGATGCGAGGATTATTCACCCTCGACCACGGCACCTACAACTTTACCCTCCAAGACATTATCCTAAAGGACTTTACAATACAGCAAGGCTCCTCGATCAACTTCCAGGGCGACCCCTACAACGCAGTCCTCAATCTGGAAGCCATCTACACCACCAACGCCAACCTTACCGACCTCGACGAATCATTCGCCCAGGACAAGGAGGTGAACCGCACCAACGTCCCCGTCAACGCCGTGCTGAAGGTGAGCGGTTTCATGCGACAACCCGACCTGTCGTTCGACCTCGCTTTCCCCACCCTCACCAACGACACCTACACCAAGGTCAAATCGATTATCAACACCGAGGAGATGATGTCGCGACAGATCCTTTACCTGCTGGCTCTCAACCGTTTCTACACCCCCGAGTACATGACCACGACCAAGGGCAACGAGCTCGTGTCGGTCGCCTCGTCAACACTGTCATCGCAGTTGTCCAACATGCTCGGCCAACTCTCCGACAACTGGAGCATCGCCACCAACGTGCGCTCCGACCGCGGCGACTTCTCCGACGTGGAGGTCGACGTCGCCCTGTCATCCCAACTCCTCAACAACCGATTGCTATTCAACGGCAACCTTGGCTATCGCGACAAAAGCTTGAACACCAACCAGTTCATTGGCGATTTTGACATCCAATATCTATTGAATCGCTCCGGAAACATCCGCCTCAAGGCCTACAACCGCTACAACGACCAAAACTTCTACATCAAGACCGCCACTACCACACAAGGCGTGGGCATCATGTTCCGTCGCGACTTCGACAACATGTTCTCATTCCTGCGCCGCCGCAAAAAAAATCCCACCGACACTGTAACCATTTCCCCCGACTCCACGTCAAACATTATAGAGGTGGTGTCGATCATGGAAGTGGACTCCATAGCTACCGACAAATGAATTTATATTAACCACAAAACGACACGAAAAGACACAAAAAACAAATTATAGTAATATGAGAAGATTCATCACGAGAACGATGGTGGCGGTTATGGCCCTTGGAGCAAGCCTCCAGGCGTGGTCCTACCGCTACCAGTATGAGACATTTGACAACGACCCATTGAAGGGCCTCGTGTACACCCTCCCCAACGGACTGAAAGTGTACATGAGCGTCAACAAGGACGAGCCCCGTATCCAAACCAACATTGCCGTGCGCGTCGGCTCCAAGAACGACCCCCCTGAGACAACCGGCCTTGCCCACTACTTCGAGCACATGATGTTCAAGGGTACCGAGAAATTCGGCACCAGCGACTACGCCGCCGAGAAACCCATGCTCGACCAGATCGAAACTCTCTTCGAAACCTATCGCGCCACAACCGACTCCACGGCGCGCGCAGGCATCTACCACCAGATTGACTCCATCTCCTATCTGGCATCGCAAATCGCCATCCCAAACGAGTACGACAAACTGATGGCTGCCCTTGGCGCCAACGGCACTAACGCCTACACATCCCAGGACTACACCTGCTACGTCGAGGACATCCCATCCAACGAGATCGAGCGCTGGGCCATGATTCAGGCCGACCGATTCGAGCACCCAATCCTGCGTGGCTTCCACACCGAGCTGGAAACAATCTACGAGGAGAAAAACATGTCGCTCACCCAGGACAACCGAAAGGTGTGGGACGCCGTCTTCAAGACCCTCTTCCCCAATCACCCTTACGGCCAATGGACAGTACTTGGACACCAGCAACACCTCAAGAACCCCTCGATCACCAACATCAAGCAGTACCATAAAAATTGGTATGTGCCCAACAACATGTGCGTGATCCTCGCCGGCGACTTCGACCCTGACAACGCTGTTGATATCATCACCAAATATTTCGGTCACCTTCAGCCCAACCCCAACCTTCCCAATTTGGAAATCAAAGAGGAACCGGCGATTGTGCCAGGCCAGACTTGCGACGTGTGGGGCAACGAGGCCGAGCGCGTCTTCCTGGTGTGGCGCGCCCCGGGCATGAAGGACCCCGACAATATCGACATGAGCATGGCCGACATGGTGCTCGCCAACGGCAAAGCGGGCCTCGTTGACCTCAACATCAACCAAAAACAGCTCACCCTTGGCTCCGGCGCCGGCCCCTACGAGTTGGGCGACCACTCGGTGTACTTCATGTACGGAACCCCCAAGGAGGGACAAACCCTCGACGAGGTGAAAGCATTGTTGCTCAACGAGGTAGCCAACTTGCGTGACGGCAACTTTGACGACGCGTTGCTCCCCGCCACCATCAACAACTTCAAGCTGCAACTGCAGGACAACATCGACGAGAATTCCGGCCGCATGTACACCATGCAGAACATATTCATCTACGACCTCCCCGGCAACATCCTTCATGAGCAGATCGAGCGTGCATCAAAGCTCACAAAGGCCGACATCCAGCGTTTCGCCAACAAATACCTGCGCGACGACAACTTCGTTACTATTTACAAGCGTCAAGGCAAGGACAGCACTGAGCTGAAGATGCCCAAGCAGCCCATCACTCCGCTTGCTGTCAACCGCGACAAATCGTCGGCTTGGCTCGACTCGGTCACCGCTATTCAGGTACCCCCCATTGATCCGGTATTCGTCGACTTCGACAAAGACCTCACAATCCTGAAGTCAAACGGCGACCGTATCCCCGTGCTATACACCAAGAACCACAACACCGACGTGTTCCAGCTCATCTACGTCCTTGAGCAAGGCACCCATGCCGACAAGCGTATCTCACCGCTTGGCAACTACTTCCCCCTGCTCGGCACCAAAGACAAGACTCCCGAGCAGATCAAGCAGGAGTTTTACGCTCTGGCTTGCGAATACTATATCTCGGTGCAGGGCGAGCGCACATTCATCGTCTTGAGTGGCTTGAGCGAGTCGATGCCCCGAGCCATGGAGCTGATGGAGGATCTCTTGCAGAACGCTGAACCCGACCCCGAGACGTGGGCCCTCGTCGTCGACCGCATGAAGAAGAGTCGCGTTGACAACAAGGCCAACCAGCGCGCCAATGCCCAGGCCCTGCGCAGCTATATCGTTTACGGCCCCGAGCAGCGTCACGCCAGCACCCTATCCAACGATGAGCTCGACCAGATCAACCCCAAGGATCTTACCGACGCCCTGCGCGACTTCTCCACCAAGGAGCACCGCGTCATCTACTTCGGCCCCATGAGCGAGCAAGAAGTAATTGCCAACCTCGACAAGCATCACCACGTGGCCGACAACCTGGCCAAGCCCGCTGAGAACAAAAAGATGGAACAAGTGGTGCCCTCCGAGACAACCTTCTTCCTCGCCCCCTACGACGCCAAGCAGATTTACCTCTACGAGGTTACTACCAACGGCAAAGAGTATGACTCGGCCTCCGAGCCTGTGCGCAATCTCTACAACGAGTACTTCGGAGGAGGCATGAACTCCATTGTATTCCAAGAGATGCGCGAGGCACGCTCCCTGGCCTATTCAGCAGCCGCTTACATGGGCTCGTGCAGCAAGAAAGACGACAAATACGGCTACACCGCCTTCATCGCTACCCAAAACGACAAGATGGGTACCGCGCTCGACGCCTTCGACGACATTATCAACAATATGCCACGGAGCGAGCAAGCTTTTGACATCGCCAAAAACGGCCTTGACGCGCGCCTCCGCACCGAGCGCATCATCAAGGACAACATCGCCTGGTCGTATATCTACACTCAGGATCATGGTGAGACCATCAGCGGCTCGGAGCGACTCTACAAGGCTCTGCCCGCGTTGACCCTCGACGACGTCGTGCGTTACCAGAAGGACAACGTCAAAGGCGCCACATATTATATTGGTATCCTTGGCGACATCGAGGACCTTGATCTCGACGACCTTCGCGCCCGCGGCAAGGTGGTCATCCTCTCCACCGACGACATCTTCTGCTACTAGGTAGTGGTTAGTGGATAGTGGTGAGCTCCAACGGGGCGGTTTGGCCGACTGCCAAGCCGCCCCGATTTGGTGATTTTGTGTTAGGAGGTGTTAGAGAATGTAGTACAGGAAAGTACATTGGGAAAAATTTAGTAACTTCGCGGCCTAAACTCCTATATTAGATCATGATGAAAATTAGTGATAACCGCGCCGCCACATGGCATGGCGTGTTGTTGATAGTCCTTTTCTCGTTTTCAGCGTTTTACATTGCCCAGTGGCAATGGGTGCGCGACTTGTCGCTCAGCCCGCTGATTGTGGGTATTGTGTTGGGTATGCTGTACGCCAATTCGCTGCGCAACCATTTGCCCGACACCTGGGTGCCCGGTATCAAATTCTGTACCAAGCAGGTGCTTCGCTGGGGTATTATTTTCTACGGTTTCCGCATCACGTTCCAGGAACTGTGTGATATCGGCGCATCGGCGATATTGATCGACGTGATAATTATCGCTGGCACGATGGCCGTGGGCATCATCGCGGGCAAACTGTTGCGGATGGACCGCGACACATCGTTGATGGTGTCGACGGGTAGCGCCGTATGTGGCGCCGCGGCTGTCCTGGGCGCTGAGCCCGTGGTGAAATGCGCTCCCTACAAGACGGCAATCGCAGTTTCAACAGTGGTGATTTTCGGCACGATCTCCATGTTCCTCTACCCGGTGCTTTACCGCACGGGCGTATTTGACATGACTCCCACGCAGATGGCCGTGTTCACCGGCTCCACCCTCCACGAGGTAGCCCACGTCACGGGTGCTGGCAATGCCATGGACCCGGGCAACGTTATCGGCCTTGAGAGCGCCGCGATGATCACAAAGATGATACGCGTGATGATGCTCGCCCCGTTATTGCTGATTATGGCCTTCTGCTTGCCTTCGGGGTCCCATGAGGAGGGAGGGGCTAAGAGCGCCGGTAAAGGCAAGAAGAAAATCACTATTCCCTGGTTCGCTTTCGGTTTCCTGCTTGTTATCGGTATTAATTCGTTGCTTCAGGAGATGCCCTCGATTCCCGCAGCCGGGCTGGGGATCTTCCACGAAGCGATCAACACCCTGGACGTGTTTATGCTTACGATGGCGATGACGGCCCTCGGCGCGGAGACAAGTTTCGACAAATTCAAGCAGGCTGGCGCCAAGCCTTTCCTCTTGGCTGGCATCATATACGTTTGGCTCGTCCTTGGCGGCTACTTCATCACCAAGGGCATGGTGGCATAAGCGAGATTCACTTGTCGCCATAGTGTCCCTTGGCCGAGATTACCATGACGAAAACCATGTCGTCGTAGATCTCATAGACAAGTCGGTCGCCCTTGGTGATTTTGCGCGACCAGGTGATACCATCCCCTCCTTTTAACGGTTCGGGGTGTCCCGTGCCAGAACGGGGATGGGCCTCCAACTCTTTGAAAAAAGAGGTGATCTTTTTGTAAATCGCGGGATTAGTTTTCCTCCATTGCTTGATTTGTTTGTCAGCCTGAACTGAAAACTCAAGGTTGTAACTCATATACTGTCGTAATAACGGATAGCATCTTCTGCGGTGTCGAAGTGGCGGGTGCGCCCTTCGGCGAGGTCGCGGCGGGCTTGGAGGATATCTTCCATCAACTTGGGTGTCATCTGGAAATCGTCATCATCCACGGGGGTGAGGGTATAGTCCTGCTTGCCGCGGCGACGGATCACGACGGTCTCCCCGGCATCGGCCAAGGCGAATACTTGGGCTTGATTGGCGCGAAACTCGCGCGAGGTGAATGAGCGCATATTTTCGGTTATTTTATGATGTGTACCAAAATAGGTACACAAATATAATGCAATTTCTTTCTTTATGGATCATTTCAAGCCTTAAAATAACAATTTTTAACCACCGAGCCGAGCAGGTGAGGAAGTTTTTGAGTTTACGAATCTATTTTATATATTCGCGGTGGAAGAACAGACATCGGACCTAATTGTAAAACCTACCAGGAAAAGAGTGCAAATATGAGCCCTGAAATAGACATATTATGGGACACCTACAAATCCCTGTGTTTTGAGGTATGCATATAAGAGGTCTTATCCG
>JAJBVP010000114.1 GCA_020859755.1 Bacteroidales bacterium | reverse complement strand
TGCATGGCGAAACTACGCGCAAATCCTCGCGGAATATGAATAATGTAGGTTAGGGCGAGGTTGAGGGCGGCGAGGGCGTCGTCGAGGCGGTTTTCGGCGATGAGTTGCTCGATTATTTGCGTGGGATTGTCGCTATTTTGGTCAATTATTTGTTCGGTCATAATCTTTTTCTTACTTTTGAATCGCCAAATATAGCAAAAAGATGAATACCATGCGCATTTTCCTCGCTATTGCCGCCACTTTGGCCGCCCTGGCATCCCTGGGCGCCAACCCTACGGCCACTTCCTACACCCCTGTCGAGTGCCAAGGCTCCCTGCGGCCCTACCCGGCGCCCGTCGACTATTACATTGTGCCCGACTCGTTGACCCCTGTGTACATCTCTCACGTGGGGCGCCACGGCTCTCGCTACCCGGCGTCGGCCACCCACAGCGTCACCCTGAGCCGATTGCTCCACCGCGCCGACTCGGTCAAGACCATCACTCCCCTTGGTCGCCGACTGATGCAAATCACCGATTACGTGATAGAAACGTCCCATAATCGCTGGGGCGCTCTCGACTCACTCGGCGAGGCTGAGCAACGTGGCATCGCCTCGCGCATGCTCCGCTCATTCCCTAAGGTGCTTGACGGTGGCAAGGTATACGCAATATCCAGCTACTCACCGCGTTGCATGATGTCGATGTTCTCGTTCACCCACCAATTGGACCGATTGAACAACACCACCGAATTCACCACCTCCACGGGTCGGCAAAACTCGGAGTTGATGCGACCGTTCGACACCGACAAGGATTACCGAGAGTTCATCTCCACCGGCGACTGGCGCGTGCCCTATTACGACTTCATGAAGCAGACCGTGCCCGTTACGGCCCTTGAACGCGCCGTGGGCAAGTCGTTCCCGTGGACCGAGGACGACGACCGCCAGGAGTTGGCCCTCGTGGAGTATTATGTGCTCGCCGGTTTGCAGTGCATGAGCGTGGAGGTGAATCTTCTGGATTTCTTCAACTCTCAGGAGCTCAACGCCCTATGGGCTACATTTAACCTCCGACAGTATCTCCAGCGCGTGGCATCAACCCTCTCGGCCGTACCTGCCGAGATCGCCTCGCCACTGCTGCTCGACATCGTCGACCGCGCCGACGATTTCCTGGCTGGCCGCAACAAGGGCCAGAACGTCGACCTGAGATTCGGCCACGCCGAGACGCTTATGCCACTGCTGTCGTTGATGCGCCTCCCCGGCTGCTATTACTTGACCAACTATTTTGACACCGTGGCCCTCCACTGGCGCGATTTCGACGTCGTGCCCATGGCTGCCAACCTCCAGATTGTGCTAATGAAAACCAAAAAAGGCACCGTCTACGCTCGCTTCGCCCTCAACGAAAAGGCCGTAACCCTCATCCCCAACGACACCCGCGAAATCATCCCCTGGGAAGAGGCCCGCGCCTACCTAATGCGCTGCATCCCCCTCTACTATCAACCTTAACGCTTTAATGCTTTAGCGCTTTAATGCTTTAACGCTTTAATGCTTTAAATCTTTAAATCTTTAAATCTTTAAAGAAAGAATTGTTCCATGGACAACTTCACCTATTACGCTCCCACGCGCTACATCTTCGGGCGCGACACCGTCGGCCACGCCGGCGAAATGACCCACTGGATGGGCTCCAAAAAAGTGCTAATCGTCACCGGTCAAGGCTCGGCGATCCGCTCCGGCTTGGTTGCCCGTGTTGAGGCCTCCCTCGACCAAGCCAATATCCAACATATTCTCCTCAAGGGAGTTAAACCCAATCCCGAGGACACGCTCGTATACGAGGGCGCCGAGATCTGTCGCCGCGAAGGAGTGGACGGATTGGTGGCCGTGGGCGGCGGTTCGGCCATCGACACCGCCAAGGCCATCGCCGCGGCCACGCTTTACGACGGCGACTTCTGGGACTTCTACGCCGGTCGTGCAGTCGTGGAGAAAGCGTTGCCCCTGGGAGTGGTCCTCACCATCCCCGCCGCCGGCAGTGAAGGCTCCGGCAACTCGGTGATTACCAATACCAAACTCAACCAGAAGGTGTCGCTTCGCACCGATTCGGCGCTGCGTCCCCGCTGGTCGATCCTCGACCCCACCCTCACGTTCTCACTGCCGCCCTACCAGACAGCCAGCGGCATCGCTGACATGATGGCACACATCATGGAGCGCTATTTCTCACCTACTGAGGACGTTGAGGTGACCGACCGCCTCGCCGAGGGCCTGCTTATGGCCATCATCGAGGAGGGTCCCAAGGTAATGTCCCACCCCGACGATTACCAGGCACGCGCCAACATCATGTGGGCCGCCACACAAGCCCATAATGGCCTGTGCGGCTGCGGCCGACGCGAGGACTGGGTCAGCCACTTCATGGAGCACGAGATCTCAGCGCTATACGGCGTGACGCATGGTGCCGGATTGGCTGTCGTGTTCCCGGCCTGGCTGTCGTTCATGGCCCATCACAAGGTAGGGAAAGTGGCGCAGTGGGCACGCCGCGTGTGGGGTTGCACCTCCCACGACGACCTCACGGCCGCCCTCGAGGGAATCGACGCACTGAAGGCCTTCTTCGGCCGAATCGGGCTGCCCGTCACCTTCGCCGGCCTCGGCATCGAGGACCCCGACATCGACGCCCTCACGCGCAACCTTCACGTCACCAAAGGCGACACCATCGGCGGCTACCTCCCCCTCACAGCCACCGAAACCTCCGCCATCTACCGCCTGATGCTGTAGTGTTAGTGCCAGCCTCCACCCATGCCGGGATTGCCCATGCCGCCCGAGGTGGTGCCGATGGTGGTCACCATCGACGAGCAGGTGAAGGTGGTGAGGGTCGACGAGTCGCTCTTCAGGGTGTAGGTGGTGCCCGAGGCGAGTGTGGGTAGGCTAAAGGTGAAGTTGCCGCTCGAGAGGCTGCGGGGCAACGTGAACGACAGCAGGCTATTGCCCGACGAGTCAAGCACTTGCATTACCGCTCCCTTGCTGGCTGTGATTCCGTTGGCCACCACCGTGCGCTGCTTGGACGACGACGAGGGGTTGCTCTGCAAGGTGCCACCGATGGAGATCATCGTGCCACCGTTGACCAGGAATTTCGATGAAGAGTCGCAGTCGATACCACCTTCGGGCGCACTCCCGCCGACTCCCACTACGGTGCCACCCGAGATGGTCAACGAGCCGTTGGAGTCGATGCCGTCGCAGGTGGGGGAATAGGCATATACCGAGCCGCCGGTGACGGTGAAAGCGGTCGAGGCGTTGATGGCGTCCTCGTAGGCCCACACATAGACGTCGCCGCCCGAGATGGTCATCGAGGCCTTGCTCTCGAGTCCCTCCGAACTCTCGGATGCGCCCGTCACCTGGATGTTGAGCGTGCCGCCCGAAATAGTCACGTTCCCGTCGGCCTTCACGCCTTTGGGCGAGGAGGTGAGGTTGCGGTTGTAGGTGAATTTGCCGCCTGTTGTGGTGGCCGTGACAGTGCCCCCGCTCAATGTGAAATTACCGTCGCAGTTTATACCCTTACCCGCTGTGCCAGTGGCCTTTAGCACGTGAGTGCCGCCCGAGATGGTGACGTAAGTATCGGTTTTGATGGCCGCGGCCGAGGAGGTGTCGGCCTCGTCCTTGTCGTATTCGGCGCCACCGGCCACGTTGAGCAGCAATTGACCACCTTGGATATCGACTTGTCGGTCGCACTTTATGCCTTTGCCGGCGGTGGCTGAGGTGTAGGTATATATCAGTCCGCCAAGTACTT
This sequence comes from Bacteroidales bacterium, assembly GCA_020859755.1. Lineage (GTDB taxonomy): Bacteria > Bacteroidota > Bacteroidia > Bacteroidales > Muribaculaceae > JAJPXC01. The sequence goes on along the minus strand of JAJBVP010000114.1, from coordinate 343 downwards.
GGATACCCATATTGTCGTCTTCATCGCCCTTTACGTGGATGCAATTCTTGGCGGCCTCGTTGACCACGAGCGTCACTCCCGGGCGAACGACCATGTATCCGTCGGTGCACACGCCGTGCTTCATCTTGCCGTTGACCTGCAGCGTGCCGGCGCCGCTGAATATCAGGTTGCCCTCGGCGAAAAGGCATCCCTTGCGGTCCTCGGTGTCAACCGTGCCGCCGTTAAGGTATTGATAATCGGGATCGTAGGTAGAGGCGTCGGTGAGCGAGTTGGACGAGCCGTCCGTCAGAGTGTGTCGTCCTGAAATAGCTTGACTGGAAATTAAAGCTATTTAAGGATTAAT
>JAJBVP010000173.1 GCA_020859755.1 Bacteroidales bacterium | reverse complement strand
AACCTCCACTACCCACCCGAATAATGCCCTTCGCCACCACCAAATTTTCCCCTAACAAACTGATCATCGGCCTATTCCTCGCAATAGTGACCACATCCATGCTCTAGCCCTATCGGCACCATCCAATTCGCCAGACTCCCTTCCGACCGCCGCCCCATCTATCAGCACTACTTCGTCCCCGAATAGTCGGTAACCACTCATCTCAACAGCCATCCACATAGTCCTCGGGATTCATCCCAATCCTCCCCCCTATCCTCGGCTCGCAGAGCCGACGCTACATTAGCCCCACGCTTCGGGAACCGCACTTGTGCGGTGACCTGCGTGGGGTTAAAGATCGGTTTCCATCCACCCTTCGGGGCGCTTCGAAGATGCGCCGCAATCACAAATATCACAAAAACGTTGCGACATTTGGTTACCTCTCAATTAATCCTTACCTTTGGAACACAAAAACAAAATACTATGAGCAAAGTTGTATCGTTGTATCATATTGTATTCAGTACGCATGAGCGAAGAGCCACTATCACCCATCACAACAGGGAACGCATGTATCGTTACGCCAAGGGTATCGCCCGCAAAATGAGGTGTAAAATTTTGGAGATGAACGGAATGCCCGATCATGTCCACATCTTGGCTAGTTTACATTCCACGGTGGCATTGGCAACACTTGTGGGACGCATCAAACAACGCACCAGCCTTTACATGCATCACAACATCCTGTTCCCTCATTTTCACAAATGGGAAAAGGAGTACTTCGCTACCTCCCTTTCGCCTAGTGCGTTACCCAATGTGAGAAATTACATCAAAAACCAAGAGCAGCATCACGGCATACGCAATTTTGAGGATGAGATCAATTGGATGGTCGAAAGCATCGGAATGGAGTGCTTCGAGGATGAAGAATTGGAGGATACCGATGATGAATTCGTTGAAGATGAAGAGTGATTGCGGCGCATCTTCGAAGCGCCCCGAGGGGCATGAGGAGACACATCTTTGACCCCACGCAGGTCGCCGCATAAGTGCGGCTCCCGAAGCGTGGGGCTGATGTTGCGTCGGCTCTGCGAGCCGAGGATTAGCCGTTCTTTTGGAGTTGGCAGAGCTGAGGATAAGGCGTTCTTTTGGAGTTGGCAGAGCCGACGATTTATCCGTTGCGCTTTTGGGGTTGGGGTGCGGAAGTGCGGCGCTCGGCGATCTCCATGAGATAGATCGAGAGGACGATAAGCACGAAGCTGATGAGCTGCCACCACTCGAAGCGGTCTTGGCCCAGGATGTAGCTTGCCACCGCCGTGATGATGAGGTTGAGGTAACCGTAGACCGCAACCACGGTGGCTTTCAAGTGCTTAACCGCGGCGTAAAAGAAGATGTAACCCAGAGTCGTGGAACATACGCACACGAAAATCAACACCAGCATAGGCGTTGAGAACAACCCTTCGTGCAACACCGGTAGCCGTACTCCCCAGATGAAGGCCATAATGAGCGCTGGCACGGCCGCCCCGGTGAACACCCATTTCAGTGTCCCCAGGGGATTGGCATTGCGCAACGCCCGATGGCTCCACACAATGTAGATGCTGAACAGTATCGACGCAACAAACGCGAAAATGTCGCCCAACAGGGGATTGGTGGCGTGACCGTGGCTATGTTCGCCCAAAAGGCACAAGAACCCTCCCACCAAGCCGATAGCCAAACCAATGTATTTCAACTTCGTACCCTTCTCCCCGAGAAAGATGATGGAAAGGATGAACACCCACACGGGGTCGATGTTCATTATCAACGTCACGGGGATTGGGCTCGTGTAGGTCAACGCCTCGTTCAAGCAGAAGATGTAGAAGAAGAACACCCCCGCTCCAAGCCCCATCAGTTTCCACTTGGCCGCTGTGGTAAAGCCCTCACGAGCAGGTTTATAAAACAGGGAAATCGCCCAAAACGACAACGCGCCCCACACCAATCTCACCACCGTCATTCCCCGAGGGTCCACCCAGCGAGGTTGCAGATAGCGTATGCAGTTGTAGTCGAGGCCATACGTCAGTTTGGCCAAGAGCATATTCACATTGCCTTTTAGCAGATTACCCCATTTTTTCATGTCGAAACGTCGTTATAGATACCTTTATAACGTAAAGCATGAGGTAAAGTTCTATTTGATGACCCTCCCACCCCATAGTTGTCACCAATTGGATATCCCATCGGGCCTGGCGGAGCCTGGCCCGATAAGACAACCTATTGGAAGAGCCTCGTGGCTATCTGTTCAACTCCTTTTGGTATTCCGTGCCGCGGCGGACGATGTAGATCGTGCCGGGGATGGGCGTGGCGACTTGGCGCCCGTCGATGGTGTAGTAGACGGGGGTGGCAGGCTCGGCGTCAACTTCCATGTCGTGGATCGAGGTGGAGGCCGAGGGATTGGCCACGGTGATGGTCATGTCGGCCAGGTCGACGGTAATGTCGTAAGTGCCGGGAAGGATTTTCCACGAATAGGCCGAACCCGGGTTGGAGGAAAACTCCTGCACCGTCTTGGTGTCGCCCGCAGCGATAAGCAAGTCGGACGACGTTGCCCCGTAGCGCGCCGAGGAATTCACTGTGTTCCAGTCGCTTGACGACGATGCCAATGTGGTCACCAGCGAGAAATAGGCGTAGGTGTTGTTGTCCACGGCCTTGAAAGTCACGCCTGAGGCCTTGTAGACATTAGTGCTCTTGGTCATGGTCACGCCCGAATTGGTGAGCCAGCTCCCCGAATCGAGGTTGCCAAGGATATAGAGGTTGGTGGGGTAGTTGTCCTTGATCCATATGCAATAGTCGGTGCCGTAGCAATATTGGTCGCTATTGCTGTAGCCGTCGGGGGTGACCATCTCCGAGCCGATCTTCACGGCGAGCCTCCCGCGGGTGCCCGTCAACTCGGCCATGTAGCAATTGGTGTTGGAGCGGAGGACTGTGACTTCCGAGGTATTGGTGATACCAACGGCGTTGCGAGCCTCGATCATGCGCCCGATTTGGTCGCCGCACGCGGTCCAGTGGGGCCAGAACACGCAGGGAGTACCCGGCGAGCAGATCATGAACGCGTTGGCCGCGGCCCAGTTGCCCTGGAACTTGTTGCTGTCGTCGCGGTAGGTGTCGTGGTTGTCGATGAAGGTCACCGCCAGTTGTTGGTACCAGTGGTGGATCATGCCGGCCGGCTTGGGCGTCGTGCCGTTCTCATACCACACCAGCTTGGTCATGTCATTGGAGCTAAACGCCGAGTTGACAGCGTATTTAAAGGGGAAATCGAACGCAGCCGACTCGCCGCCAGTCGCCTCTATCCATGCGGCCACGGCGTCATAGCTCGAATCCCAATACTCACCCACGCTATACGTGGGCTGGGCATATTGGTTGTACATCTTTGTATAGTATCCAGCGTAGCCTTTGCACATGTCGAGGCGGAATCCCACGTATCCCCAGGTGTCCAGCAGACACTTGCAGTAGGCCTTGCAATTCTCCTGCACGTTGGCGTTGGTGTGGTCAAGGTCGCGCGAGCCGTCGAAATCATCCCCCTCGTCAGCCGCGCCGCGAGCCATGGATGAATAGTAGTCGCCACCCTGGGTCCACACCTCATCGGTGGAGCAGATGCCCTCGGTGCCGATATGATATGTCGTGCCGTTCCAGGTCTCGGTGGGGAAGTCAACCCAGTTGGTCACGCCGTTGCGGTGGTTGATCACCACGTCGGCTATGAAGCCCACCCCACGTTCCTTGTAGGTGGAGATCATAGTCTTAAGCTCGGTCTCGGTGCCCATATCGCTGTTGTGGTTGGTGAACCAGTAGATGGGCATGTACCCCTGTCCTCCAGTGGATTTGGCACTGTTGGGTACCCAAATCAATTTGAAATACGGGGCCAAATCGTCAACTTTGGCCGTGAGCTGTGCCCATTTGGTCTCAGTCTGGTAAGAATCCCAGTAGAATCCTTGCAACATCACACCCTCGTAGGCGTTGGGCCAGCCGATAGCCCCTGCGTTGGCCGTGCCCAACAACCCGAGCCCGAGTAAAAGCACTTTTAACGTTCTCATATCTTCTATCTTGGTATTTTATGGTTAACTACATGACAAAAATTGGAATATGTCGAACTGGGGTGGTCTTTGGGGAC
>JAJBVP010000005.1 GCA_020859755.1 Bacteroidales bacterium | reverse complement strand
TCGAAATATCGGGCAAGTCAAATATGCCCTATATGTCTAATTCAACCAACAGGTTTAGATCACATCTATCTATAAAGCACGCAAATATACTAAATTTTGGAAAACATTGCTTAAAGCACCCAAAATTTAACCTTTATTAAGTCACCAAGCCTCCACCCCACCTCGAAAATCCCGCTCCCCGAAACCACAAACGAACACCAAAAGCACAAAATCAACCTGTAGATATACGTTGTTACCACAGGTGGCGCTTCCAAGATGCGCCGCAGAGAGCGAAAACTGAAAACCAACAACAAAAACTACATAAAAATGGCAAGATGAGGTAATAATTGAATAATTATTTGTAACTTTGCGCCGCTAATTTCAACGCAATGAAGAATCGCAAGAACCGATTACCGGCTATCGTCGAGATCCTGTCGAAACACGTGATCTCCAGCCAGGAGGAGCTGTCGAAACAGCTCGCCAAAGAGGGATTCGTGGTCACGCAGGCCACCCTATCGCGCGACCTTAAAACGTTGCGCACCACCAAGATACCCACCGATCTTGGCGGCTATCGTTACGTGGTGCCCGACCACGACAAGCGCGACCAGGCCCCCCGCTCGGCCCGCGCCGTGCTCCAAACGGCCATGCACCCGGCAACCCTCTCGGTAGCCATCTCGGGCAACATTGTGGTGATCAAAACCCGCAACGGATACGCTTCGGGGCTCGCTTACGATATCGATATGCTCGACTCGCCTCACATCCTGGGCACCATCCCCGGAGCCGACACCGTGATGGCCGTCATCAACGAGCAATCAACCCGCCCCGAAATCTACGCGCTCCTATGCACCATCCTCCCCCAGGAGGTGATGGCCGCAGCCAAGAATGCCTTCGACGTTTAAGGGTTAAAAGGTTTAAAGTTAAAAGTTAATAGCCCAGCTATTGACAACTAAAAGTATAAAGGAGGAATGGACGTAATGGTCGCCTCCTGCACATAGTACAATAGGTAAAATGGAAGATTCACAGAAAATTGAAGTGCTGGTGGCCTCGGAGGAGCACGTGGGCTACGTCGACGAGATCCTCGACACCATCACGCGAGCAGCCAAGGTGCGCGGCACGGGTATCGCCAAGCGGTCGCCCGACTACGTGCGACAGAAGATGCTCGAGCGCAAAGCGGTAATCGCGATCGGCCCCGGCGGGGAGTTCGCGGGCTTCAGCTACATCGAGAGCTGGAGCAACAAAGAGTTTGTTGCCAATTCCGGATTGATCGTCGCCGACAAGTTCCGCGGCATCGGTCTGGCATCACGCATCAAGCGACGTATCTTCCAACTCTCCCGCGAGATGTTTCCCAACGCCAAGATTTTCTCCTTGACCACGGGCGCCGCGGTGATGAAAATGAACTTCGAGCTGGGCTACCGCCCGGTGACCTTCGACCATCTCACCACCGACCCCGCCTTCTGGCGCGGTTGCGAGAGCTGCGTCAACTACGACATCCTGCAGCGAAACGGCGGCCACAAGTGCCTGTGCGTGGGCCTGCTCTACGACCCGGCCGAGAAATACCACGAGGCCGAGAAAAAGGCCCCCTCAACAGCCGACGACACCGCCGCCTCCATCGCCGCCGCTCTCCCCTCGCTTTAGGGAGCATTTAGCATTTAGCATTTAGCATCTAGCATTTAGCTTAACAGCTCCCCGGCAAGGCCCCCTTTCATCCTTTAATCCTTTCATCCTTTAAAGATTTAAGGATTTAAGGATTTAAAGCCCCAAATCACTGAAAACTAAAAACTGAAAACTGAAAACTTACCCCATAATGAAAAAGAAAGTAGTATTAGCGTTTTCGGGAGGCTTGGACACCTCCTTCGCAGTGAAATATCTCACAGAGGACTGCGGCTATGAAGTGTACACGGCAATCGCCAACACCGGCGGGTTCTCCCCCGAGGAGCTTAAGGAGATCGAGCGCCGCGCCCTGGCCCTGGGCGCCCGCGAGCACGCCACCCTCGACATCACCAACGAATACTACGAGAAGGCCATCAAATACATGATCTTCGGCAACGTGCTCCGCAACGGCACCTACCCTATCTCGGTATCCTCGGAGCGCATCTTCCAGGCCATCGCCATCATCGAGTACGCCAAGAAGATCGGCGCCGACTGCGTGGCCCACGGCTCCACGAGCGCCGGCAACGACCAGGTGCGCTTCGACCTCACGTTCCAGATCCTCGCCCCCGAGATCGAGATCATCACCCCCACCCGCGACATGAACCTCACCCGCGACTACGAGATCGACTACCTCAAGAAGCACGGCTATGAGGCCGACTTCCGCAAGCTTGAGTACTCGATCAACAAGGGCCTTTGGGGCACATCCGTTGGCGGCAAGGAAACCCTACACAGCGACCAAACCCTCCCTGAGGAGGCCTACCCCACCCAGATGACGGCCACCAAAGACGAGCAAATCACCCTCGACTTCGAGCGCGGCGAGCTGGTCGCAGTCAACGGCGAGCGTATCGACGACCGCGTGAAGGCCATCCAGAAGCTTGAGGAGGTTGTGGCTCCCTACGCCATCGGACGCGACATGCACATCGGCGACACCATCATCGGCATCAAGGGCCGCGTGGGTTTCGAAGCCGGTGCTCCCCTGCTGATCATCGCCGCCCATAAGATGCTCGAGAAGCACACCTTGACCAAGTGGCAACAGTACTGGAAGGACCAACTGGGCACTTGGTACGGCATGTTCATGCACGAGGCACAATACCTCGAGCCGGTGATGCGCGACATCGAGGCGTTCCTCGAGAAATCTCAGGACAATGTCACCGGCCGCGTCATCGTCGACCTCAAGCCCTACCGATACGTGCTCGTGGGCGTCGATTCACCCTACGACTTGATGAAGACCGACTTCGGCGAGTACGGCGAGCTCTCAAAGGCTTGGACCGCCGACGACGTCAAGGGCTTTACCAAGATCCTGGGCAACCAGATGAAGATTTACCATAACGTACAAGAGCGCAATAAGAAGAAATGATACGAGCCGGAATAATCGGCGGGGCAGGCTACACCGCCGGCGAACTCATCCGCCTGCTAATCAACCATCCCGACGTGGAAATCGCGTGGGTTCACTCCACATCCAACGCCGGCAACCCCGTCACCGACGTCCACCAGGGCCTCATCGGCGACACCAAGCTCCGCTTTACCGACCGTCTCGACTGGGACGCCATCGACGTGCTCTTCTGCTGCACGCCCCATGGCAAGACCCGCGAGTTCATGGAGAGCTGCACGGTACCCGAGCGCGTGAAGATCATCGACCTGTCGGCCGACTATCGCCTGGCAGCCGAGGGCAACGACTTCGTCTACGGCCTCCCCGAGTTGCACCGCAAACCGCTGGTGCGCGGCGCGACACGCGTGGCCAACCCCGGTTGCTTCGCCACCGCAATCCAGCTCGCCCTGCTGCCCCTGGCCAAAAACCTGCTGCTCAACGCGCCCATCCACATCACGGCCATCACCGGTAGCACCGGCGCGGGCGTGAAGCCGTCGGCAACGAGCCATTTCTCGTGGCGCAACGACAACGTGTCGATCTACAAGCCGTTTCGCCACCAGCATCTGGCCGAGATACGACAGTCGCTCGTGGAGTTGCAGTCGTCGTTCAATCAGGAGATTAACTTTATCCCCGTGCGCGGTTGCTTCTCGCGCGGAATCATGGCCATCATCTACATGGATTGCCCCATCGAGCTCGATGAGATACGCAAGCTCTACGAGGATTACTACGACGACCACTCGTTCACCTTCATCACCGACAAAGCACCTGACCTTAAGGACGTTGTGAACACCAATAAGTGCATCCTTCACCTCGACAAGGTCGACGGCAAGCTACTGATCACCTCGGTGATCGACAACCTGGTGAAAGGCGCCTCCGGGCAAGCCGTCCACAACATGAACCTCCTCTTCGGCCTCCAAGAGCGCGTGGGCCTCACCCTCAAGCCCTCAGCCTTCTAATCAGCATTTAGCATTTAGCATTTAGCATTTAGCATTTAGCATATAGCCTAATAGCACTTGAGTGCGTAGCACGGCTCTTTCCAGAGACACGTGCTACGCACTCACTTTATTCTATTCGGCTAAATGCTAAATGCTAAATGCTAAATGCTAAATGCTAAATGCTAAATGCTAAATGCTAAA
>JAJBVP010000070.1 GCA_020859755.1 Bacteroidales bacterium | reverse complement strand
CCCAAAGACCACCCCAGTTCGACATATTCCAATTTTTGTCATGTAGTTAAAAAATAATTACAACAAACACCCAAATGGTTTGGACTTTCCGCAACACCATTCCAGATTCACTGTTGCAATCTACCAATGCTGAAACCGGAGTGATCAAATATTCCAACCCAGAGCTTACGTCTGTGGACTTAGTGCAATACAACAAGCTGATCGGGGGCCTTTCTGTTGCTGCCACAGTACTTGCCGAATTGGTGGAGGTTACAAATTTCTCGCGTAATGCCACGGAACTTCTAAATGCCACCACTTTGCCCACACTCCAGCGCTTAGGATATATACTTGATGTAATTCTAGACGAGCAAGACAAAGCCGATCAAATCAAAGCACTTCTATCCACTCGGTCACGTAAAGTAATTTATCGTCCCCTGCAAACCGACCTTCCTGTCACAGGCAAAGACCGAGACAAGAAGTGGAAAATCATTATAAACCAAGACATTGAGCCAGACAGCCTATGGTAGTAAAAAGCGCAATCTGGGTCTATCCCAGCCAGAGGTGAACCCAGATGATGTGATACGATGCTACAAAAGGTATATCAGTTTCTCCGTTCAACAACCTCCGACCTACAAACAATTCATTATCAATATGGAGGGAAAGATGCAGGATCGGGATTTTCTCACCGATTCTCAATTGTTGCTTCGCCCGGGCATCCAGTACGACCCATTTGCAGCCTATGAGATTGTGCGCACACGTCTTATAGACAAGCTCGCTCTTTAACTCGGCATTGGCTTTGGAGATAGGCGTGGAGGTCGTGGATATCCTTGGAATTAGACACTGTGTCGGTGTAGAGGTAGTCGTTTTCGTCGACGTGGCGGGAGAAGGTGCCGTCGGTGACGCACATTATAGAGGGAAGCGAGAATTTTAGGGGTAGAGGGACGAAATTGGAGGGATAGTTGGAGAAAATCTACGAGGTTTTTACATTCGTTGATCTTTAATAACTTATTTTATACTTAAAAATATTGTGATATGAGAATAATGTGGTAATTTTGCACGTTTTTCTCTCAAAAAATTCAAAAAACGGCTCGATAGATAGGAAACGAAATCTTACAATAAAATCTTATAACTGCTTATGAATCAATGGTTTACCCCCCCCAATTGATTTGCGGGGCAGGAAGTTATCGTTAAAACTCAGGGCATATTTATGCATTTTGGCCGTGATGTGCTGTATAAGCGCCACGGCTGAGTTCTCTTACACCAAGGAATGGTTCCAATCCCAAACCTATGATTGGTACGAAAGCTACAACACCTCCGGAACAAAACACACGAGCAACTTGGGAGAGGTGGTATCCAATGAAGACAAAACCGATTTGGCCGCTTGGCAAATCAGATGGTTCCTGATATCCGTCTACGGCAATAATGAAATCCCGGGTTACAAAACAATACTCCAAGGGGATGAAGTATCACCCAAAGAAGACCTGTGGACGAGTGTAAAGTATTACCAATCCTCTTATGTCTATGCCAATTATAAATTCCCGTCTGTGCCAAATCCCGAACAGGACGAATTAACTTGTCTTTTGGTTAAAGTCCAGGATGAACCGGGAACATTTCTTTCAAGTGGTCAACAAATTGCTTATAAAAATCGCATGAAGTCGGTTGAAATTCTCTTTTCGCGTAAGAGAATTGAAAACGATAAAAATCCAGGTTGGCTGTTCAATTACGAAGGAAGCCTCGGTGTATTCTATTTTATGACTAAAGGAGACCCTCGACACGCCAATGATGAATTAACAAAGCGCACCTTTGAGTTATACGCTCCTAACGACGCCAACACCTCAACTTCTGCCATCAACTATATTGAAGCCGGAAAAGTCTATCCCATTACCCACAACTGCTATGCTCTTCTGAACTTGCAGCATGAGTTTCGCATGTCGCAAACCAACACCACAGTTGAGTATTACAACAACTATTGCTTCTTTATTCCCGATCGACGCTATTATTATTGGAAAAAGAGGGACAATCCCAACGCCTCAGGATATAGTGCCGATCAAGATTACTATGCCTTCTACTATCGCGATCCCGACAATGAAGATGATATAGGTTACTGTCCCGTGTTTTTCGCTTACGGCATCAATCTGGATGCCGTATTGAAACGCAGCGACACCCCTAACGCCTATGATGCCCAAGTATCTTGGAAATCAACCTACAAAGCCTATGTTAGCGATTCCGATCCCGAGGATTACTATCTCTATCGAGTTCTTGCTGATGGCTCTCTGGAAGCCGTTGGAATTGACGAGATAACAATCGATGCCGACGAATTGGCAAACGGAATCACTACTATCTCTGAGGAAAACGGGGTGGTAAAAATCACCTCCTCGGCAAGTTATCCCAGCGTAAGGGTACTTGAACTACAGGATGAAACCAACACGCGCACCGTAACTTACGTGGTAAAGGGTAAGCCCGTTGATACCGATTTCTCTGTGGTGGTGTCCAATGAGGACGAAGTGGTGATTCCTTCGCTTGGCGAGGATACCAACGTTGCTATCTCGGGTATCTGGAGATCGACTTTCAACCCCGCGACCGAGTATAACAACTATCGTAATCGTATCTACCTGTCGAGCACCTGGACCGAAGACAAGCCACTGGAACAGCTATATGCCGAGGAGGGTGACATCTTCGAATTGAACCGCACCGACGCAGCCGGGAATGTGTCACTGATTGGCACTCTCACGGTCAACACCAAGGCCCTCAATGATGATGGGGACAAGTATAATTATAGCTATACGTTGGTTGTTGGTAGCGAAACCACAACCGGCACTTGGCAAAGCGACCTTGGCGATTACAGCAAGGTGCTCGACGAGGAAGGCAACCAGCCATCGATTCTCGATTGTTTCACGGAGAACGTTAACTCGCCGGCTGGTCCCTATACCTACCAAATGACCAAGAAACGCGAGGGTGCCGATGACAAGTTGTCGAATGTGCTCACTTTCACTCCCGTAAGCTCAGCCGTGGACGTGAACCTCGTATCCTACACCGAGGAGGACGTGGCAGCCGACACTGATCACAGCCTCACGCCTAACACTGTTATCGCCAAGCTGAACGTAAAGCGCTCGATGAACGTGCGCCGTTACGAGATCCTTCGCTCTTACGACCAACAGTCGTGGGACGTGGTTGCCTCAATCGACCGTAAGGGAGGTTCCTACGACTACAAAATTACCACTTTGAACACCTCGGGCGAACTCAGCCGCGACGCCGGCTCGGTGGCAATGGAATCGGCGTCGGCCAACGTGGAGATTCAAGTGCCTTACATCCCTTACGTAGAGCATGGCGCGCAAGCCGCTCCCAAGTTCTGCGTGCGCGTGGTTACTGCCACCGAGGATGTCGAAACCGACAACGAGTGGGGCACTCCTCGCTCCAATGGCGTGTCGATGCCATGGGTTGACGCGACCACCACGGGCCTGTGCCGCGTTGAACTGACCGATGGCTCCATCGGTTTCGTCAAAGTGTGGAACAATTACACCCCGTCATTCCCCTCTTCTACAACCACCTACTCGGGAGGAGTATACAACGTGTGGCGCACAATCGACTCGACCGAGGAATTGATCGTAAAGGAGAACGAGATTACCGAAGCTTCCTATGTTCACCCCGGCTCCCCCAATTTCCAGTCGTACGTTTCTCTCGACCAAAGCTCTTGGGCTTTGAGTCACTGCGACGTTATCTCAAGGCTGGACAATCTCATGACTACAGACGAAGCCATAACCGCTACTTACCGGGTAAGGCACTACGTTAAATCGGAAGGCGAGCATCAGACGGTGCTCAAAACCGTCGAGCCGGCCAAATATGTTGTTACCGAGGATATCATCACCGTCACAGCCAACGGCCAATCGCCCACCGATGTCATGCTCATCCCGCAAGACGACCATGAAAAAACTAAATATTACAATCTCCAAGGCATGTACCTTGGGACCGACGAATCTATCCTGACATCAGGCCTTTATCTTAAGGTACAGGGAAGTACAGTAAGTAAGGTTTTGAAATAATAGTTCCATACACTCATGCGTTTAAACAACCGCCGCAGGCTCAACGAGGGGCTTGCGGCGGATTCTTGTTCGCCCGACATGGGCATAATCTAACGGGTGCGAGGCCAAGAGAGGCCT
>JAJBVP010000247.1 GCA_020859755.1 Bacteroidales bacterium | reverse complement strand
AGCCAGGGCAGCGAACGGGATTAGATACCCCGGTAGTCCTGGCCGTAAACGATGGATACTGGGTGTGGGTGAAGCAGTTCATCCGTGCCGTAGTTAACGCGTTAAGTATCCCGCCTGGGGACTACGGTCGCAAGACTGAAACTCAAAGGAATTGACGGGGGCCCGCACAAGCGGTGGAGCACGTGGTTTAATTCGATGCAAACCGAAGAACCTTACCTGGGTTTGACATACAAGTGGTACTGACTTGAAAGAGAAGGGACTGTAGCTTGCTACAGAGCTTGAACAGGTGCTGCATGGCTGTCGTCAGCTCGTGTCGTGAGATGTTGGGTTAAGTCCCGCAACGAGCGCAACCCCTATGTCCAGTTGCTAACAAGTAAAGTTGAGCACTCTGGAGAGACTGCCGCCGACAAGGCGGAGGAAGGTGGGGATGACGTCAAGTCATCATGGCCTTTATGCCCAGGGCGACACACGTGCTACAATGGCCGGCACAAAAGGCAGCTTGCTAGTGATAGTTGGCGAATCCTGAAAAGCCGGTCCCAGTTCGGATTGTAGTCTGCAACCCGACTACATGAAGCCGGAATCGCTAGTAATCGCAGATCAGCCAAGCTGCGGTGAATACGTTCCCGGGCCTTGTACACACCGCCCGTCACACCACCCGAGTTGGGGGCACCCGAAGCCGCAGGCTTAACCCGTAAGGGAAAGAAGCGTCTAAGGTGCGCCGAGTAAGGGGGGTGAAGTCGTAACAAGGTAGCCGTACCGGAAGGTGCGGCTGGATCACCTCCTTTCTAAGGAGCGGCCGCGTAAAGCGGCAGCTAAACAAAAGAGCTAAATCTGTCGTGAGACAAAAAACTATTGCGGACCTTTTGCTTTCTCATTCTTTTTGTGGTGTACGAACCATGACAAAAAGCCCTTCAAAACCGCAGGTTTTGAAGCCCGAAACTCCCAAACGTAAAATCCGCCGGTTAGATGCGTCAGCTGCGAAGCGACAGCGCCTCGGCTGGAGCGGAATCGTATATCGATACGTTGGAGCGAAAGGCGAGGCGCCGTCGCGAAGAATAAGTGAGATAGGAAATCTTCAGATTTCCGTAATCGAACTTAGTGTGTTCATCAGATGGCGCATATAACCGGCGGCAACTGGGTGCATAAAGGATTTATGAGGTTAAGGTACAACATAGCACGAGGGGAATGCCTTGGCGCTGAATGCCGAAGAAAGACGCAGCAAGCTGCGAAAAGCCGCGGTAAGGAGCAAGCATCCATAGACCCGCGGATCTCTGAATGGGGCAACCTTCACAGGGTAACCTGTGAGCCTTTTACAAGGCGGCAACCCGGAGAAGTGAAACATCTCAGTATCCGGAGGAAAAGAAATCGTAAGAGATACCCCAAGTAGTGGTGAGCGAAAGGGGCGAAGCCTAAACCAGCTGCATGCCAAGCCTGCAGGCGTTGTGCAGCTGGGGTCGAGGGATCTGTCGCGGAGTCCTGCAGAACTCCAAAAGAGTTACAAAACTTTTTTATAACCGAATCGAGTTGGAAAATCGAGCCAAAGACGGTGAAAGCCCAGTAAGTGAAATAAAAAAGCCTCTTAGACAGACACCCAAGTAATGCGGAGCACGTGAAATTCCGTACGAATCCGGGCCGACCACGGTCCAAGGCTAAACACATTCAGCGACCGATAGTGAAACAGTACCGAGAGGGAAAGGTGAAAAGCACCCCTGACGGGGAGTGAAACAGACCTGAAACCTCGTGCTAACAAGCAGAGGGAGCTCCTTATGGAGTGACCTCGTGCCTCTTGGAAAATGAGCCGTCGAGTTATGGTATGTGGCAAAGTTAAAAACTACAAGGTTTGAAGCTGCAGCGAAAGCGAGTCTGAACAGGGCGCAAGTCACATGCTATAGACCCGAAGCCATACGATCTATCCATGTCCAGATTGAAGACCGGGTAACACCGGTTGGAGGATCGAACCACAGCCTGTTGAAAAAGGCCTGGATGAGGTGTGGATAGGAGTGAAAAGCTAATCGAGTATGGTGATAGCTGGTTCTCCCCGAAATGCATTGAGGTGCAGCCTCAATCGATAAGACTGCAGGGGGTAAAGCACTGAATAGGTGAGGGGGCAGCACTGCCTACCGAGCTTAATCAAACTCAGAATACCTGCAGATCTAGATTGGGAGTGAGACTGCGAGTGCGAAGATCCGTAGTCGAAAGGGAAACAGCCCAGCCCGACAGCTAAGGTCCCAAAGCCCATGCTAAGTGTTACAAGGATGTGGGGATGCCCAGACAGCCAGGAGGTTGGCTCAGAAGCAGCCATCCTTGAAAGAGTGCGTAACAGCTCACTGGTCGAGCGTCCCTGCGCCAAAAATGTGGGGGGCTAAGCATGGCGCCGAAGCTTCGGATTCAGTGGAAAATTCTGCTGACTGGTAGGGGAGCGTTCTATACAGGACGAAGCATGATTGTAAAGTCATGTGGACAATATAGAAGTGAGAATGACGGCATGAGTAGCGAAAAGTGTGCGAAAAACACACTCACCGAAAACCCAAGGATTCCTGGGGAAGGTTCATCCACCCAGGGTTAGGCGGGACCTAAGGCGAGGCCGAAAGGCGTAGTCGATGGACAGCAGGTAGACAATCCTGCCCTTTGGCAGTTCGTTTGACAGATGGAGTGACGCAGAAAGCTATGCACGCCGGGTGATGGAAATCCCGGTACAAAGTAGTAGGCTTGAGAAAGAGGCAAATCCCTTTCTCTCCAAGGCCGAGAACTGACGTGGAAGAATCTAATTCGAGAAGGTGCAAATGCTCGGCTGCCGAGAAAAACTTCTATGGAGAACTGTTGAACCCGTACTCAAAACCGACACAGGTGGGTTGGCTTAGAAGGCTAAGGTGAACGGGATAACCATTGTTAAGGAACTCTGCAAGTTGACTCCGTAACTTCGGGAGAAGGAGTGGCTGGAGATGTGAATATTTTACATAGTAAGCATCTTTGGTTCGCAGAAACCAGGCTCAGGCGACTGTTTAACTAAAACACAGGACTCTGCTGAAGGCGCAAGCCGAAGTATAGGGTCTGACACCTGCCCGGTGCTGGAAGGTTAAAGGGAGAGGTCAGCCGCAAGGCGAAGCTTTGAACTGAAGCCCCAGTAAACGGCGGCCGTAACTATAACGGTCCTAAGGTAGCGAAATTCCTTGTCGGGTAAGTTCCGACCTGCACGAAAGGTGTAACGATCTGAGCGCTGTCTCGACAGTGGGCCCGGTGAAATTGTGGTACTGGTAAAGACGCCAGTTACCCGCAGTAGGACGGAAAGACCCCGTGGAGCTTTACTGTAACTTGATATTGGATTTCGGTATAGTATGTATAGGATAGGTGGGAGGCTATGAAATAAGGTCGCCAGACTTTATGGAGCCACCGTTGGAATACCACCCTTATTGTGCTGGGATTCTAACCGCAAGTATTGAATCATACTGCGGGACATTGTCAGGCGGGCAGTTTGACTGGGGCGGTCGCCTCCCAAAGAGTAACGGAGGCGCGCGAAGGTCACCTCAAGATGAATGGAAAACATCTACAGAGCGTAAGGGTATAAGGTGGCTTAACTGTGAGATTGACAGATCGATCAGAAACGAAAGTTGGTCCTAGTGATCCGGTGGTCCTGAGTGGAAAGGCCATCGCTCATCGGATAAAAGCTACCCCGGGGATAACAGGCTGATGCCGCCCGAGAGTTCCTATCGACGGCGGCGTTTGGCACCTCGATGTCGGCTCATCGCATCCTGGGGCTGAAGCAGGTCCCAAGGGTTGGTCTGTTCGCCCATTAAAGCGGTACGTGAGCTGGGTTCAGAACGTCGTGAGACAGTTCGGTCCCTATCCACTGTGGGCGCAAGGTATTTGAGAGGAACTGTCCCTAGTACGAGAGGACCGGGATGGACGTACCGCTAGTGAACCAGTTATTCCGCCAGGAGTAGAAGCTGGGTAGCCATGTACGGATCGGATAACCGCTGAAGGCATCTAAGCGGGAAGCCGGCCTCAAGATGAGATACCTCATTCGTCAAAGAAGTAAGGTGTCCGGAAGACGACCGGTTTGATAGGTTGGAGGTGTAAGAGGGTAACGCCCTTTGAGCTGACCAATACTAATACACCGAGGCCTTAACCTCATAAATCCTTTATCCGCCTGAAGAGGGCTGATATTAAGTTTCCGGTGCTAATAGAGGAGTGGATCCACCCGGTCCCATGCCGAACCCGGCAGTTAAGCACTCCATCG
>JAJBVP010000089.1 GCA_020859755.1 Bacteroidales bacterium | reverse complement strand
CCCCCCCCCCCCCCCCCCCCCCCCCCCCCCCCCCCCCCAAACTGGGTTGACAAATGTAAATACCTTACCTTCGCGAAAATACAGGCTGTGTATGCAGTTCATCACACCCCAAAACCAAACACCAAATACTGAAAACCAAATACCATAAACCCATCCACAAATGAAAAAATCCTTTATCCTTGCCGCTGGCCTGCTCTTACTTGCCAGCTGCTCCAACGACGACTTTGACGGAATGGCCACTGGCGGCGACGCCACGGTAACCATCTCCGCGAGCCTCCCCTCCGACATCTCGTCGCGTGCCTACTCCGACGGCTTGACCGCCGAACACCTGGACTACGCCGTCTATGAGTCGGGAGCCGACACACCTATCATCGAGGGTACCGGCACTTTCGACAACCGTTCCACCACCCTCACTCTCCAACTCGTGACCGGCAAATCCTACGAAGTGATCTTCTGGGCCCAGAAAAAGGGCGCTCCCTACACCTGGAATTCCGCCACCAAGACCGTGACCGTCGACTACACCGACGCGGCCCTCAACGACGAGGATCGCGACGCATTCTACAGCGTGGAGTCGTTCACCGTGGAAGGCGCGACCACGATCACCTCCACCCTCAAGCGCCCGTTCGCTCAGATCAACGTGGGTACCAACGACATCAACCAGGCTGGTCTCGCCGACAAGTATATCTCGGCAACCATGAGCGTCAAGGACGTCTACTCGGCATTCAACCTCTCCACCGGCAAGGTTGACGATTCAACCAAGGGCGACGTCGAGTTCACCGAGACACTCCGCCCCAACCAGGGCCTCGCCACCACCGATGCCTCTTATGAGAAATTCCCCGTGGGCGACAAGGCTGGCGATTACGAGTACCTGGCCATGGCTTACGTGCTCGTGGGTGCCGACAAGCAAACCTCGGACATCGAGCTGGCATTCTACGACAGTGGCGACAAATTCCACGAACTCAGTGTCCCCGGCGCTCCCATCCAGCGCAATTATCGCACCAACATCTTCGGCGCGCTCTTGACCTCGACCGTCGACTTCACCATCAACATCAACCCCTACTACGAGACCGACGACCAGTACAACCTCAACATCGTGTGGGACGGCACCACCACCTCCGCTCCCAAGCAGAACGCCGACGGTGCCTGGCTGATCACAACCGCCGCCGAGCTCGCCTACGTGGCTCAGCAGGTCAACTCGGGTGCAACCACCTACATCGACGAGACCCTTCTGCTTTGCAACGATCTCGACCTCGGCAACCAGCCCTGGACCCCAATCGGCGGCCATGAAAAATACTTCAAGGGAATGTTCAACGGTCAGGACCACACCATCTCCAACCTATATATCAAGAAAAACGATGGCTCCGACGCAGCCCTCTTCGGCCATATCGAATATAGCCACTACAAGGTAGGCGACGCCTACAATCCTCCCATTGTGAAGAACTTGAAGGTCGACAACGTTTATATCGACGCTCGCGTAAGCTCATGGAGCACGGACAACGCCAACAACTGGTCCACCGGCTCGGGCTCCGCTGCCGCTATCGTTGCCAAAGCTTCCGAGTACACTTTCATTGAGAACTGCCACGTGACCAACGCTATTATCTACGCCAACCACTACGCTGGCGCCATCGGCGGCCAGATCAAGAGCGGAGTCAAGAACTGCTCGGCCAACAACATCACCGTTACCGTCGTTCCCGGCTTGGATCCCAAGGGCGAACAGGACTTCGGCGACAAGGCTGGAGCCCTCGTAGGCCAACTGGCTGGCACCGCTTACTACGCTGAGGTTACCGGCAACACCGCCTCCAACTTCACCATCACCGGCTACCGCGACCTCGGTGGTGCATTCGGTTACGCCCATATATCTTTCGACCAGACCGGTGGAAAAAATGGCAAGATCACCGGCAACACCGTTTCCAATGGCTCCGTTAACCAGTCCTACGAGGGCTACTACGAGGCCACCAACACCACCGTCGAGGCATTCTGCGGCCGTCACGACGGCTTCTCCATCGACGGCAGCAACACCGACACCGACGTTGAGGTTAACCTCGTAGCCGCCAACAACACCGCCCTCGCCCAGGCAATCGCCAACGCCCCCGCAGGATCAACTATCACCCTCGGTGCCAATATCTCGGAATCGGGAATCACCAACTTGGCTACTATCACCGACGGCATGGATATTACCATCGACCTCAATGGTTACACCCTCGATTATGAATTGGCAGATCCCACCACTGGCTCCACCCAGATTTTCACCGTGAAGCCCGGTGCTACCCTCACAATCACTGGTAACGGCAAGGTGAATGTAACTTGCGGCAAGAGCGCGAACCTCGTATCGGCTTTCATCAACTCGGGAGGCACCGTCAACATCGAGGGTGGCACCTACGTGTTGACCGCCGGCACATATTACGATGGTTACCTGATGCCCTGCTTTGTTGACGTGAACTCGACCAATGGCGACGCCACGCTGAACATCAGCGGTGGTTCATTCGACTTCTTCCGCAACGGATTCCGCATCTTCGCCAATTCCCAGAAGAACAAGAACACCGTGGGCACCATCAACATCACCGGTGGCACTTTCACCAACCTCGCCATTTGGGATCACATCACAGCCAAGGACACGGTAGCTAACCAGGCTTCTTGCGACGCTGTTAACATCACTGGTGGCACGTTCACCAACTGCCGCTTCTCCTGGGATGCCGATGACGCAACGTTGGTTTCCAACAACTACCAAATCACTGGTGGCAAGTTCTTCGATTGCAAGGTACAGAGCCGCAAAATCGTGATTGCCGACGGCATCTCCGGCATTGCAGAAGATTTCGAGGATTAACCCATCCAGCTCGGCCACGTCGAGCCAAAAACAAAAGCAGCCCCGCCATCAGCGGGGCTGCTTTGCTACTATTTCCTGCCCATGCGTTCTTGAATTTACACTAATCTGGATAGGGTGCCATCGATGAAATTCGTGTTAATTCTTTGCGAAGCAAAGCAAAATTGTCGAGTTAAATATATATAAGCTATTGAATTGGTGGATATTAGTGTCTATTAGTGGTTTCTTGGCCAGCTTGCCAACAAATCACTCGATCCCGAGCCGGGAGTTGAGCGCCGAGTTTTTGCGGCGGTCGATAATCGTGCGAGCCAGAAGGTCGAAGTTGGCGTCGTTCACCTTCCCCGGATTCTCAGCCCACTGCAGCAACAACTTATCACCCATGTACCACATCAGCGGACACGCCGAAAGCACTCCCTGCGCCTTGTACACGTCCAGGTAGGCCTTGAACCGGTCTTTGTACTGCTTATAGTCGGCGTTGGTCGGCAGGATACGGTTGTCCACCTCCACCTCCAGGCCCATCCCGTACTGGCTGGCCAGCTGGCACGCCTCAGTCAGGCGGCTCTTCGCTATGGTAGGATGGAAGAAATAATTGGGCTGCAGATAGGCGATGTTGAAGCCAAATTGCTTCCACTCGTTGTAGCCGTCAGCCTTGTACCACGGGCACCAGATGAAATCGTACCCCTTGGCTTTGATCACTTTCGACATAGCCTGGGGCAATGGGTCGTCGGTCGCTTTCTCATACATCCAATAGAACGAATGCAGGTCCAGGTTCTTGAACCCCGCCTGCTCCCACTTGGCTATCAACTCCTCCAGCATCCATTGGCACACAGCCAGCTGGTCGGCCTCCTTCTTGAAATTCATCGTCTTGCCGTTGAGCTTACCCCAGGTCGTTTTCCCGTCCTTCGTGTAAGGGTAGAACAGCGCGATCGACACCTTGTGGCGAAACCCCGGGTCGCCGATCTCCTGCTTCAGATTGGTGATCGCTTGGTCGATGCCGCACAAGCCTTGCCCCGGGGTGAACAGCTGGTCGATCCACTGTTGCCACTCCTCGCGGTTGGCCGGGATACGGTCATCCTGCATCGGAATGAACTGGTGAGTGGCCGAATTGCAATATTCCAGCATCAGCAGCCCGTCGAACAGCCACTGCTTCTTGCCATCCAACTCATGGGCCAGGTATACCTCCGCCTGGTCGGCTGTCCATTTGGGATGCCAACTGGCGCCCATGTACATCAGCGCGATGTCGCGCACCGGGTAGCGCCCATACCCCGATGTCGACGGCAGCGACGACACCCGCTGGAACGAGAACGGAGGCAACGCCGCGGCCACCGCCAATACCATAAAGAACCCAATCGATAATAAAACGCGTTTCATACACATAATCTTTGTAATTAAAATCTCTCGCCACAAAGTTACCAAAATCTCCCCCACCCACC
>JAJBVP010000192.1 GCA_020859755.1 Bacteroidales bacterium | reverse complement strand
CTGCCGAAATCTTATTTACCGAAAACTTATGAAATTTTATTTGCAGATTACAGTTTGTTCACCACGAAGTTATGAAAATATATATTTGCAGGCAAAAAATAAGTTTGACAACAGGTTTGTAAATCGCTGATTGTCAGCGATTCCAATTTTAACATTTGGATAGAAGTTTGACAAGCCCTCTTTGGGTTTGACAAAAGGTCCGATTAGCGTCGGGGATAGAGGCCGTAAAAGATCTTTTGGAGTGCTTTGTCGAGATTGGAGTCTCGGCTCCCTAACCCCAATTTTTTGCGGATGGAGCTGTTGACATGATAGTGTCGACTGTCTCCAGTCAGTTCCCCTATCTCAAAGCCCCGTATACCCATAAGGTAAAGACAAGCGTATGAGATTTCTTTGGGCGTCAAGTCATGTTCTTTTAGGTAGGAGTAGAAGCGGGGATAGGCGTTTTCGTAGGCTTTCCGAGTATTCTCGATAAATGCCTGATCCTCTTTAATAATAGCCTCCAAGGTGTTTTGCATGGATTTGCGGCTATCTCCAGGATTGAGATTGGGCTGATGAAGTAGAAAATTAATGAGGTCAATACGGTTGCGCAACAACTTGTTGACTTCATCAGCTTGTACTAATTGGGATGCTTGGGCCGATTGCAAAATCTCGAGCTCGGCTTCCATGGATGAGAGTCGCATATTGAGGTTGCTGGCCTCAAGGCGCGCGTTGTCAAGTTGAGAGGCGTCTAATTCAGCCTTCATTCGTGCTTCCTCTAGCGATTTTTCAGCCAACAATTTTTGCATTTTAACCGACCTCAATCTGAGCAGGGCGATTATTAATCCGCAAAGAATCAGCAGGGAGATACATATGCCAATTCCGGTATTGAAGCGATTGCGTTCTTTTAATTGGGTGACTTGCAACTCGTTTAAGTGCCGTTCTTCACTGAACTGCAGTTCCTGGGTCAAACGCAATTGGTCATGGGTCTCGCGCAGGGAGTCGTATACGGCGAAGTAATCTAAGGCGCGTTTATAGTCTTGCTGATTCTCGGCCAATCTGACGGCTACTGCCCAATATTTGATGCGATTAACCATGCCGTCAGGTTCTTGAAGCAACTGAAAAATATACTCGGCTTGTTCATAGTCCTCCAGCATCAGAAAGCCCCGAAGCATTTCAACCGCAAGTGAATAGTCGATTTCCTCACAGGATAGATTGCCCAATATTTCTTGCACTGCGGTAGTGTCTTGAGTATGAATGGCGACATTTAGACGCAAAGCCTGAAATTCCCTTATTCCATTAGTTGATAAAGGGGCAAGTTGTCCAAGTCTATACAAGATTGGAGGCAATGAGTCATTCAGATCAAGCATCATTGCGTATCCAAGAGCCTTCTCGTAGGAATCAAACGCATAATTAAATGCGTTGCACTGGTCGTACAATTGTGCGGCGGCCAAACTTTTTTCGAGTGCACTTCGGTAATCGTATAAAGAGAACTTGATTACTGCTTGGGCGATGAGGAGGCGGCCGATGGCGAGGGTGTCGGTGGCTTGGGGGATGTAGGCCGAGGCGGCGACGAACTGGCGCATGGCGGCGTCAAGCGAGTCGGCATTAGATGCTATGCGGCCGGCGTAGTAGAGGGCCTTGAGGCGGTCGTCCGCCGTGCCGTGGTGGCGGTACCTGGACAGGGCCGGGGCGATCAGGGAGGCGTCGGTGGTGTCGATGCCGCATTTGTCGATTGCCATGGCGTGGAGCAGGGAGTAGCGGCCGCGTTCCTCGGCGCCCCCGAGTTTGGTAGGGTCGATCGCCTCGATTATTGCAAGCGCCGAATCGGGGTGCTCTTCCAGTAACGCCTGCGCCGTGTCAAGGCGCTCCCACGCGGGGGTATGCCTCCCGGCGCAACCTCCAAAGGTCACGGCAGCCACAAACATTAGCAAAATCCACTTCAACTTTTCCACTAGTCGAACTGCTTGCGGCGGAAGATGAAGTTGCGGCCGAGGTATTTCTCGCGTACGACGGGGTTTTCGGCCAGGTCCTCGGAGGTGCCTTGGAAGAGGATCTTGCCTTCGAACAGGAGGTAGGCGCGGTCGGTGATCGAGAGGGTTTCGGGGGCGTTGTGGTCGGTGATAAGGATGCCGATGTTTTTCTCTTTGAGCTTGTAGACGACTGATTGGATGTCCTCGACGGCGATGGGGTCGACTCCGGCGAATGGCTCGTCGAGCATGATGAATTTGGGGGAGATGGCGAGGCATCGGGCGATCTCGGTGCGTCGGCGCTCGCCTCCCGAGAGGTTCTCGCCGAGGTTTTTGCGCACCTTTTCAAGGTTGAACTCTCGGATGAGTGTCTCGAGGTGGTGTCGTTGTTCTTCCTTGGTTTCGGGGGTCATCTGGAGCACGGCGCGGATGTTGTCCTCGACGCTTAGCTTGCGGAAGACGGATGGCTCCTGGGCGAGGTAGCCGATGCCGTTCTGGGCGCGCTTGTAGACGGGGTATTTGGTGATGTCGAGGTCGTTGAGGAATATTCGGCCTTCGTTGGGGGTGATCAGGCCGGTGGTCATGTAGAATGTGGTGGTCTTGCCGGCTCCGTTGGGGCCGAGCAGGCCTACGATTTCGCCTTGGGTGACGTTGATGGAGACGTGGTTGACGACGGTGCGCTTGCCGTATTTTTTGACGAGGTTGTCGGTGCGCAGGATCATCTTGGTGTCCTCGGCGGGGACGGTTTCCGACATTACTCCCTCGGGGACGACTATTCCGTCGTATTCTCCGAGGATCTCGGGGTTGGTGGCGTCGTGCTTGGTATCGTCGATGGTCATCGGTTGTTGTGGTGAAGGCGTGATTCGATATAGTCGGTCAAGAGACCGATGGCGACGGTGTTGTTTCCACCTTGGGGGACGATGAGGTCGGCGAATCGCTTGGAAGGCTCGATGTATTGGCAGTGCATGGGCTTTAGGACTCCTTCGTATCGGTCGATCACCATCTGGGGGGTGCGTCCTCGCTCGATGCAGTCGCGGGCTATGACGCGGATGAGGCGGTCGTCGGCGTCGGCGTCGACGAATACTTTGACGTCCATCATTGATCGGAGGGTGTTGTCGGTAAGGGCCATGATGCCTTCGACGATGACGACGTCGCGAGGCTCAACGTGGACGGTCTCTGAGCCGCGTGTGCAGGTGAGGTAGCTGTAGGTGGGCATTTCGATGGCGTGTCCGGCCTTGAGCTGTCGCAGGTGGTCGTAGAGCAGTGGCCAGTCGAATGCGTTGGGCTCGTCGAAGTTGATTTTGGAGCGTTCCTCCATGGGGATGTGGCTGGAGTCCTTGTAGTAGGAGTCCTGGGGGAGGACGGCGACTTCGCCCGGGGGAAGGGCGGATATTATTTTTTTCACTACGGTTGTTTTGCCCGAGCCGGTACCTCCGGCGATTCCGATGATAAGCATGGCTTGATTGAGGGTTTGGTTCTACTTCGGCGCAAATATAGTGATTTTTATCCGAATTTGGCGATTTTTTTGAGCTGGGCTTCGTTGATGATTTTGATACGGCGCCCGTCGACGATGATGAGGTGCTCGTTGACGAATCCCGAGAGGGTGCGGATGGCGTTGGAGGTGGTCATATTGGAGAGGTTGGCGAGGTCCTCGCGTGCCATGTAGATGCGCAAGGTGGCGTTGTCGTCCTCGTATCCGTAGTTGTCGCGCAGGTCGATGAGGGCCTCGGCGAGGCGTCCCCGGATGTGTTTTTGGGTGAGGGAGACGATGCGCGCGTCGCTGCCTCCGAGGTTGCGCGAGAGCTCTTGGATGAAGAACCATGCGAGCTTGATGTTGTTCTGGATCAGCTCTTCGACGAGCTGCATGGGAAGGTATCCGAGGGTGGATGGCTCCATGGCCGCGGCGGTGGACACGTAGGGCTCTTTGGCGAAATAGGCGCGGTAGCCGAAGTATTGTACGGGGCGGATCAATCGGAGTATTTGTACTCGTCCACCCACGCCATCCTTGTACAACTTTGCTTTGCCGGCGAGGAGGCACCACAGATATTCGGGGTCCTCTTTTTCGGCGTAGATAATCTGGTTTTTCTTGAATTGGGAGATGGTGAAGTTGTCGATGATGCGACGTTTCTCGTCGGGGGTAAGCACCGACCAGATGTCCGACATATCTTCACTAATAACTTTTTCGAGTGCGCGCTTGATCATTTTATCACTGATGTCCCACGAATATGTTTTACTGCGCAAAGGTACATAAAAAAAGGGACACCTACAAATCCCTGTGTTGAAAAATTTGATTATGTGGGGAGGTGATACT
>JAJBVP010000043.1 GCA_020859755.1 Bacteroidales bacterium | reverse complement strand
ATTCAGTTCATGTACGACGGCGACCTTACCAACGACCTCTACCAAGAGACACCCGGCACCGCCGGTACCGCGTGCGAGATTCTGCTTGACATTGAGAACGTGTCGGGCGACATCACCATCTCGTGCGGCGACCCGTTCCAAGTGTCGACCGACAAATCCACGTGGGGCACCTCCACGGTAGTGGCCGAGGAGGCCGACCGCTTCTACCTGCGCATGAACTCCTCGGAGGCCGGCACTTTCTCAACCGACCTCTACGCCACCGCCGGCTCCTACTCCAACGATATCGACATCACAGCATCGTGCGGCACAGCCACGGCCTGGTGCGAGACGTTCGACAACACCGACGACAACACCATCGGCGATTACAACTCCTACACCACCAACAAGGACTTCACAGGCGTGATGTGCGGCTGGCACTTCACCAACGCAGGCATCTGGACATCCTCGGGAGAGGCCTACTCCGGCTCGATATCACCTCGCTTCAACAAGGACGCAGCCGTGGAGGTATACATGACCCAGGACAAGACTGGAGGCGTGGGCAAGGTGTCGTTCTACGCCAAGAAGTGGAACAACGCCTCGGAACTCGCCTCCACCGTGGAGGTTTACTATTCGGGCGATCAAGGCGCGACATGGACCAAATATGGCTCAGTGACAGTAGAGTCGACTGATTGGACACTGTATGAGGTCACCGTCAACCAAGGTGGAGCCGGCCGAGTGAAAATAGTGCGTCCCTCCACCAGCAGCTCGGCGGTTGCTCCTCACGCAGGCTCGTCGCGCATGAACCTCGACGACGTGACCATCACCAACTACTCACAGACATCAGTGGAGTCGCTTTCCTACCACTCGTGGGACGCCTACTGCCGCGACGGGCGCCTGGTGATCGAAAACGGCGACGCTGCCAACCGTTTCCTCGTATACGGCGTTGACGGAATCGTGCGCTACGACGGCTACGCCCCCGCCACACCCCTGGATTTAGCCCCGGGACTGTACATCGTGGCCTGCAACGACTTCGCTCGCCGAGTACTCGTGCGCTAATCCCTCCTCATTTGGCTATGTGGAAACTTATCAGTATCTTCGCGCAATAATTCAAAAGTACCATCAAAATGAAAGACCTTGACCGCATACTTGCAGAAAAGTTGCTTAAAATCAGTGCGATTACCCTCCAGCCCGAAAACCCCTTCGTTTGGGCGTCAGGCTGGAACTCCCCCATATACACCGACAACCGTAAAACGCTCTCCTACCCCGAGATACGCACCTTCATCAAGGTAGAGCTCTGCCGCTTGATCCTTGAGACCTACGGCACCCCCGACGCCATCGCCGGTGTTGCCACCGGGGCCATCGCCCAGGGTGCTCTCGTGGCCGACGAGCTCGGCCTTCCCTACGCCTACGTGCGCTCCACCCCAAAGGACCACGGCATGGAGAACCTTATCGAGGGCAACCTCAAGCCTGGCCAGAAAGTGGTTGTGATCGAGGACCTTATCTCCACCGGGGGCTCGTCGCTGAAGGCTGTCGACGCTATCCGCGCCGCCGGTTGCGAGGTCGTGGGTATGGCGGCTATCTTCACCTACGGATTCCCCGTGGCGGTTGAGAAATTCAAGGAGAAAGGCGTGCAGCTTGTCACCCTGAGCAACTACAACGCCATGATCAAGGCCGCTGTCGACACCCACTATATCAAGGAGGACTTCATCAAGCCACTCCAGGAATGGCGCCAAGACCCCGCCAACTGGATTCCGCGTCGCGACTAATCACCTTTGCCCCAATCAATTATCCCCGGGGGTCGATTTCTCCCGATTTCAGTCGATCCCCTCTAAATAAAATCAGGAATGTCAACCTATGCAAGCAAGCCGGCAACCATCAACCGCCCGGCACAAGATATCTACAACCGCTTCAACGACCTCACAGTCCTTGAGGCACAGCTCAACAACCTACCCCAGGAACAGCGCGACAAAATCGGCGACGTGCGCTTCACCCCCGACACGATCGAGATCAACACCCCGCAAGTGGGCAAAATCGAGTTCAAGATCGTTGACCGTCAGCCATATAACAAAATCACTTTCGGCACACCCTCGTCGCCAATTCCCCTGACCATGGACCTTGAGCTCACCCCCAAGGGCGACGACGCCACTGAGGCAGTCACCAAGATCAACGTGGAGCTACCGATGATGCTGCGCCCGTTGGTTGGGCCCAAGCTACAGGACGCCGCCGAGCAATTCTCCAAGCTCCTTGGGCAGATCGCCCGGTAATGCACAATGCATAGTGCATAATGCATAGTGCATAGTGATCGCCTCGATTGGTCTTATCACCTTTAACCTCCAACTTTCAACCTTTTATGTCGAACAAGCTTTGGGAAAAAGACTTTAGCGTCGACCGCGACGTGGAAACCTACACCGTGGGCCGCGACCGCGAAATGGACCTTTACCTCGCCCCATACGACGTCCTCGGCTCTCTTGCCCACATCACCATGCTCCAAAGCGTGGGACTGCTCCAGAAAGACGAACTGGAAGCCCTCAGCCGTGAGCTACGCGACATCTACGCCATCGCCGAGGCTGGCAATCTCGTCATCGAGCCCGGCGTGGAGGACATCCACTCGCAGGTTGAACTCGAGTTGACCCGGCGCCTGGGCGACATTGGCAAGAAAATCCACTCGGGCCGCTCCCGCAACGATCAAGTGCTGGTCGACCTCAAGCTGTTCATCCGCTCCCGCATCGAAGGCCTCACCAAGGCCATGAACGCCCTTTTTGACGCCCTCCAGAGCCAAAGCGAACGTTACAAGGACGTGATCATCCCCGGCTACACCCATCTGCAAGTGGCCATGCCCTCGTCCATCGGCATGTGGCTCGGAGCCTACGCCGAAAGCCTCGTAGACGACCTCATCGTCCTGCGCGGAGCCTACGACGTGGCCAACCGCAACCCCCTGGGTTCGGCTGCCGGCTACGGCTCCTCATTCCCCCTCGACCGCGACATGACCACCCGCCTGCTCGGATTCGCCTCGATGAACTACAACGCCGTCTACGCCCAGATGGGCCGCGGCAAAACCGAGCGCATCGTCGCCCAAGCTATCGCCTCGGTAGCCGCTACCGTCGCCAAATTAGCCATGGACGCCTGTCTCTACAACTCCCAAAACTTCGGATTCATCCGTCTGCCCAAAGAGTACACCACCGGGTCGTCGATTATGCCTCACAAGAAAAACCCCGACGTCTTTGAGCTCACCCGTGCCCGCTGCAACAAGCTTCAGGCCCTCCCCTACGAGATCACCCTCATCACCAACAACCTCCCCTCAGGCTACTTCCGCGACCTTCAGCTCATTAAAGAAAACTTTCTCCCCGCATTCGACGAGATCGAAACCATCCTTGCCATGGTCACCACCATGGTCGAGAAAATGGAGGTCAATCCCGAGGCCGGCCGCGACCCGCGCTACGAGCTGATGTACTCGGTTGAGAAAGTAAACGAGCTGGTGAAGCAAGGCGTACCCTTCCGCGACGCCTACAAGCAAGTGGGACTGGAGATCGAGCACGGCAAATTCCAAGCCCCCCACAAGTTGCACCACACCCACGCCGGCTCCCTGGGCAACCTATGCAACGACCGCATAGACGCGCTGTGGCAGAAAGTGCTGTCGCAATTCGATTTCGACACCTACCACCGCGCCCTCGACACCCTCCTCGCACGCTAGCAAGGAGCGCGAGCCGTCCCCGGCCGCGACCCCAGGCGTGTACATCCTCAAACAAGGAGCGTGGGCGCCCTCGCCCGCGTCACAATATTTCCCCCATTTCTCCGTTAACAATATTATGAAAATCACGAAAATAATCCCCCTCGCCCTCGCCCTCGCAGCCCTCTCCACCTCCTGCGAGCACCTCGACGAAACCCGCATACCCCCCGCCCAAGTGCGCATAGCCTTCAACACCCAGGCCGAATGGGAAGTGTACGGCACCCCCGCCGTCCTCGACTACAAAACGTTCATCAAATCCGAACGCGTCCCCTCCAACTACCCCTACACCTCCTTGACCTACACCGGATTTGGAGGCATCCTCCTCTGTTGCAACCTCATGGGCGAGCCCGTGGCCTACGACCTCGCATGCCCCGTCGAATGCAAAAACAACGTCCGAATCCAAGTGGACCCCAACGCCGCCAACGCCTACTGCCCCACCTGCGGCTCAGTCTACGACGTGTTCAACCTCGGCACACCCCTATCCGGCCCCGCCAACACCCAGGGCTACGGCCTAAAACGCTACAACGTCACCTACAACAACAACGGCGTTTACCGCCTCATAACCAATTAGCCCCCTCCCCCATTCCTCCC
>JAJBVP010000256.1 GCA_020859755.1 Bacteroidales bacterium | reverse complement strand
TGGATGCGATTCGCTATGCCAGCAAGTTTGCCCTGGCTGATGAGGACGCCTTCATCCAAAAGGTACGGGAGGCTTCGGAAATCCACCAGGAGGAAGCTGCAAAGGAGCTGAAGCGCAAGCTGCGCAGGGATGAGAAGCGCTGCAAGGAACTGGACATGCTGCTCAAGAAGCTGTACGAATCCTATGCTCTTGGCAAGCTGCCAGAAAAGCGGTATGAAGCGCTTTCCGCAGAGTACGAACAGGAGCAGGCGGACTTAGAGGAGGCCATTGCCACAGAACAGAAGGAACTGGATGCCTACAATGAGGACAACACTCGCATTGACAGCTTCCGGTCCCTTGTAAAGAAGTATACTGACTTCACGGAGCTGACTCCGGCGATGATCCATGAATTCGTGGACAAGATCCTGGTTCACAAGCCGGAGAAGATTGACGGAGAACGTGTACAGGAGGTCGAAATCTATCTGAAGTATATCGGAAAGGTAGAGATCCCCGCACCGGAAATGACGCAGGAAGAAATGGAGGCCGAGGCGAAAGCGAAAGAGCGCCGGAGAAAAAAGCGCGAGCAGAATCGGCGGTATCAAGCGAGGAAAAAAGAAAAGCTGGCAGAGCCGGACAAGACCGGAGACATCGCATGATGTCAGTAGCAAAATTTCACATTTATCACAACGGGGGCCTCCGACGAGGCTCCCGTTTCCGATTGAAGGGGGGGATGTGCCCATGAACAGAAATGCAACTTTTAAGAACGAGGTCAAGGCCAATATCATCCGCTCCGGCTTTACCATGCAGGAGGTCGTGGAGAAGTTGGCGGATGAGTATGGATGGAGCAGCAGCGTGTCCAACTTCTCCGGCAAGCTGAGCCGGGGTTCCCTCCGCTACCTGGAGGCGGTGGAGCTGGCCGACGCACTAGGCTATGAAATCGTCTGGCAGAGGAAGGGGAGGTGATGCAGCCGCATGGCGAAGGAGAAAACCAGTGGAATTTATTTCAAGGTGTCCGACAAAGAGCGGAAACTCATCGAGCAGCGGATGGCGGAAGCCGGCGTCTCCAACATGAGCGCCTTTATCCGCAAGATGTGCCTGAACGGGCTGGTTGTTCGGCTGGACATCCCGCAGATACCGGAATGCAGCCGGTATCTGAAATCGGCGTCGAACAACCTGAACCAGATCGCCCGGCGGCTCAATTCCGGCGGCGGGTACTATCCCCAGGACTTGCTTGATGTTCGGGAAAGTCTTGACAACTGCACGGAGCTTTTCGGGCAGGTGCTGGAGAGTCTGGCGAAGATCGCATGAGATAAAAAGTAGGCCTGTTCATTTTGGACAGGCCTACTCCTCAAAAATCCTTGATAGGATTTGAGGCTTGATAAATCCAACACAACTATTTCCTCACCCATGAGGTCATTTATGGCGGCGGCTCACCCAGAGCCGCCGCCTTTTTTGGAGGTGAACGATGGCAACGACGTTTTTGAAGCCGCTCCATGCCGGGAAAGGACGCAGTATCGCCCAGGCGTTGGAGCGGTCAACAGACTATGTGAAGAACCCGGACAAGACCGACAACGGCGAATGGATCAGTGCCTACCATTGTAACCCGTCCATTGTAGATGCGGAGTTTTTGTACACGAAGCGTCAATATGCCGCCTACACCGGAAAAGCTCATAAGGAAAACGATGTAATTGCCTACCATCTGCGACAGTCCTTCAAGCCGGGGGAAATCACGCCGGAGAAGGCCAACAAGATCGGCTATGACCTGGCCATGTCGCTGACGAAGGGCAACCATGCCTTCATTGTCTGCACCCATGTGGACAAGCACTACATTCACTCGCATATCATTTTCAACTCCACCAGCCTGGATTGCACCCGGAAGTTTCGGAACTTCTGGGGTTCCAGCTTTGCCATTCGCAGGATTTCCGACATCCTCTGCCTGGAGAACGGGCTGTCCGTCATCGAGAACCCGAAACCCAGCCGGGGCAGCTACGGCTCCTGGCTGGGCGAGAACAAGCCTCTGACCAACCGGCAAAAGCTGGAGCAGATGATAGACGCTGCTCTTACTCCCGACTGCAAAAGCTATGAGGACTTTCTGACGGCGATGCGGGCGGCGGGGGTCGAGGTCAAGGCCGGCAAACACCTGGCGTTCAAAATTCCAGAGGGGAAACGATTCATCCGTTGTGATTCTCTATCGGAGGACTACACCGAGGATGCCATATGGGAACGGCTGAAGGGCAAGCGCAAGGTAAGACAGCAACAGGCACAGAAGCCACTCACCACGAAGGAGGATACACGGCCACGTTCCCTGATTGACATTCAATCAAAGCTGACACAGGCCAACTCCCCCGGCTTTGAGCGGTGGGCGAAGTCCTACAACCTGAAAGAGATCGCACAGACTGTTCTCTGGATGAAGGAACACGGTATTACGGACGTGGAAAAGCTCGCTGTAAAATGTGATGCCGCTGTCGAACGCTATCACGGGCTTGCTGATAAGACGAAGGCCAACGAAGCCAGGATGAAGGAGATAACCGAGCTGCAACGACAGATCGGCACCTATGGCAAGACACGGGAAATCTATCTTCAATATAAGAAGCTCCCACAGAAAAAGCAGGCGGAGTTTTATGAAGCCCATCGCAGTGACATCACGCTCCACGAGGCGGCGAAGCGTTACTTTGATTCCCTGGGGCTGGAGAAGCTGCCCTCTATCAAGGCGCTAAAGCAGGAGTATGCAACGCTGAGTGCAGAAAATAAACAGCTCTACCCTGACCAGAAGGAGGCTCGAAGAAAAATGATCGACCTGCTCACAGCGAAAAGCAATGTGGAACGATTCCTGGATGTCAAAATCGAGCAGCTTGACAGGAAGGAACAGCAAGAAAGCCGGTGATGACTGGCACGACCCATTCTGGGGCCTATGGTGTTTGCCGTAGGCCCCGGATTTTTTGCGTTCAGCGGTCAGCAGAGGCTGGAAAACTGAACGCACAATGGGAGACAGGACGTGAAAATTTCACGCCTGTCTCCCGGCAGCAGACGCCGAAGGCGGCTTAAAACCCCGACCCAAACGGGCCGGGGTTCGCAGGGGCTTGGGGGCGGCAGGCCACCAACAAGCAGCGGAGGTATATACCGAGGCATTGCTTGCTACAATCTGTTTGGCCCGGAACGGTGCTGGTGAAACAGTGCTGTTCAACGGTTCATTCCTAAGATGCAATGAAGGGGTAATCGGTCTTTCGAGGCATTGCTTGCGCGTGCGTGCCGCCGCCGCGCCCCGCAAAGTTGTGATTCGTTCCGTATCTTTTACTTCTGGTCAAACATGGAAAAACGTATTGTCCTGTCACGCCGCGCTGTCAATGATTTCCTGTAATGCTGCCAGCTTTTCAAAAAAGGCCGCATAGTCCACCTCATCTAACACGTCCTCATAGGTGATTTCAGCGGCAGAGATAGCGTCACTGATGGCAGCGCTGAACAGGCTGCTGGCATAATCCTCCTTCACGCTGTCCAGATTTTCATCTCCCAAAGGAAGGCGGAGCACCACAAAGTAACCGTAACTGGTGGCATCGCTCATGCCCACCTGATATTCCTCCAGACTCAGAACCGCATCGCTGAAGCCGTCCACCAGACTGCTGGACGGCGTAACATAAAACTCCTCTGTGTTGCCATCGTAATTCAGCTCCTCCTGCTGGGTCTGGAACGCCTCCACCAGCGCATCACCGCTGAGCTGAGACAGGGACTGATAACATTCCTCCGCTTCGGCCTGCACCGCCTCCAGCGCCTCGTCCTCCAGGGCGTTACCGTCGTCATCCAGGCCGTAAAACAGAATGTAGCGGCAATTATAGTACCCATTTTCATCAGCGTAATCCTCCGCCGCTTCATCGGTGATTTCTTCCGCTCCGCCTTCGCCATAAACCGTATCCTGATAGGCATTGCCATAAATGGTGCAGGCAAAGAGTTCCTCCATGACCTCTGAGTTCGCCCCGACATAGAGTACATCCGACTCAACAATGCTCGCGATAGACTCGTTTAACGAGGTTTGATTTTCCTCGCTAAAGGTGACGCCGGCTGACTCCGCCAGAACTCGGGCGGCAGTCATCTGAACCGCCGCGTTCTCCGCAATTTGAAGGAAAAAGTCGGTGTAAGTCATGTCGTCGCTATAGCTGTCCTCCAGCTCAATGTCATAACCGTAAGCGGAGAACATACTCATGTAGTAGGTTTCATAGTAGCCCAAAAAATAGATGAGCATATCGGCGGTGATGTCTGTCCCATCCAGGGTCATTACCACAGTGTCGTTGGTCATCGTTCCATCGGTCAGATAGGCTACGCAGTCCTCCCGCGCTTCGTTGGGTACGGCG
>JAJBVP010000261.1 GCA_020859755.1 Bacteroidales bacterium | reverse complement strand
CGTCGATATAGCTGCCGGGGGTGACGTTGATCACTTGACTGCCGATTGCCTGGGCGTAGCGAGCGATCTGGTGGTAGGCGCGGAAGGTCACGTAGAAGGAGTGGACGATCTGGTGAAGGCGGTAGCCTCGGTACTCCGAGTCGACTCGCTTTTGTTCCCCGTCAGGCTCCTTATAAAAATGGGGTTGGACGGAAACCACCTCGTTGCGCTCGTTTACCCAAATCGATTGCATCCAGGAATGGTCGGCACCGGCTATGAGTACACGCTTGTAGCCAAGCCACAGGGCGATCATGATCGATGGTATAAGCACGTTGCGTGGTCGTGGCATTGCCAATTGACGTCGCATCAGAGCGTTTTCGAGCCAGGGCCATGCGTCGATACCCACGGCATTGAAACGCTCAACCGTCACCTTGGATCGGCAGAAATCAGGCAGGTCCTTGGCTGTTGCGGGCACGAACAGTGTCATATCCCAATCCACTTGCTTGAGGCGGGCGATGAGTTGCTGTACGCGGTCGTTGGAGGAGAAGAAATGAGGGTCGGCGAGGACGTAGTAGCGAGGCTTGATGGTGGTGAAATCATCGGATAAGGCGGCGAAGTTGACGGCCATGCAAGGGGTGGATTTCAGGGTGCCGAGATGGTGGTCAATAGTTTGCCGCAGGCTTGGGCCGTTGCCAAGCACAATTATGGTGTCGCCTGCGGGCGAGGGTTTAACCCGAGCGTTGAGGCGGGATTGCAACAGGGTTTTGCCGATTGCTTTTATGGATGAGGTCAACATCTTGTGGTCAATGCTTTTGGTAGTTGTAGAAATAGCGACGCAACAATGTCCAAGGCCATACGCGGTAGCCGTTGGAGCGCAGGGCGCGCAATTTCTCGAGGTTGTTGGTGATAAGGCGAGCCTTGAGGGTGGCAGAGAGACCACCCGTGGCCATATCCACCATATCGACGGGAAGATAGTGGCCCTTCAGCCCTAATCGGCCGGCCATCCTCACGAAGTAGTCGAAATCACCCGCGATGATGTACTTCTCGTTGTACAACCCCACCTTGTCGACGGTTTCGCGGGAGAGGTAGAGCGAGGGGTGAGGCGGGCAGAATCCGATCTGGAGGAGTTGGGGGGTGAAACGGTCGGAACGGTATATGCGGGTCACTCGTCCGGTCAGGCGGTTGGTGAAATGGATGTCGCCATAGACGAATGGGGCTCTTGAGGTTTCGAAAGCCTGTTGCACCTGGCTGAGGATGGAGTCGCATGAGTAGAGGTCGCCGGCGTGCAAGATTCCGATGATGTCGCCTGTGGCCAAAGCCAAGCCACGGTTGAGAGCTTGGTAAACGCCGTTGTCGGGAGCTGAGATCCACTT
Source organism: Bacteroidales bacterium (assembly GCA_020859755.1). Classification (GTDB taxonomy): domain Bacteria; phylum Bacteroidota; class Bacteroidia; order Bacteroidales; family Muribaculaceae; genus JAJPXC01. The sequence continues at coordinate 18,967 of JAJBVP010000261.1, read as the reverse complement.
CACTATTCTGGGATGGGCGTCGGCGGTTGCCTTGACGATGTCGACGGTGTTGTCGGAGGATTGGCCGTCGATGATTACGAGTTGCAGGTCGACGTCGCGTTGGGCGAGAATGCTGTCAAGGGTGGCTTGCAGCAGGGTTGCCCTATTGCGGGTGGCTGTGATTATGGAAAAGCGCATTACATTAAGATATTGGAATGTTGGATATGGTAGGCCGCCGCGAGTGCCACGGCCACGAGTGCTACATAGGCTATAGCCCAGCGTCGCAAGGCGGTGTAATATTGTCGGTGGGAAAGCACGTACAGGGCCGCTGGAATCACCAGGCATAGTAGCGGCACGGTGTACCGAGCCTGGGTGCCACCAGTGTAGAATGCCAAACAGACGTATACGATTATGGCCCACAAGAGCATGAGGTTGACCACTTTAGGGCCTTTTCGCCAGACGCGTAGCAGGTAGAAAATCACAACGCCCCCGGTGAGGTACCACACATATGAGAGTTTCATCAACGGCATGGTGATGGCCATGTCGGCGATGTAGCTGAAGTTGAAGGGTAGGGGGGAGAGGTACTGTACTCCCAGGGTGAGGGGTAAAAAGATGACGCGTATAATAGCGGGCTCGCTGAAATAGCCGTGCTCGATTATAAATTCCTCATATTTCTCACGGCCGGCTGTGCCGAAAGCGAAACCGTATTCGTTGTGGGTGAACACCTTGCCGAGGAGGCCAAACCAGGCGTTTTCCCTCAAGGTGATGTCGAAGGCGACGATGAACACCACCAGGGCTATAAGAACGGGAAGCACGCGCTTGAATGTGGCCCAAGGGATCAGGCACACGGCTCCGATTATCATTATGAAAATAAATCCTGGACGGCAAACGGCAAAAATCACCACGGCGCCCACGAGTGCCCACAGAGGCAGACGCTTGTTCTGTCCTTGTCGCAGGGCGAGAAAAGCCCACACGCACATCGCCATTGCCAGGAATGTCCAGCTCTCCTTGAGCAGCACGGTGCCGTTGACCGAGTAATAGGCTGTCAACGAGATGATTGCCATGGCCCACGTGTGAACCTTGGCGCGTGACCAGGAGGTGAATTGATCCAGCGCTAATACCGACACCTTGGCTGCCACTATGATTGATAGGACGGAGACCAGAGAGTTGATAACCATCACGGGTACAATAGAGACTCCACCTGTAATCCACAACACGGCGGCCATAAAGGCTCCGTAGCCCGCTTGAATTGAGTTGATTTGGCCTCCTTTCCCCATCCACCATAGAGCCTCCTCCCAGTATCGGAGCATGTCCCAGTTGGTAAACAACGGCTCGGCGGTAGATCTCCCCACGGCCGTGGTCCAGCCCCAGATGTTGATGATGGTGCCGATGGCGGTAAGGGTGGTGACAATCAACAGTGTCCACCATCCCCCGACGTTGCTACAGGGGAGGGACCGATAGGCCAGTGCTACCAGTCCCCAAACGCCGCAAAAAGCCAAAGTAGTGCTCCACCACTGGGCAGCGGGGAACAAAAATAGGGTGGCCACGACCAAAGCGAGGGCCATCACTTGCGCAATCCAAAATATACGAGTTTTAGGAAACATTACGGCTTACCGGGGTAACACGTCGGCAAAGTTACAACAAATTGCTCAAATGCCGTGGCCTATCCCGCGAAAATCATTAACTTCGCGTTGAAATTCCTAACGTATGAGCTACGCGAGCACATCCCAATCGGTCAATATCGGTGGCATGGCGGTCTCCCAGAAGGGGATCACCCAAGCGCCTATGCCCATGCGTATTGACGTTGCCAAGGTGATTGAGGAGCGCTTGCCTCGCAAGTACCGCCGATGGATACCCCAGTGGGCGATACGTTGGCTGGAGCGTACGATATGCCAAGATCAGCTGAACGAGATGCTTAGGGTCAACGCCGGCAAGGAGGGATCGGACTTCTGTCGAGGGGTGCTGGAACATTTGGGAATTACCTTGGAAATTCAGGGTAAATTGCCCGACCGGGCAGACAAGCAAGTGATGATTGTGTCCAACCATCCCCTTGGAGGCTTGGATGGGATGGCGCTGATTATGGCGGTGGCCGACCATTACGGGGTGGAGCCGTTGTTTGTGGTCAACGACCTGTTGATGGCCGTCGAGCCGTTGCGGCCGGTGTTCGTGCCCGTGAATAAGCATGGGCGTCAGAGTCGACAGGCTGTAGAGGCGATGGACAAGGCGTTGCGCAGCGATCGACCGGTGCTGTATTTCCCGGCTGGATTGGTGTCGCGTCGATCGGCTGACGGAGGTATAGCCGACTTGCGATGGCAGAAAACTTTCGTTAATAAATGCAAAGAAACAGGCCGCACGGTGGTTCCCTGCTTTTTTGATGGGGAAAATACGCCATTTTTTTATAATTTTGCACGGCGCAGAGAGCGACTTGGTCTAAAGTTTAACATCGAGATGGTGTACCTGCCCCGCGAGGTGTTTCGATGCAAGGGGAGCCACTTCACTATCACTTTTGGCCAAGCGGTCACTGCTCACAGTCTAGAAGGGGGCGCTCGAGCCCAGGCCACAGCCGACGCGTTGCGAGCCACGGTGTACAGCCTTCGCCCCGTAACCCAAAAGTAGTCAACCAAAGTGCAAGAGATAATCCCAGGGGTCGACCTCGACCTGATCAAAAGCGAACTAACGCCCGAGCGGCTGTTACGCCCCACCAACAAGGCGGGGAACCTGATCTACATCGTTGATGCCCATAGCGCGCCTCACACGATGCGCGAGATAGGACGCCTGCGAGAAATCGCTTTTCGGGCCTCGGGTGGTGGCACCGGTAAGGATTGCGACATTGATCAGTTTGACACGATGACTCCTCCCTGCAAGCAGTTGCTGGTGTGGGATCCCGACGCTGAGCTTATCCTCGGTGGATATCGCTTTATCCCCGGGAGCGACATCAAAATCGAGAACGGCATCCCCCGTATCGCCACTTCCCACATGTTCCACTTCTCGCAGGATTTCCTGGACCATTACCTGCCTTATACAATAGAGCTTGGACGCTCATTCGTGCGTGTCGAGTACCAGTCGACCCGTGCCGGAGTCAAGGCGATTTACGCTCTTGATAACCTGTGGGACGGCCTGGGAGCATTGACGGTGGTCTATCCCGAGATAAAGTATCTCTTCGGTAAGATGACGATGTACCCGAGCTATCACCGCGAGTGCCGTGACATGCTGCTGGCGTTCCTCAACAAGCATTTCCCTGATCACGATGAGCTCGTGCGTCCTATCCACCCGCTTGAAGGTGTTAACTGGCAGCGGTACAGTGATGTGTTCAACGGCGAGACGTTCAAGGACGATTACCGCATCCTCAACCAGGCTATCCGCTCTTACGGCTACAACATACCCCCGCTGGTCAACGCCTACATGAGCCTGTCGCCCACGATGCGATTGTTTGGCACTGCTATCAACGATGAGTTTGGCGACGTGGAGGAGACCGGTATCTTCTATGTCATAGACGAAATTTTTGACGAGAAGAAGGACCGCCATATCTCCACCTTCCACGGATAGCCTACATCCCTCTTTCCCTCTCTCTTTCCTCCGCCCACCTTAAATCATCCTCAATGAAAATCATTCACACAAGCGACTGGCATCTTGGCCAGAATTTTTACAACTATGACCGTGACGAAGAACACCAATTTTTCTTTGCTCAGCTATACGAGCTGGTGGGGCAAGAACACCCCGACGCACTGGTGGTGAGTGGAGATATCTTCAACACGTGGGCCCCTAATGTACAAGCGCAGAAACTCTTCGTGGAGGCAGTGATAGGCCTTCATGACCATTCTCCCGAAACGGTGATAGTGATTACTTCGGGCAATCACGACAGCGGCAGCCGCTTGGAGGCCATGCGCAAATTGTGGCATCGCGTGGGCGTGCACGTGGTGGGCGGCTATCGGCGGGATAGTGATGACGAGCTGGATCCTAAGCAGTTTATAGTGAATGTGGGTGGCAAGGGATGGGTGGTAGCCGTGCCGTTTTTCCATCCCTCCAATTTCCCTGTGGTTGTCCCCGATAGCGATACCGAGAATCGCCAGCAGTTGTTTTTTGAGAGTCTGATAGGTTCCATCGCTGATGACGGGAAGCCAGTGGTGATGATGGCGCATTTGGCAGTGGACGGGAGCAACTTCCGCGGCCATGAGGAGGGCCTGGTGGGAGGCCAATTCACCACCCAGTTGAGTAAACTGGGGGAGGGTTACGATTATCTTGCGTTGGGCCACATCCACATGCCACAGAAAATCAGCGAACGCGCGTATTATAGCGGCAGCCCAATACCGCTGAGCTTTACGGAGGATTACGACCACTACGTCAACGTCGTGGAGATAGCCCGGCGAGGGGAAAAGCCCATGTGGAAAGGGTTAAAATTCCGTCCCTAAGGCAAGTGGTAACGGTGCCTGAGGAAGGAGCCCCTCTTGAAGAGGCGTTGCAGGCGTTGAAGGAATGGGACAGCGAGGATACCAGCTACGTGCGCCTTCTGGTTGACCAGGACGAGCCTGTTGCCGCCGATGCCGAGGATCGGGCACGCAAGGCAGTTGAGGGTAAGCGTTGTCTATTTTGCCACGTGCAACGTAAGCCCCGAGCTGTGGCGCCCACCTGCGACACCCCTTTCCGAGTCGAGGATACCGAGGAGTTCAACCGACTGCGACCAATCGACATCGCCTTGCATTATTATCGCAAAACCACCAACTCGGAAATGGACCCTCGACTCGTGAAACTCATGAATGAGGCAATTGACTCAGTAACCAATCATCTATCATGAAAATCCAGCGTCTTTCAATCAAGAATATAGCCTCAATCGAGGAGGCGTCGATAGATTTCGAAAACGGTGCGTTGGCCGACGATCCGCTGTTCCTCATCACGGGCGACACGGGCACGGGCAAAACCACTATCCTCAACGCCATCTGCCTGGCATTATATAACGATGTGCCATCGAGCAGGACTATCGGTACGAAGGACGATGACCGGGAGGGGTTGAAAACCACCAATCCGTTGCAGCTAATGCGCAAAGGCACCACCGAGGCTCACGTGGAGTTGCGATTCATTGGCAACAACGGCCATCATTATTCGGCCAAATGGATGGCTTCGCGAGCCAGAAAGAAAGTGACAGGTAAGCTAAAATTGGAACGCGAACTTACCGATGCCACCACCCAATCGTCGTTCAAGGGCAGGGATATCGACCGCGAGGTGCCCAGTGTTGTGGGTTTGACATTTAATCAGTTTACCCGCACGACAATGCTCGCCCAGGGACAGTTTGCTACCTTCATGAAGGCCTCCGACGACGAGAAATCGGATATTTTGGAAAAGCTCACCGGTACCGATATCTATACCGCTATCGGCAAGAAAATCAATGAACTGAGCAACCAGAAAAAGCACGATTTCAGCGTGCTGGAGGAGGTGGTGAAACAAGCCCGGTTGCTTTCCGACGATGAGAAAGCCCAACGCACTACCGAGCTGATTACCAGCAATTCTAAGATCGACCGATGCAACACCCGCATTAAGACCTTGACCGCCCAGATACAATGGCTCAATCAGGATGCCGAGTATCGCAAGCAATTGGCCGAGTTCGCCGAGGCTGAAGCAAAAGCGGCGGCCGAGATGGAGAAGGACACGTATACCACCAACCAGGACATTATCACGGAATGGGAGGATACTCGCGAGGTGCGCTCATGGATAGCCCAGCGCGATTCTACTGAGCAAGGGATTGCCACCGAGGGTGAGCGGCTTAAAAGCGACATGCAGGATGGACTGGGCAAGATCTTGGGATACCAGATGGCGATTGCACAAAGTCGCCTGGAGATTAGAAAGGATGTTGACTCCCTTTCTGCTAAGATTGAGGGAGCACAGCCCTGGGTGCCGATTTACGACAACGCTCAACGCATCAACCATCTGTCCCAAGCCATCAAGGGCGCGGCCAACCGAGGAGCCAGCTATCAACAAGAGATTGCCACCCTGCAGGGGCAAATCACCAAGGCCAATACTCGGCAAAAGGGTCTGGCTGAGAAGGTGAATCAGCTGCTTGGCGCTTACAACGCTGAGAAAGCGAGGGTGAAGGAGCTGGATACAGCCGTGCGTAAGCTGAATGTGCCGGCTTTGAACGAGAAATATAAAGAGACGATGAAGCTCGCCAACGCTACTGAGGCCACTCGCGCTAATGTAGCGGCCTTCATTGGTGCTCTCACTAACGTCGGCGAGGCTGACAAGACCCTGAAAGAGGCTCGGGGCGAGTTGGATAAAACCGAGCGTGCCATCCTCGAAATTGAAAGTAAAATTCCTAAGGCCAAAGCCGCTTGGGAGCGTAAGGACGCGTTTCTGCAAGGGCAGATGGAGCTGGCCGACCATATCGCGTCGCTACGCAAGAAATTTGCCGAAACCAATACTTGCCCCCTTTGCGGCAGTAGCGTGGAAACGCTCATTGGCGACGAGCCACTGAACGATGCTGTGCAACAGGCTGGGGAAGAGGCCGCTGAGGCTAAGAGGGCGCTTGACAACCTGTCGCGCGAGCGTGACAAGCTTGATGCCATGCGGAAAGTGCAAGCCCGCGAAGTGAAGTCGCGCCAGAAGGCTCACACAGCGGCTACAAAAGCCCTTGATGAGGCGGAAGAGAGGGTGAAGGAAAGTGGGGTTGACTACAAGGCCGATGACGTTATGCCTTCATTGGATACTCGGATTGCCGAGTTGCAATCCCAGTTGCAGGACCTTGACCAAAAGCTCAAGGACGCAACCGCTAAGAGTGGAGAACTTGACCAGGCTCGTGACTCTCTTGAGGCTATGCAGGAGCAACTTGATGGGGTACAGAAACAACTGGGCGACGCTCAAAACGATCTTACCAAGCTGCAAGGCAATCTGACGGCACAGGAGCAGGGACGAGAGGCGGCCACCAAGGAGGTGGAGGATAATCTCGCTTCACTGGAGCGGCTGCCGCAGGAAGCGGGGGTGGATACCGAGGCTTGGGTGAAACTGTTGCAAGAGATCACCGGGGAGGAAGGACTGATGGCTGAGACGGTTGCTACGTTGGCCGAGCAGATTTTTACCAGGGCCTCGGAATATCACCAGTGGGTGGACGCTCATTCGGGGAAATCGAGGGAATGCACTGCCCTGGATCAGTTTAACGATTCCCTGGGAAAGGAAACGGCACCGTTGCTTGAGCGATTCCCGATCGACTTGACATGCGTTAAACCAGAGTCGAGAGATATCCCGGGGATACGCAACGCATTATCCGAGCTGAAAAGCCGGGTGGATGTCACTGACGGTAAAATAGCCCAAGCCCATAACCAGATGAACGATTTGGACAGCAAAATCCAGCAGTGGTACACCCACTCGGGGATCACGCCTGAGGAGGTGGAGGCAGTGGCCAAGTACACCGAGGATGCGGTGCGCGAGATACAAGCCTTCAACAAGCGCTTATATGACGCGCATGAGGACGCCATGGGTAAGCGTAAAACAGTGGAGGGCCAAATTGCCCAACTCCAGTTGTCCAAGCCAGAGTACTCGTCCAGTGATACACTCGAGAATCTGGCTCAAGAGCTATCGGTGGTGGAAAGGGAGAAGGATGGCGCTTTCGCATTGCATGCCCAAGCCAAGGCCGCACTGGATGCCGACGCAGCCAGCCAGCAACAGCAGAGGGAGAATATGGACAAATTGGAACAGCTGCGCGGCGAAAAGGATGATTGGGGGCTGTTGGACAGCATGTTTGGCACAGCTACCAATGTAAAATTTCGCAAAATTGCCCAAAGCTATGTGCTGAGAGCATTGCTGGTGAAGGCCAATTATTACCTGTCGATGCTCACGTCGCGCTACCAGCTCGACTGCGAGGATGGCTCGCTCACCATCAATGTGATCGATCGCAACCATGGCGACAGCGTGCGCAATGTGGGCTTGCTGTCGGGTGGCGAAAGCTTTATCGTGTCGTTGGCGTTGGCACTGGGGCTATCGGCCATCAGCAAGGAGAAGATACATGTCGACACGCTGTTTATCGACGAGGGCTTCGGCACGTTGGATAAGGATGTGCTTGACACGGTGATCACTACTCTCGACCGTTTGCATGCCATGGGGGGACGACGTATCGGTATCATTAGCCATGTGCAGGACTTGAAGGATCGTATTCCCACGCAGATTCGCCTGGTAAGGAGCGGTCCAAGCTCGTCGAAGGTGGTGGTGGCTACCCGTTAGTTGGATTTGCGTCGACGTGTGAGAGGGTCGGGAGTGGCCATTAGTTCGGCCATTCCCTCGGGATAGTTGAACACGTCCATCGGATCCTTGGGCCGCAATGCCTCGTGCCACTTGAATTGCGGCAGATAGTAGAGCGAGCGCTTGGCCAGGTAGAGTGGGGTGGTAGTACCCGAGGTCTCGGGCCAGATCTTCATGCGGTCGATTTTGCGGTCGACGAAGTCGGCGGCGAGGAACGAGCTTTCCACGTTGACTATTTTGTTGTAGGTTGAGTCGTTTTCCTGGGGTAGGAAGATTGCTTGCACGTTGCCCGACACGTCGAGGTGCTTGATATTTTGGTCCTCGAAGTAGGCTTTCATTTCCTTTCCGCTGAGCTGGTTGTAGAAGGGGTCCTCGATCATCTCAGTCATAAATCCGAATTCGGGCAGATGTGCCCAGTCGGCCGTGGAGTCGTTGAAGTGGACTATGATGCGGTTGCCGAAGATTTGCCGGTCGCCGCTCCAAACGATTGGGTGGATGTCCATGTATAGCAGCGAGTCGTTGCCCACGGCGGTGAGGGAGTCGCATAGGCCTTGGAGGTCAACGCGATAGAAACGCACGCGTGGATTGGCGATGAGCAGGTTGATGGTGTCGTTGGCCATGATCTCAGGCTCGCCGATTTTGTGCTCCTTTTCGGGTAGCTGGAGCGTGGGGGCCATGCTATCAACCGCCTCTATGGTGGGGAGGGAGATTGAATCGACAGGGAGAGCGGGGAGGGAATCCAATGGGGTGGCCAGAGAAGCAGGAACCTCGGGAATTTCGGGAATTTCGGGAATCTGGGGAATATCGGATGCTTGGATGGACTCAATAGCGGCCAGGCTGTCAATGGGGGCGGGGGCCAGGCTATCTATAGCGATTGAAATGCTTTCGGTAGCCACGCTGGCGCTATCCAAGGCAAGGGTATCGATAGTTTCAATCAGGATGTCGGTCTTGGAAGCTTTGGGGGCCTCAACCACCTTTGGCTGGATTTTGCGGAAGGCGCGCAGGGTGTCGGCGTGGATGTAGAGGGTGTCTTTTTTGGAATACTCCTTTGCCAAGGCTCGTCCAGTGACAAACGCGCTGTCGGTCAACTCGTTATAGTATCCGTAGTCGCCCATCAAGGTCATTTTCTTCACTGAGTCGACCATGATCATATTGCCGAACGCTTCGCCGTAGCCTTTCTTGCGGTCGTAGAAGAGTGTGTCGCCCGTGAGGGTACGGTCGGTGCGGGTCACAACGAGCGATCGGTCGTAGAGGTCGGCCACGTCGGTGAGTGTGTTGTAAGTGCCGTTGGAGGTGAATATCGTTCCCTCGGCGTTGACTATTTCTGAGGGGCACACCAGCTCGGCGATGTGTGTGTCGGTATTGTAGAGGAGGGTGTCGGTGTAGATGTCGAGGGTGTCCTTCTCGTTGCGTGAGTTAAGGTGGACATGGCCGTAGAAGTTGGCGTCTTTGGATGCTGGGGAGTACTCTCCCTCGATTGATTCCAGGCGGTTTTGCTTGTCGGTAAGGACTCCCCCCACTTTGTAGTATCCGAGGTTGATTCCGAGGTCGTAGTTGAAGACGTCGGTTTGGAGCATTACGTCGCGGTTGATCAGCCTGACTTTCTTTCCGGGGTCGGCGAAAAGCTCGGCGAGCTCCAGTTGGCCGTCGTAATTGAGCATGTCGGCGTAGACGAACAGGGTGTCGCCTTGCTCCATCCTGACGTTTCCGAAGGCTTCGAGCGATTCGGTGGCATCGTAAAAGTGGGCGCTGTCGCAGTACATGAACATGTCGCCCTTTCGGAACTCGACATTACCCACAACCAGTTGGTATCCCGAGTTTTCGACGGCTCGCAATTCATCGGCTCGCTCCAGGAACACGCGACCTTGCTGGTAGCGGTTGGCGGTGGGGATAGTGGGGCGAATTGGGTCGTTGTCGGGCTTGTTGGATTGAGGCGCGCCGAGCATGGACATGGCCAAAATGGCCACAGCCGCGATTGCTGTTCCTCGTCCATGGGTGTTTGCTCGGCGTGGGTCCATGTTTAGTTTTTCAGCCAGTTGTGCTCAAAGTCGCAGTCGCGCCAGCCGTCCTCGATGCGGATGTAGGTCTCGTTGATTTTGCGCTCGAGCCAGTCCTTGAGGATCTCGTATTTTTGGGCGTTCTCGTACATGCCTTTGATCATCTGGTAGTCGTCGGCGAGGTTGGCTTGATGTGGCTCGATGCGGTTGGAGAGCTTGACGATGGCAACTTTCTCGCGGTAGGTGGTGGGGTCGGTCATGATAAATGCACGCGACACGTCGCCCACTTTCAGGGTGTCGACCACTTTTGCTATCTCCTGGGGAAGCTGCGACATCTCGAATCGGGATGTGCCGGTGCGTTGGTTCACCATCTGTCCGCGGGAGTTGCGTGTGTCCTTGTCCTGGGACAGGTAGGGTGCGGCCTCTTCGAAGGTGAAAGCTTTGTTGATTACGATGTCGTCGCGCAGGGTGTCGAGTCGGTTGATGGCGTCGATGAGGTCCTCTTCTTTCACTTTGGGCTTGAGGAGGATGTGTCGGGTGTTGATACGGTCGCCGCGTTTCTCGATAAGCTGGATGATATGGTATCCGTATTGTGTTTCGACGATGCGTGATACCTTGGAAGCGTCGGGGAGGTTGAAAGCCACGGCGGCGTATTCAGGCACGAGTTGCGACTTGGACATGAATCCGAGCTCTCCGCCACGGGAGCTGCTGGGGTCCTCCGACCATCGGATGGCGTTCCAAGAGAATGTTTCCTTGCCGGAGTTGACGTTGTCGGAGATCTCGCGGAGCTTGGCCTTTACGTAGTCGATCTCTTCGGGACGGATCTTTGGGTTGATGGAGATGATCTGCACCTCTACTTGCATTGGCACGTAGGGGATTGAGTCCTTGGGGAGGGCGTCGAAGTAGCGTCGCACGTCGCTGGGGGTGGTTTTGATGTCCTTGGTGAGGTTGCGCTGTACCTCCTCGATACGAAGCTGTGTGGTGAGTTGCTCGCGCATTTTCTCGCGCATTTCGGGGATAGTTGAGCCGAAGTAGGACTCGACTTTCTCGCGGGAGCCGATGCTGGCGATGTAGTAGTTGATTTGGGATTCTACCTGGGCGCTGATTCTCGACTCGGGCACTTCCACGGTGTCGAGGTCGGCTTGGTGGAGGAAGAGTTTTTCGATGGCGAGTCGCTCGGGGATGACGCAGTAGGGGTCGCCGTTGATCTTGGCTTGCGAGCGCTGGAGGTCCTGGTAGGCGCTTTCGATATCGGATTTGTAAATGAGCTGGTCGCCCACTTCCCATGCCACCTCTTCGGCGATGTTGTTGCGGGATTGGGCGAAAGCTATGGCCGCGAGGGCACCTAATATCAATGTAATCTTCTTCACGTGACGTTGACTTGGTTTTCGACCGACAAAGTTAAGCATTTTTCGGTGAAACACAACCGATTTCGCGGTGAGAATCGACCGAAATTTGGCGAGTTGGAAATTTTAGGTTAATTTTGCACTCTGTTACGCCCCTGGGGTAAAACCTTCGACGCCTTTGGAGCGTATATATAATAATGTGTATCATACCAAATCAACCACGATAAAATGAACGTAACACTTGAGAAACTCGACGACGTTACCGCAATCCTCAACGTCAACATCGAAGAGAGCGACTACAAAGACAAAGTGAACAGCGACCTCAAGGAGATCGGCCGCACCCACAAAATCCCCGGATTCCGTCCCGGTCACGTGCCGGTTGACCAGCTGCGCCGCCGTTTCGGGCGTAAGGTGAAGAGCGATGTGCTCAACCACGAGGCTGCTGAGGCTGCTTTCAAATACATCGAGGACAACAAGCTCGAGATCCTGGGCCAGCCCCTGCCGGTGGAGGTCAAGGAGATCAACATGGACGACAAGGACTACACTTTCCAATTCGAGATCGGCTTGCTTCCCAACATCAACATCACTTTGGACAAGAGCGAGCATCTTCCCTTCTACACCATCAAGGTATCGGACGACATGCTCAAGGAGCAGGACACCCAGCTGCGCGAGCGTTTCGGCGCGCAGGTGCCCGGTGAGGAGGTTGACGCCAAGGCCCTCGTCAAGGGTGCCATCATGGAGCTCAACGAGGACGGCACGGTAAAGGAGGGCGACGACGCCATCCAGGTAGTGGACGGCATTGTAGGGCCCATGTACTTCAAGGACAAGGATCAGGCCGACCTGTTCATGGGCAAGAAGATCGGCGACAAGGTGGTGTTCAACCCCTGGAAGACCTGCGACGGCCACATCCCCGAGCTGGCGTCGATGCTCCACGTCGACAAGGACCGTGTCACCGATCTCCACAATGATTTCCAGATGGTAATCTCGGAGATCATCGTGCTGAAATTGGCCGAGCATGGTCAGGAGTTCTACGACGAGGTGTTCGGCAAGGACAAGATCAAGGATGAGAAGGCCTACAACGACGCCCTAAAGACGATGATCGCCCAGAGCCTGGCTCCCAATAGCGAGACTCTCTTCCGTCTCGACGCCCAGAACTACTTCACCAAGCAGGCGGGCGACTTCGAGATCCCCAAGGGCTTCCTGAAGAAACTGATGCTGGCCCGCAACCCCGAGCTGACGGCTGAGAAGCTGGATGCCGAGTTTGACTCGATGATCCCCTCCTTGCGCTGGCAGATGATCCGCGACCACATCGCTCGCACCCACGACATGCAGATCACCGAGGGCGACCTCTTGGCTCTCGGCAAGCAGATCGCCGCCCAGCAGTTCGCTCAGTACGGCATGACCAATGTCGACGAGGACACCATCACCAACTTCGCCAAGAACATCGTCGCCGACAAGAACTACCGCTCACGCCTTATCGAGCAGGTGAGCGACCAAAAGCTGTTCAACATCATCAAGGCATCGGTAACGTTGGATCTCAAGGAGGTGTCGCTCGACGAGTTCAAGAATCTCGTGGAGGCTGCCGCTCCCGCCAAGGAGGCGTAATGGGGTTGATATGTTAATAGGTTAATATGTTAACGCGGTGTTACGTTGTTACGAAAGCGTAAGCCGGGAAATCGATAAGAAAAATCGAGGAAGCGTCCCCTGCGAGGGGGCGCTTTTCTCATAATGATGAAAATTCATCGAAAAATTTTGTTTGTGAGAAAAAAATGTTATATCTTTGAATGTTAATACTAAGGAAAAAGGATTATGAACATTCAAAACGACTTCCGCCGCTTCGCCACAGGCCACCTCGGCATGAATGGCTTAGCCCTCGACCAATACTCCAAAGCGGCCTCCGCGGCCATCACCTCGAGCTACATCTCCCCGACGATCATCGAGGAGCGTCAATTGAACGTGGCCCAGATGGACGTGTTCTCGCGCTTGATGATGGATCGCATCATCTTCCTGGGCACCGACGTCAACGATTACACCGCCAACGTGATCCAAGCCCAGCTTCTCTACCTCGACTCGGCTGAGCCGGGGAAGGACGTGTCGATCTACATCAATTCCCCTGGAGGCTCGGTTTACGCCGGCCTGGGAATCTACGACACTATGCAGTACATCTCGAGCGACGTTGCCACGATTTGCACCGGTATGGCCGCTTCGATGGCCGCCGTGCTGCTTGTTTCGGGCACCAAGGGCAAGCGTTTCGCCCTGAAGCATTCCCGCGTGATGATTCACCAGCCCATGGGTGGCGCCCAGGGTCAGGCTTCCGACATCGAGATCACCGCTCGCGAGATCCTCAAGCTCAAGAAGGAGCTGTACCAGATTATCGCCGACCACTCGGGCATGAGCCTTGAAAGAGTGGAGCGCGACTCCGACCGCGACTACTGGATGACCGCCGAGGAGGCCAAGGAATACGGCATGATCGACGACGTCCTCTCCAAGGCCAAGCACTAATCCTCGCTTGCCCCCTCCCTCCTCGAGGCGTTAGAGCGATATGGCGTCAGAGCGTTATAGCGATTTTAAGAATCTTTAAATCTTTAAAGAGTTGAATCATTAAATCGTTAAATCCATAAGCCGATAAAGCGAAAAAATAATAAACCAGTCAACCCCATGGCTAAGAAATCAACCCACAAACCCACATGCTCGTTCTGCGGCCGGCCGGCCGACATGTCGCAAGGCATGATCCCTTCGGCCCTGGGCGATGGCACTTACATCTGCGTGGAATGCATCTCGTCGATCAACGAAATGCTAGGCGAACTCCCCGGCCATTCCCACGGCAAGGGTGACAAGGAATCTTTCGCTATGGAAAAGATTCCCACTCCAAAGGAGATCAACGATTTCCTGGATCAATATGTAGTGGGTCAGGACTCCGCCAAGAAATACCTCTCGGTGGCGGTCTACAATCATTACAAGCGACTTCAGCAACACATCGACGATGATGTCGACATCGAGAAGAGCAACATCATCATGGTAGGTCCCACCGGCACGGGCAAAACCCTTCTGGCCAAGACCATCGCACGGCTGTTGAAGGTGCCGTTCGCTATCGTGGACGCCACGGTGTTGACCGAGGCGGGATACGTGGGCGAGGACATCGAGAGCCTCTTGACTCGCCTGCTCCAAGCGTCGGATTACGACGTGGAATCGGCCCAGCGCGGCATCGTGTTTATCGACGAGATTGACAAGATAGCTCGCAAGGGCGACAACCCGTCGATTACCCGCGACGTGTCGGGCGAGGGCGTGCAGCAGGGCTTGTTGAAGCTGCTGGAAGGTTCGATCGTGAGCGTGCCTCCCCAGGGCGGGCGCAAGCACCCCGAGCAGAAGCTCATCGAGGTGGACACCAAGAATATCCTCTTCATCTGCGGCGGCGCTTTCGATGGCATCGAGCGCAAGATCGCCCACCGATTGAACACCCACGTGGTGGGCTACTCCACCGACCCCGCGCGGCAGAAAATCCAACGCGACAACTACCTGCAGTACGTGGCACCACAGGACCTGAAATCGTTCGGACTGATTCCCGAGATTATCGGCCGATTGCCAATCCTTTGCCACCTCGACCCGCTCGACCGTGACGCGTTGCGCGCTATCCTCACCGAGCCCAAGAATGCCATCACCCGCCAGTACAAGAAGCTATTCGAGATGGACGGCGTGAAGCTGACGTTCGCCGACGACGCCCTCGACCTGATTGTCGACAAGGCTATTGAGTACAAGCTCGGTGCCCGAGGTCTACGCTCGATTGTCGAGTCGATTATGATCGACCTGATGTACGAGGTGCCTTCGATGGACATCAAGGAGTTTACGGTCACTGCCGACTATGCCCAAAAGCAGCTCCAAAAAGCCCACTTCGAGGACAACCAGATTAAATAATCCCCTTCCCGGGACAATTCAACAACAATTAATCCATACAAAAAACAGTAGAGTTATCCTCATCTCTCCAACCCCTATAGACACTATTCGCAACCATGATTGACCAGCAAGCGCTTACCGACGCATTGAAACTCCACTTTGGATTCGAGAAATTCAAAGGCAACCAAGAAGCCATCATCACCTCCCTGTTGGAAGGCGACGACGTGTTTGTCCTCATGCCCACGGGCGGGGGCAAATCGTTGTGCTACCAGCTACCATCGCTTATGATGGAGGGCACCGCCATCGTTATCTCCCCGCTGATCGCCCTGATGAAGAACCAGGTCGACGCCATGCGCAACTTCTCGGAGGCCGACGACATTGCCCATTTCCTCAATTCGTCGCTCAATCGCGCCGCTATCGATCAAGTGAAAGCCGATATCACCTCGGGTAAAACGAAGCTCCTGTACGTGGCTCCCGAGTCGTTGACCAAGGAGGAGAATATCGAATTCTTGCGCACGATCCCCATATCGTTCTACGCTGTCGACGAGGCTCACTGTATCTCGGAATGGGGTCATGACTTCCGTCCCGAGTATCGCCGCATACGCCCGATAATCAACGAGATAGGCAAGCGTCCCGTGATAGCGTTGACGGCCACGGCCACCCCCAAGGTACAGCACGATATACAGAAGAACCTGGGCATGGCCAGTGCCAAGGTGTACAAATCGTCGTTCAACCGCCCCAACCTCTATTACGAGGTGCGCCCCAAGACGGCCAACATCGACAAGGAGATAATCCGCTTCATCCTCAACAACGAGGGGAAATCGGGAATCATCTATTGCCTGAGCCGCAAGAAGGTGGAGGAGTTGGCCCAGCTGTTGCAGGTCAACAACATCAAGGCCCTTCCCTACCACGCCGGCATGGACGCGGCCACGCGAACCAAGAATCAGGACGCGTTCCTGATGGAGGAGGTCGATATCATCGTGGCCACCATCGCCTTCGGCATGGGTATCGACAAGCCGGACGTGCGCTATGTGATCCATTACGACATGCCCAAATCGCTCGAGGGCTACTACCAAGAGACAGGTCGCGCCGGTCGTGACGGCGGTGAGGGGCAATGCCTGACGTTCTACGCCGCCAAGGACCTCCAGAAGATGGAGAAATTCATGCAAGGCAAGCCCATCGCCGAGCAGGAGATAGGCAAGCAACTGCTCATAGAGACGGCCAGCTACGCCGAAAGCGCCGTGTGCCGTCGAAAATCGCTCCTCCACTACTTCGGCGAGGAGTTTCCCGAGGACAATTGTGGCAACTGCGACAACTGTCTACATCCCAAGAAACGCGTCGAGGCCAAGGATGACCTCAGCGCAGCCATCGAGACCATCCTGGCCCTGAAAGAGAAATTCAAGGCCGACTATATCGTCGACGTGATGCTCGGTAAGGCTACCCCCACGGTCAAAAGCTACTTGCACACCGATCTTGAGTGCTTCGGGTGTTGCTCGGACGCTTCCGACCGCTACCTTGGCGCCGTGTTGCGTCAAGCTATCATCGCCGGCTATCTCGCCCGCGAAATCGAGAATTATGGCATCATCTCGGTCACCCCGCGTGGCCGCGAATTCCTGAAAAATCCCCAATCATTCACCATCGTGGAAGATAATGAGTTTAATGACGACTACGAGGAGGCTCCCGGAAAGGGTGTCGCTACCTCGGCAGTCGACCCTGAGCTTTTCGCAATCCTTAAGGACCTGCGCAAAAAGATAGCCAAAAAGCTGTCACTACCCCCCTATATCGTGTTCCAGGACCCCTCCCTCGAGGCCATGGCCACCACTTATCCCATCACCCTGGAAGAACTCAAAAACATCACCGGCGTGGGCGAAGGCAAGGTGAAGCACTACGGCGAGGAGTTTATCAAGGTAATCAAACAACACGTTGAGGAGAACGAAATTGAGCGCCCCGAGGACTTGCGCCTGCGATCCGTCGCCAATAAAAACGACCTCAAATTCTCCATCATCCAAGCCATCGACCGTCGCATCGCCCTCGACGAGCTGGCCGCCTCCAAGGGTCTCGACTTTTCCGAGCTCCTCGACAAGGTAGAGGCAATCGTCTACTCGGGCACCAAGATCAACATCTCCTACTTCATCAACGAGGTAGTGGACGAGGACCTGCAACACGACATTTTCGACTACTTCCGCACTGCCGAAACCGACGACCTGCAGACAGCCATCCGCGAGCTTGGCGACGACTATACCGAGGAGGAGATACGCCTGGTACGCATCAAATTCCTCAGCGATCTTGGCAACTAACCACGGCGCATCCACCACTCCAGCCTCACAGGAACCGAAAGAGACCCTCTTGTTCACAGGTGCCTCCGGATTCTTGGGGCGCAACACTATCCCGTTGTTGCGGCAACGCTACCATATCACCACCTTGGGTCGCACCCCGGGCAATGATATCGCTGTCGACCTGTCCAAGCAAGAGCCTGAGCCGCCACATCGCTTCGACCTTGTGATGCACGCCGCCGGCAAAGCTCACGATATCCCTTACACCCCCCGACAGGCCAGTCAGTTCTATGAGGTCAACGTTCAGGGGACCATCAACCTGTGCCGCGCTCTGGAAAGGGTAGGGGCACCCCGCGCGATGGTGTATATCAGTTCGGTGGCTGTATACGGCGGCGATTCGGGCGAGAATATCACCGAGGACGCCCCGTTGGCGGGTACTATCCCCTATGCCAAATCTAAAATCGAGGCTGAGCGGTTCCTTCTTGGGTGGTGCCAAGAGCACGGTGTGGCATTCCTTCGCCCCGCGTTGATCGTGGGCAGCAATCCACGAGGCAACTTGCGAGCGATGATTCGCGGGATACAATCGGGCCGCTATGTCAACATCGCTGGTGGCCACGCCCGTAAAAGCGCACTGATGGCTGAGGACATCGCCACGCTGTTTCCGCTTGTTGTCGACCACCCGGGCATATATAATATATGTGACGACACCTACCCGTCGTTCGCCGATCTGGGAGCGAAAATCGCCCGCGAATTGCATCGCCCGGCCCCTCGTTCCATACCATATTGGCTCGCCCGCTGCATAGCCTTGGCAGGCGACCACCTTGGCTCCAAAGCCCCTCTCAACAGCCGGAAATTGCGCACCATGACCCGAACACTCACATTCTCCAACACCCACGCCCGCACCACTCTCCACTGGACACCAACCCCAGTCCTCACCCGTCCCATCGTATCCTAATCGCCCACAAGAACGTCGGCGCAACCCGTGTATCCGCTAACGTTTATGATCGTCACGAGTCAGGGACCACGATCCTTGTATGAGGATGATAGGCTGGAGTATTGTAGAGTCAAGCGACCTACAGCTTAAGATGTAACCGCCTGGGTGATAGCTGGTTACAGCGTAAGTCGTAGGCCGCTTAGGCCGCCCCACCCATCAAAAGCGAGGGGTATCGGGCGTTAGTTTTTTGGTTGATATCGGAAGTGGAGATCCGTGTTAGAAAGGTAGGTCGTCCTCGCCGGCTTGGGGGGAGAGCGATGGGGGAGG
>JAJBVP010000016.1 GCA_020859755.1 Bacteroidales bacterium | reverse complement strand
GCCTACCCCCCCTCCCCCCTTGCGCCTCCTCTCTTTCGTCTTCGTAATAACGTAATCACGTAATAACGTTATTACGAAAAGCCTCGTTATTACGTGATTACGTGATTACGTTATTACGATTATCGCAAGATCTTGGAATTAGAGCGGCCTTGAACCGTTGCATTTTGGATAATTGCAGCAGCTCCAGAATTCATGTCCCTGATTGCGCCCCTTCTTGGCCATCATCTTCTTCATTGGCCCCTGGCATTTCGGGCATTTCGGTCCATTTGCCGCTGTTTTAATAGCCTCCAGCCTATCCACAGTCATGTTCTCGGTAAATCCCCCCTCCCTCTTGAATTTCTCATGCTGGCTGGCAATAAGATTTTGGAGCATCGCTGAGCATCGACCACATAAAATCAGCAAGGAATTAAGGCAAACGCCCATGTCGCTATGGTTCACCCAGCCCTCAAATTTCGCCTTCTGCCCAATGATATGTGTCCATGCCTCTTTATTCCAATCATCGGTATATATGGGCTTATCTAGCTTTATACTTGAAAATCCTTGGCGATAACTTGAGCTTTTGGCCCAAAGCTCCTCATGAAAAAGCATGGACAGAAAGAAATAATCGCCTTCAAGTTCCGAAAGGCTAGCGCGAGCCACATCAAGAAGTCGCATCTGGCTTTCCGTTGACGTTTGGGATCGCGACATCCCTTCAGCGATATTTGCTGTAACGCTTCGCGCTGCCTGCGTCATCTGGTCATATAGGCGCCCGCATGGATCTATATCCTTGTTAATAAATCGCTTGCAAAACTGGAAGGTGGCTAATTGTATAATATTAGCCATCACCCAGGCATCTAAAAAATAGTAGCCTTTTACGCTCCCTATATTTACACCCATGGTTCCTAATTTTTTGTAATTTTACGATTCGTTATCACGTTATAACGAAATAACGTAATAACGATTGCAATTATTGCGACCCTTATTCGTATCTTTGTGGCATGGAAGGAGTAGTTGATACCGGGCGCGTGGCGCGGAATACGCTGGCGCTGTACGCGAGGCTGGTGGTGACACTGGCTGCGCAGCTGTGGCTCGCCCGGGTGACGCTTCAGGCACTCGGTGTCGACGGTTTCGGCTTGTGGAGCGCCGTTGGGGCCGTGGTGGCTTTGGTCGCGTTCCTGGGCCAACCGATGGAAAGCTCGGTACAGCGGTTCCTCACGTTCGATTTAGGGCGCGGTGGGGACAACCAGCGGCGCATCTTCACGGGCGCTTACACCCTCTATCTGGCTATCACTGTCATCGTCGTCCTGGTGCTTGAAACTGCTGGGCTATGGTGGCTCAATAATGGCATGCGTATTGGAAATCAGCCAATTGCTGAGGCTAATTGGACCTTGCAGATGGCTATCGCCGCCACGGCGGTGTCGCTCATCCGCCTTCCTTACGATTCGATGATCCTGGCACGCGAGCGTATGGGTTTCTACGCCAAGGCCGCGTTGGTTGAGGCGGGGTTGATGGTGCTGATTGGCCTGGGGCTAATCGCGACGCCGATGCCCAGCGTGGCGCTTTATGCCACTATGATTCTGGTGCTGAGGCTTGTGATGGGGGCATTGAGCGCCGTCTATTGTCGTAGAAAATTTCCCGAGGATGTGCGTTTCCTCTGGCCTGTCGACACCTCTTTGATCAAAGAGATGGCGAGTTTCTGCGGACTCACCATCATGACGGCTCTGGCCATCGCCGCCACCACCCAGGGACTTAACATCCTGATTAACGCCTATTTCGGATTGGAACTGAACGCGGCTTACGGGTTGGCGCTGCAGGTGGGCTCCGTAACCTTGGCCCTGGCCATGAATCTGCAAAAGGCCTCTTCGCCGCAGATTGTTAAGGCGTGGGCGGCTGGTGACCGCGACGGGTTCCGATTGCTTGTGTCGAAAAGCTCCTGTTGGGCGTTCGCCTTGGTGTTGGCTGTAGCTTTGCCCTTGATAATCAACGCGCAATGCGTGTTGACGTTGTGGCTGGGCAAGGTGCCCGAGTGGACGGGCGAACTGATGGCGTTGATGCTTATCCAGGGACTGATTTTCTGCTCGGTGGTGAGCACCGACGCGGCTATCGGTGCCACGGGACAACAGCGAGCTTATCAGTTGTGGATGAGCGCATTGACCCTTTTGGGGCTTGTGGCCGCATGGGTGGTAATGGCATTGGGCCACTCGGCAGTGCTTGCCTTGGGGGCAAAGGTGGGAGTGGAGTTGCTGATTTGGGGTGCGCGAGTGGCGTTTTTACACCGGCAGGTGGGCATCAGAGCCACCAATTATCTGCGCTACACGTTGGTGCCAATCCTTTCGCTTTGGGTTATCGCATTCGCGCTTGTGGTGGTTGCCGGATACTGGCTACACGAAAAACCGCTGCCGCGACTGGTGGTCACAACAGCGGTGTGCTGGGGCGTAATCGCCTGGTTTATGCGTACATATTCTCGATCTCGGCGGCGTAGCGCGAGGCGATTACCGGTCGACGTATCTTGAGGGTGTTGGTCAATTCGCCGGCCTCCATCGTGAACTCTTTGGGGAGCAGGGTGAATCGCTTGATTTTCTCGAACGACGCGAATCCGTTCTGCAGGCGGTCGATACGGTGCTCGATCATCTCCTTGATTTCAGGCTTCTTGACCAATTGGTCGACGTTGTCGAATTGGATGCCCTTGCGGCGCGCGTAAGCTTTCAGGGCCTCGAAAGCGGGGATGATAATCGCGGTGACATACTTGCGCTTGTCGCCGATAACGGCCACTTGCTCAATGTATTTGTCTTCGCCCAGGCGGCTTTCGATGGCTTGTGGGGCGATGTATTTTCCGTTGGAGGTTTTGAACAGGTCCTTGATGCGTTCGGTGAGGACGATGGCGCCGGTGGCATCGATGAAACCGGCGTCGCCCGTGCGGAACCATCCGTCGCGGGTGAACGCCTCACGAGTCTCCTTGGGCTTGTTGTAGTAGCCGCGCATTACAGTGGGACCCTTGACGAGAATTTCATTTTCCTTGCCGATTTTCACCTGCACGCGGGGCATGGGCTGGCCGACGGTGCCGATTTCGTAACCGGTTAAGGGGAAGCAAGATACCGAGGCAGTGGTCTCCGACAGGCCGTATCCGATCACGATGTTGATGCCGCAGGAGTGGAGGAATTCAGTAATGGTAGCGCTCAGCGGGGCGCCGGCCGTGGGGAAGATCA
Organism: Bacteroidales bacterium; assembly: GCA_020859755.1. Taxonomy (GTDB): domain Bacteria; phylum Bacteroidota; class Bacteroidia; order Bacteroidales; family Muribaculaceae; genus JAJPXC01. Next base: position 17,222 of record JAJBVP010000016.1, on the reverse strand, counting down.
CGGGGTGTCCAATTCCGATCGCTGCACGCAGCTTGGCAAAGACGCGCTTGTCGTAGAATTGCCATTGACGCTCGAGCCACCAGGGGGCCTTACGGCCGCGGTGCTCGTAGTCGAGGTTGCGCTTGCGACCGATGCGCAGGGCGCGTGCCACCATCATGCGCTGGAAGCGGCTCATCTTGCCAATTTTCTCTTGTACAGCCTGATACACCTTCTCCCAGAATCGGGGCACGGAGCACATTGCGGTGGGCTTGATCAGGGGCAACACGTCCTGTATCTCCTTGGGGTTGAGGTTGATGAACACTTTCACGCCGGTAAAGAGGCAGAAGTAGGTCCATCCTTTTTCGAAGACGTGGCTCAAGGGGAGGAAAGCTACCGAGGAATCGTTGTCGGTGACGTAAGGCAGGCGCTCGCGGTGGATCTCCATCGCGGCGTTGAAGCAGCTGTGGGGGAGTATAGCGCCCTTGGGCTCGCCGGTGGTGCCGGAGGTGTAGATAAGCGTGGCGATATCCTCGGGAGTTGACTCGCGGCGACGACGGTCGACCTCGGCGCGGCATTGCTCGGAAGCGGCGGCTCCAAGAGCGAGGAAATCGTCGAAGTACATGGTGGTGTTGTCGCCCTCCTCGAGCTTGACGTGGGTGTAGGCGAGGATGCGGTTGAGGTGGGGACAGTTGGCGCGAGCGGTGCGGGCGATGTCGTATTGACGTTGGTCGCCGACGGCGATGATGCGGGCCCGGGTGTCGTTGAGGATGTATTCCACCTGCTCGCGCGAGGAGGTGGCGTAGATGGCCACGGGGACGGCTCGCACGGCGTAGCAGGCGAAGTCGGTAATCAAAATTCCGGGGCGGTTGGGAGAGAAAATAGCAATATTTTCCTGTACCTTGACGCCAAGGATCTCGAAGGCTTGAGCGGCCTTGTCGACCAATTCGTTGAACTGGCGCCAAGAGGTCGACCGAATTTCGGAGCTACCTTCCTCGCGGAAGCTGTAGGCCTCACGGTCGCCATATTTAAGTGCCTGACGTGCAGGCAACATCGTAAGCGTATTTGTCATTCTATCGCGTTTTAGTGAAAGCCGCGGTCAAGGTTAGGTGCACAAGCTTTTTGGCGGCTTATTTTGCTCTTCATTTTCAGCTATATAGCTCAAAAATCGCGCAAATTTACAACCTTTCCGCTTAATAAGTAACGTTTTAGTGCGACGAAATGACGTAGCGTTAACATTTATTGATTTCACGCGCACAGCACGTTAAAAAGTGCCGATTGTTGCGGGAACCGCCGAAAAGCCTTATCTTTGCGGGGATATGAACAGCCAGTTGCCCTCGCTTGAAGTGCTTATCTGCGCCCTCGGCGTGGAGGGGTTGGCGCGTGCTTGCCGCATTCCGCACGAGCCACAGGAGGGGGTGACTTACACTATCTCATTGCAGGGAGCGCCTGATGCCGTATTGCCGCCGCAACTCGAGGAGCGTCAGGATGTTAGGCTGATTCATTGCCCTACGCTTGGGCTGAGTCGCAACCGTAATTTCGCCATCGATAATGCCACGGGCGACATCCTGCTCACCTCCGATGACGACCTGCTATACCATCCCGGCGCGTTCCAGAGGGTGCGTGAGGTGTTGGCCGAGCATCCCGATGCCGAAGCGGCACTGTTCCGCTATGTTCGGGACGATGGTGGATATGAGAAGGCATATCCCACTGGTACTGTGGAGGTTATGGGTAGGTTACCAAAAGGCTATTTCGTTACGTCGTTCGAGCTGGCTCATTGTAGGGGCACACGGGTGAGATACCCCGAAAATATGGGGTTAGGGGAGGAAATCGGCAGCGGCGAAGAGACCGTCGCTGTGGATCGGTTGTTGAAATCGGGAGCCAAGATAATCCTCAGCGACACAGTGATTTGCACGCATCAAGGAGCCACGACGGGATTGCGCGCGGGTTTCAATCGGGGTCGTACGCTCGGGGCCGGGGCTGCGATTCGCTTGATTTACCCCAAGACGTGGCCTATTAGGCTTTTGCTTAAGGCGGCACGCATGCATAGGGCTGGACAAGGGCCGTTGCTGAGGGTGTTAAGATTCTTGATTAAAGGGGCCTTTGCGGTGTAAAGGGGGGAATGGTTTCTTACTTGAGAAAGTTGAGTTAATGGGTTAATGGGGGGGTTAGGTGGGCTGGGAGGAGAAGTAGTCGTTGAGGGCGCGGGCGCGTACAGGACCTACGGCATCCACGATCTCGGCGTATGGGGCCTCACGCAAACGCTTAACGCTCTTGAACTTAGCCAATAGGGCTTCACGGCTTTTCGGGCCGATTCCGGGGATGTCGTCCAATTCCGAGTGAACTTGCGACTTGCTGCGTCGGTTGCGGTGATGGGTGATGCCGAAACGGTGGGCCTCGTCGCGCAAGTGCTGCACCACGCGCAACGACTCGGAATTTTTGTCGATATACAGGGGCACGCTATCGCCCGGGAAGTAGATTTCTTCCAGGCGTTTAGCGATGCCAACGACAGCGATTGTGCCCCTTAAACCTATTTCCTCGAGGGCCTCCACAGCGGCGCTAAGCTGGCCCTTGCCGCCGTCCACCACGATGAGTTGGGGCAATCCCTCGCCTTCCTGCATCAGGCGCGTGTAACGGCGCGTCAACACCTCCTTCATCGAGGCGAAGTCGTCGGGTCCCTCGACGGTCTTGATGTTGAAGTGTCGGTAATCTTTCTTGCAAGGCTTCGCGTCGCGGAACACCACGCAGGAAGCTACAGGGTTGGTTCCCTGAATGTTAGAGTTGTCGAAGCACTCGATATGTCGAGGCAATTCCGAGAGACGGAAGTCGGCCTTGATACGCTCCAGGGTACGCTCGGCGCGAGCCTCGGGGTTGGTCTTCTCCATGTGCTTGAGGGCGTCGATCTTGTTCTGTCGGGCGTTGCGGGTCGACACCTCGAGGAGTTTGGCTTTGTCGCCTCGCTGGGGGATGGTGAATGTGATCTCCGGGTTGTCGAAGTCGGGGAGGACGGGCACGATTACTTCGTCGTATTCGGCTCCGAGCCGCTGGCGAATCTCGTCGAGCGCGTAGGCGAGCAATTGGGAATGACTTTCATCCAATCGGCGCTTGTAACGCAGTGTCAATGAGCGTACTACGGCCCCACGGCGCACATGCATATAGTTGATGTACACATCGCGGTCGTCATCGTCGATACCGAACACGTCGACATCGCCCACCACAGCCGAGACAATCACGCTCTTGGCACGATACCGCTCTACCAGCCGATAGCGTTCCTTCACCTCTTGGGCCTCCTCAAATCGCATCTCCGAGGCAAGTGTCTCCATCTGCGAGCGCAAGTGGTCCATCAGTTCGCCGGTCTCGCCACGTAGGATCTGTTTGGCGCGGTCGATCCACTCGTGATAGGCCTCCACCGAGATTTCGCCCACGCAGCATCCGCGGCATTTTTTCAGATGGTACTCCAGGCAGCGCCGCCCTTTGCCCTTGTCGATGTAATCCTGGGTGATGGGGAGTCGGCATGAGCGCAAGGGGTATAGCTCGCGGATGAGCTCGAGCACCGCGCGGGCCGAACCCACGTCGGTGAATGGTCCGAAATATTTCGAGCCATCCTTGATGCGTTGGCGCGTGAGGAAAATGCGGGGATACAGCTCGTTGGTAACAACGATCCAGGGGTAGCTTTTGTCGTCCTTTAGCAGCACGTTGTAGCGCGGCTGGTACTCCTTGATCATCGAGTTTTCGAGGTTGAGGGCGTCCTGTTCGGTGGGCACGACGATGTAGCTCATGTCGACTATGGCCCTGACCAGCAGGTTGGTGCGTAGCGAGGGATGGGTGCGGTTGAAGTAGGACGATACTCTACGCTTGAGGTTCTTGGCTTTACCCACGTATATTACTGTCCCCTCCTTGTCGTAGTACATATATACGCCAGGAGTATCGGGAAGAAATGAGATCTTCTCCTTCAGCATCTGCGACTTGTCGTGCTTGGCCATCATACTTATAACGTATCTCAAGGCGAAAAATTTAGCTTGATTTGTTAAAAATGGGGGATGAAAGGCGGCGTTTCGCGGAAATATACTATTTTTGTGATTTATTAGCCAATGAGTAACCCTCGGGGCAATTCCCCGCAACCGCTCTTATCGCCATGAACGCAGCCTTGCGCATCGCCATCGGAATCGTCGCCTTTTCGGCCTGGGTAGCCCAAGCCGATACGCCTGGCTTTGCCAGTGACCGCCTGGAGCGACTCGCCAGTCGGGTGGGTGTAGAGGACGGCGCAACAGTAGAGCTGGAGGGCGTTGGGAGCGTGCCGTTAAGGGTTGATACCGATTCGGTTACAGGCGTTGTGACCCACATTGGCCTGCGGGTGTTCAGCGACCGGCAACGACGCATGGCGCCTTCGCCGGTTTATGATTTCTTGGAGCGATACACGCTGGAGGCGCTTCTCCCCGGGGAGCGACCAAAACCTCTTGAAAAGCAACTTGTGGAGGACGATTTGGAGTTCTGCGATCTTGACCTTCAGGGGATTGCGCAGATGTCGCTTGACACCGCCGACGCTACCTGCACTGTCACCTGCTTGGCCGGGCGCCGCTATCGTGTGGAGTGGCCCTACGCCAAAGGCCGCAGCCGCGCCGTCGACTTTCCCGTCAATCACCGGTTGCTCCTTGGCCAGGACATGGACGAGCTTGAGCGCCGCCTCATCAGCCGCTTAGAAACGTCGGCGCAGCTCGGGCGGGCTGGCTCTTGGACGGCCCTCGCCAACGATCCCCCCACAATCGCCAATGTGACTATCCTCTGCTATGGCGGCAACAAAAGCATCACCCTTCCGTTGGGGGCCATTCTCGCTGTCCTCAAAGCCGAAGGCTGCGACTTCACCGAGTCGACAATCCCCAGCGATAACGATAGCATTTCCAAGCAGTTAATCCTCGCCAACAATCCCTCGCTGGGCTACTGCCACTCTCTTAGGGTGGAGACCCATACCCGCTGCGACACGGTAACGGCTCGACTGGTACCCTACTTGCCCATGTCGAAAGTTGAAAACCTCTTTTACGAAAATAAATTAGCTGAATAATATAATGAGAACCAATCTCTTAAAAGCTTTTCTGGCTATTTTGGCACTGGTGTTGGCAATCCCGGCCTGGGGTGACGCCACCACTCGCCGTATCTACGAGTTGCGCCGCAACCCCGACTACTTCTTCGCCGAGGCAACCGGGGCAAATCGTGAAGCAGCCATCGCTGAGGCCGACCAACTGTTGGCAAGCTATATCAACACCTACCTCAAGGACAACAATCTCCAAGGCTCGGCCGATGCGTCTCAAATCATTGGTGTTGAGCACATTGCCGTGGATAAAGGGAGCGTTACCAAGGCTTACGCCTATACTCCTCGCCACAGCTATATCCCCGACTGGACCACTCCCGACTACGCCGCTATAGCTCAAGGCCAGAAGCCCGTGGCGCTGAAAGGCGCCACCGCGCCGGTCGCTCCCAAGAAGGAAATATGTGAGCCAGAGCCGGTTGCCGAGGTTTTCGAGCCTGTTGCGGAGCCTCAACCGATTCAAACCGCTAAAACGGAACCATCGCCAGAGCCTTCTTCCAGCCAGAAACTGAAACCTTATCAGCAGACCGTGCTAATGGAGTTGATGTCGGCCGGATCGCCTACACGCGCCTACCAGAAGATGCAAAAACTGCAGAGCGAGTCGCTCATCAAGCGTTTCGGTAAATACGCTGATTGCCAAGATTTTGCCAACTCATTCTGGCTAATCGGCACCAAGAGTGATATCATAGCCCTGCTCGGCACCGGCAAGGACGAGCGTCGCGACTATGTGTCGGCCCAACCCAGCTCGCTCGAGCGATATTTAGGCTCCGACGGCGAATATATCGCTATTTGGTTTCAATTCTAATCAGCTGAAACACAATTAGATATGAGAAAAATACTATCAACGCTGCTGCTTCTTGCCTCCACCCTCTCACTGGTGGCGCAGGACGCTGTGACCGTGGAGATCACGGGAGGCATCTCGGCCGATGCTACTCGGCGACGCATCGAGCAGCAAACAGCTAAACTGTTGACAGCCATCAACAAAGCCGAGCGCGCGGCGGCGGCAATCAACTACACGGGTGTCGAAATCGACAACCTGGCCCAGGCCACGCTCAACCGCACATGGGAACAAGCGCGGTTCCGCACCGAGGATCCCGACGTGGTCACCTTCGTCACCACTCTCAAGAAGAAAAATGGAGTGGTGCGCGGCTATCAAGTGCGTAATATAGGAGTTGAAATGTCGTCAAAATCAACTAATTACGATGGAGAGCCTCGTCAGGAGATTGTAATCGATTTCTCCCCCACGGGCCGCATCACCGACTTCAACTTCACGATGCCCACGCATGTGTACGCATCGCTGGTCAAGGTGGGCGAGCAATTGGACGACCTCGACGAGCGCTTGCAGATCATTCACTGGTGCGAACAGTTTGCCAAGGCTTACCGCGACAAAAACCGCGACTTCATGGAGGCGATCTTCTCCGACGACGCCCTAATCATCACCGGCCGGCTGATGATGACCCGCCAATCGGGCGAAATGGGCATGACCGATGGCGCCAAGGTGGAATACGTGAAGCAGAATAAACGCCAATATCTCAGCAACTTATACAAGATATTCCAGACGCAACCCTACGTCAACGTCGAGTTTGACGACTACCGCATCGTGCGCCATCGCTCCAAGCCCCAATACTACGGCGTGACACTTACGCAGAAATGGGCAACGAAGAGCTATCAGGACCTGGGCACGGTATTCCTCGTATGGGATTTCTCCGACGAGGACGCCCCCAAAATCCATGTGCGCACCTGGCAACCGATGTCGGAAAAAGCCTTCCAGCTCAACGACTTCAAGCTACCTTAACCCCCTCCCCTCTCACCCCTCTCTCCCATCTTTCCTCCTTTCCTCGTTTAGAAGTCCTCCCCTCTCCCCCCTTTAAAGATTTAATGATTTAAAGATTTAAAATAATGAAACCCATCATCCTATCCCTTCTCGCGGCGGCCGTGACCCTCGCCGCACAGGCCCAAAAGCTTGCAGTCACCGACTTCCACGCCGACCCCTCCGACATGGAAGCCCAAGTCAATCCCGTCCAAGACCTCAGCGGCGACCCGTGCGCACTGATCAAAATCGGCACGACGGTTCAGGACATGGAATTTGAGGGCGACATCATCAAAACCGTCAAGAACGGCAACGAATACTGGGTGTACATAATCGACGGGGCCAACTGGATCACCATCAACACCCCCACGTTCACCCCGCTGCATTACGAATTTGAGCCAGTGGCTATGAAGGGCGTCTACTTGATGACCGTCGAGCCTGACGAAGGCCCGTGGAAGCGCCCAACGGTCACCATCACCCTCCCCGCCAAGGGCGCTGGCGTGTCGATCGGAGGTCAGCCCAGCAAGGCTTGCAACTCGGTGACTTTCAACATGATCCAGTGCAAGAGCGGCAACTTCTTGATGGGCGCCACCGACGAGCAAGTGGGTGCTGATAATGACGAGAAACCCGTCCACTGGGCTCGGTTCGACCACGACTTCTACATCGGCGAGACCGAGGTGTCGCAAGCCCTCTGGGAATACGTCATGGGTTCTAACCCGTCATTGACCCAGGATGCCTCCGACGACCTCCCCGTCGACAACATCTGCTGGGACGACGCCGTGCAATTCTGCCAGCAACTGAGCGCCATCCTGGGCGTCACCGTGCGCCTCCCTACTGAGGCCGAATGGGAATACGCCGCCCGCGGCGGCCACAAAGCCACTACCACGCAGTACCCCGGCTCCAACGCTCCCGACGAGGTGGCTTGGTACGCCGGCAACTCTGGCCTCCGCTCCCACAACGTCCACTCCAAGAAGCCTAACGAGCTCGGTATCTACAACATGGCAGGCAACGTGTGGGAATTCTGCCTCGACTACAAAAACGACTATCCCAAGAAGCCCGAGGCCAACTACTGGTGCCAAACCCCCGACAAGAACAAATCCCGCGTACGCCGCGGCGGTGGCTGGGACACCAAGGACAAAACCGAGTTGCGCACATCCTATCGCCGCCGAGTGCCGCAGGGCGACCGCCAGCACGCCTACGGGATGCGCATCGTTATCGACCCCCAACAGTAAACGACAATGACCAATAAAATCACGGCAATAGCCTGTGCCATAGCGCTTTCCCTCTCTTACGCTATGGCACAGGACAAGCCCAAGCTTAAATTTCGCGACGACGGCACATTCACTATCGTCCAGATCACCGACACCCACTACAAATGGGGCAACGGCGCCTCCGACAAGGCCGTCGAATGCATCGAGAAAGTGTGCGACCAGGTCGAGCCGGATCTCGTCGTCTTCACAGGCGACCAAGTGTATGCTACGGGAGCCAACGACGCCCTCAAGGCCATGACCGCACCCCTCAACGAGCGTGGCATCCCCTACGCGTCGATCTTCGGCAACCACGACCGCGACTTCGGCACCCACTACAAAGGCTACTGCGAGAACCTTGCCGAGCAGTACGACGTGATGGAGGGTGGAGAGTACTCCATTATGCCCCCGCGCGACCCAGCCGTCTGCTCCCCCGACTACGTCATCCCCGTCTTCGCCTCCGATGGCCGCTCCATGCGCCGCCTGCTCTGGCTAATGGACACCCACGACGCCACCTACGCCAACGCCGAGGGGATAAAGGGCTACGACTGGCTCCTGCCCGACCAGATCGACTGGTACCGCTCCCAACGCGAGCAATTCACAGCGGCCAACGGCGGTACCCTCCTTCCCGGCCTGCTGTTCATCCACATCCCCCTGCCGCAATACCTCGAGGCCTACGAGCAAAAAGCACCGCTCTACGGCTCGTGCAAAGAGAAGAAAAAAGTGTGTTGCTCGGCCAAGGACTCCGGCATGTTCGCCGCCATGCAAGAGCAGGGCGACATCCGAGGCGTCTTCGCCGGTCATGACCACGACAACGACTTCGCCACTGCGTGGGACGGCGTCCTCCTTGCCTACGGACGCTACTCAGGCGGCAACACCGTCTACAACCACCTCGGCACCAACGGCGCCCGTGTAATCGTCCTCGACGAGAACGTCCCCTCCCAGATCCACACTTGGATCCAGCTCTCCAACGGCCGCGTCGAGCAGGACCACCACTTCCCCGCCGACTTCCAATAACGCGTCCCCGCCCTCAAACAAGGAGCGTGGGCGCCCTCGCCCGCGCTTACAAACGTCCGCGGCAGCCTTGTCGGGCCGGCTCTTGGGCGCCCTCGCCCGCGCCCCCAGCTACCTTACGGGGCGTGGGCATCTTGCCCGCGCTTACAAACGTCCGCAGCAGCCTTGTCGGGCCGGCTCTTGGACGGCCCTCACTAACCGTGGCATTTACTTCAAGAAGGAAAGGAATGAGGAAGCAAGGGAGATTTTGACCCTCCAAAAAAGTTGCTAGTGGAAGTTTTTGGCCATCATAGAAATTTTCGCTATCTTCGCAAAGTGAATAGCCCCAATCCCCATATGGGACACCTTCATGCACTAATACCCATTTTATGATTGCACAAATACACTACCTGAAGCTAATTCTAATATTTTTTTGCCTGTTTATTCTTACACTCTCAAGCTGTGGGGGTCGTTCTATCCGCTCTCAATTGGATTATGCTGAAGAGTTGATGGAAGATCATCCCGATTCGGCATTGGCCATTTTGCAGGCTGTGGACGAATCTTCTCTGAAAAGTAAAGAGATCATGGCTCGTTATTCCCTTTTGCATGCCATGGCGCTGGATAAAAACTGGATCGACACAGCCGACATTAACATTATCCAACCTGCTGTTGATTGGTACTGCGACCATGGGAAGGCTGACGATCGACTTAAGGCTATGTATTACGCAGGTAGAATCGTCGGGAACGGAGGTGATAAGGACTCAGAGATGAGTTATTACGTTAAAGCGTCTCAATGGATTGATGAAGCTAGTGACACTTCAGCAATATGCCGGCTCCTTATCGCTCAAGGAGTACTTTATCAGTTAGTGTATGACTTTCAGAAAGTGCTTGAAATGAATGTTCGAGCGGCAGAATTGAGCGAAAAGTCAATGAACTGGAATTACGCTTTGGCATGCCACAGAACCAATCTAGGAGCTGCATGCGTGTTGAAAGATTCTATTGCGGCTCTATCAGCATTGGATAAAATCATTACTTTAGGGAAGAGTTATGGGCTATCACAACCAGATCTTTATGATGCCCAACTTCAATATACCATCACATTCTCTGATTACAATGCAGTTCGCAACCTAATGAGACACGCAGTAACGGAAAAGGATCCCATTCTAGACGGAGAGGCCATTGAAAACATTTGCCGAGGGCTGCTTCAGTTAAAAGAATTTCAGGAAGCTTATAACCTCATCTCGGCAATTTCCCCTTGCGATTTAGAAGAATTCACTCGTCTAAAATATTGGATTTTAAGGTCGCAAGCAGCGGAAGGTTTGGGCTATTGGGAAGAGGCTTTGAAAACGTTCCAAAATTACAGTGCTTTAAACGATACGATAGAAACGCGCGCCTTGTCTCAGCAACTGCAATTCAGTAAGGAAAGGCATGATTTAGAGCTAGCTCACTTACAAACCCAAAATTCACATGATAGCCTATTCTATCGGGCCTTGGTTGTCGTTCTATTTCTACTTGCATTAACGGTCCTTGCTTTATGGCGAAACAAGATTAATAGCTCCCTTAAAAACGAGGCAGAACAACGTCGACTTATAGCTGAAACACAACAAAAGCTACTTGAATCCGAAAATCTCAACTTGAAGCAAGAAGCCGAGAAATTCCAACTCGAACAAGAACGAAATGAACTGCTACTGGCCCAACTCGAGAGGGAACGTGACGACTTAAAGATCATTTTAGCCCAAAATACACAATTAAACAATGCCTTAATTGCACCACTTCTTAAAAGATCACAACTCCTCGACCGTTTCATGCTCAGCCAAATCACCGACAATCCTCAAATCGGAAAGGATTTTCACAAATGGGTATCGGACCTTACCAAAAACCGGGAAGATTTATTAACTGATATGCGAAACTCATTTAAAGCCGCATATCCAATAGCCTATGGTCGCTTTATCGCCCAGGAACTTACCGAAACTGAACTAAATTATGTATGTTTATACGCTGCAGGGCTTAGAGGATCGGAAGTGGGAAATGTAATGGGAACTAAGCGGCATTATATCGTCAGTCACGAGATCCGCCGGAAATTGGGACTAGATTCCACTTCCCAAAACCTCGGCCCCTTCATAAAAAATGTCCTCGAAGGGACAAAATAGGGCGCCGATGTAGGCCGATGTAAAACCCATTATGAAAAATGTAAAACTTTTCCAGTAAACATTTTTATATACCACTGTGCGTCAGTCCTTTAATGTGTGGGGGATGTAAAACTTTTGTTTTGGCTTGTAAGACGAAAACCTTCTACCTTTGCCTTCACAAACCAAAACAAAAATCAAATTATGAAAAAATTTCTATTAACCCTTTGTTGTTGTCTTCTAGCTACGAGTCTCTCTCTAAGAGGAGAAACAACACCCGTTACCATCTCTGTTAAACTTACTAAGCAGGATAATAAATATTTGCGTTCTGAGACTTCCTCGACCCCTACGGTCACCGTGTACTATGATCAGGAAAATCAACTATTAGACGTTGTTTGTTCCGAAGACACCGACGGATCCATCTTCCTTTACGATGGAAATGATGTGCTAGTGGATAGCGCTTTTGGCACCAGCGCTGCTTTTGATGTGTCAATTATTTCCACCCCCCTTCTGCCTAATCCACATTATCGCTGAGGATTGGGAATGCTACGGCGAAATTATTCTTTAACCCAATAAGCTAAATCTGTATGAAATCTTTTTATTTGTCCCTCATCCTAGTCGTCGGGATGTTTCTGGGCGCGTGTTCCCAGAACGATGACGTCATGCAACCAAAAACCAGTGAAAACTATCAAGCATCTGAACTGGTGCAAAGACTTCAGAACTTTAACGACAGTTTGCTATCAAACCGCCCTGAGTCTAGACTCTCCTGGGCTGACATTGGAAGAATCTGCTTCGTGGCCGCACATGATGCCTATGGCGCATACAAGTTAGGGAAAATTGGGGCTCAGGTTGGCTCTTTTGTGGGTCCCGAAGGAACTATAGTAGGAGCTGCGGTTGGTGGCGTCATTGGAGGTGTAGGTGCGTCGTATGGGGCTTATAGTGGAACACGCTCCGGCTATAATTTCCCGTCTCCCCAAACGGTCGTTGCAGCGTATGTAACAGTTTTAGAAGATTCATTGGTGTACAGTAACTATTATCCCTCTAAGTTTTCACTTGTTTTGCCCTCTGGGAAAAGCACGTTGCAAGATATAGGTGCCGCTCATAATCTGGTATTATCTAATCTAATGGATAATGTTCTCAGTAACACTCCGGCAAATAATGTTTTAACTTCCTTGGAATACTCAATTTTATTTTCCCATGATTATATATCAGAGTATTATGAGATTCTAAATGATTTAGAATCAAATGGCTTTTCAGCTGGATTGTCGAGTAATGATCCTATAGATGATCAAGTATTCAATTTATATTTGAATGCACTGACATCCTACCCCACCCAAGTAAGTGATATCGAATTGATCTCTAATCAATATGTGAATTTGGTGGATCAAAGTGATGAACTTACTACTAATGAAAAGGATATTATTTATAGGGGTATTTGTGTGGCCGTATCCAGTTATGAGTTCTGGGAGCCCATATTATATCCAGATCAAAAACAGTAAAAATAGTATGGGCTGTCGGGGGTACATCCTTCGACAGCCTATACTGGGATTGACAATAATATATGGAATCGATTGTTAATAAAGGTTGGCCTGAGTGGGCGGCGATTGGAATCTGCGGATGGGTAATGATGGGTACGGCATGGGGCTATGCCCCCCATTCTGTCGTGGCAAGTGTATGTTTCGCGATATCGATATTTTATGTGGTCATAGGACTAATATTCGTTCTTCCCCATACCGAGTATCGTAAGCGGATTTGGCGAATAATCAAGAAGTCTCCATGGATTAACATAGGTGTAGATATTAGTTTAATAAGCCTAGTTGTAATATGGCTTGTCCCCAAAGATATATGTGAATATATATCTGTCATAATGTTGATGCTGGGATGGTTGTTTGTCGTACTCCAATTCACTCAGCCAACTAAGGAGAATTAAAGGAATTACTGATTTAAGTTAGGATAGCGCCAACTGACTCCTTGATGGGAGTAGGGTTGGCGCACTTGATTTGGCTGTTTGGGAAATAATCGCTATCTTCGCATGGCAAATAGTCCAAACATTGGCTGAGTCGAAACGAGGCCCAAACTTTGGCACGCTATTTGCCGTCATATGATTCAGAGGCCGTAGGGCCCTGTGACAAATTCTCTCATTTAATAACGTAAATAATCTTTTTGACAATGGAAGCGAATAACAACAAAAACGAGATCAAAATCGAAATGCCAGCCGAGGTAGCCAACGGCCACTACTCCAACCTCGCCGTTATCTCCCACGGCCCCAACGAGTTTTTCCTCGACTTCATCACCGTGGCCCCCAACATGCCCCAGGCCAAGGTGCAGAGCCGCATCATCATGAGCCCCGAGAACGCCAAGAACCTCCTCTTTGCCCTCCGCGACAACGTGCAGAAGTATGAGAACAACTTCGGCGAGATCCAGCACAAGACCCCCAAGAACGCGTCCAAGAAGGACGGTGGCGTGCCCAACCCCTTCATGGCCTAACCCATAGCCGATGAAAGACCATAATCTGCTGATATACAACACTCTCACGCGCCGCAAGGAATTGTTCCGACCGATTCACGAGGGGCGTGTGGGGATGTATGTGTGCGGCCCGACGGTTTACGGTGACGCCCACCTGGGCCACACCCGCCCGGCAATCACCTTCGACGTGCTGTTCCGCTACCTGCAACACCTTGGCTATAAGGTGCGTTACGTGCGCAACATCACCGATGTGGGTCACCTCGAGCACGACTCCGACGACGGCGAAGACAAGATCGCCAAGAAAGCCCGCATCGAGCAGCTGGAGCCGATGGAAGTCGTGCAGTACTACCTTGGCCGCTACCACAAGGCCATGGAGCGCTTGAACGTGCTGCCCCCGTCGATCGAGCCACATGCCTCGGGCCACATCATCGAGCAAATCGAGTATGTGAAAAAGATACTCGAGGAGACCCCCTATGCCTATGTGAGCGAGGGATCGGTCTACTTCGACGTGCCTCGTTACAACCAGGACCACCCCTACGGCAAACTCTCAGGCCGCAACATCGAGGAGCTCAAGGCCGAGACCCGCGCCCTCGACGGTCAGCAGGAGAAACACCATCCCGCCGATTTCGCCCTATGGAAAAAGGCTCAGCCTGAGCATATTATGCGCTGGCCCTCGCCCTGGAGCGACGGTTTCCCGGGTTGGCACTTGGAGTGCTCCACGATGGGCGAGAAATACCTCGGTTGCCCCTTCGACATCCACGGCGGCGGCATCGACCTGATGTTCCCCCACCACGAGTGCGAGATCGCCCAGTCGGTCGCCCACAACGGCCACGAGACCGTACACTACTGGATGCACAACAACATGATCACCATCGAGGGCCAGAAGATGGGCAAGTCGCTCGGCAACTTCATCACCCTCGACGAGTTTTTCACCGGCTCGCATCCCAAGTTGACGCAAGCCTACTCGCCGATGACCATCCGCTTCTTCATCCTCCAGGCGCAGTACCGCTCCACCCTCGACTTCTCCAACGATGCCCTCCAAGGCGCCGAGAAGGCCCTGCAGCGCATGCTCGAGGGCATCAAGCGTCTGGGCGAACTCAAGCCGTCGGCCGAAAGCACAATCGACGTCAAGGGCCTTGAGGCCAAGTGCTACGAGGCCATGGACGACGACTTGAACACCCCTATCGTCATCGCCCACCTCTTCGAGGCCTGCCGCCTGATCAACCAAGTGAACGACGGCACAGCCAAGGCCACTCAGGAGGATATCGACACGCTGAAGCGCTTGTTTAACAACTTCTTGGTCGACATCCTCGGTATCCGCGTCGACACTATGGCTGGCGCTGAAGGTTCCTCCACCGAGCCTTACGAGAAGGCCGTGGACCTGTTGCTGGAGGTGCGCGGCAAGGCCAAAGCGGCCAAGGATTGGGCCACGAGTGACCTGATACGCGACCGCCTCTCCGAGCTCGGCTTCGACGTAAAGGACACCAAGAACGGCTTCGAGTGGAGCCTGCGCAAGTGACCCTCCTGCTATGGATCCGTTGCAGCTGGGCGATCTGATAGCCAGCGAATTACCATACGAGCCAAATGGGCAGCAGATCGAGCTGATAGCCCATTTGGCTCGCTTTTGTCTGGCCGAGCCGGGACCCGACCGCGCGTTCCTCATCAACGGATATGCCGGCACGGGTAAAACCTCGCTGACGGCCGCGCTGGTGCGGGCTTTGGGCCGAATGGGTCGCCATTGCGTGATGATGGCGCCAACGGGCCGAGCCGCTAAGGTATTCGCCTCATTCTCAGGGCTTCCCGCTTACACTATCCATCGCCAAATCTACCGCCAAACCCTCAGCGGTCAGGTCCTGGCTGAAAATCGTTGTGCCAACACGCTGTTCATTGTCGACGAGGCCTCAATGATCGGTGATGCCGACGGCGAGGGACGCAATCTGTTGGCCGACCTGATCGAATACGTCTACGCGGGCGCCAATTGCCGCATGCTGCTGCTTGGCGACACCGCACAGCTACCACCCGTGGGTTGCTTCGAATCGCCCGCGATGAACGCTGAGCGACTGCGCTCTTTCGGCCTCAAAGTGGCCCGCGCGGTGGTCACTAAAACCGTGCGCCAAGCCTCCGATTCGGGCATCCTTTACAACGCTACGTGGCTCCGTAAGGCCTTGGCGCAGGCCGAATTGCCCACGCCCCAACTCACCGTGCAGCCGTTCCCCGACGTCAAGGTGATCCAAGGGGAAGACTTGGCTGACGAGATGAATGCCGCTTATGCCCGCGACGGCATGGACCAAACGGTGATGATCACCCGCTCCAACCGCCGCGCCAAGGATTTCAACATCGCGATCCGTGGCCAAATCCTTGAGCGCGACAACCTTATCTCGCGCGACGAGAATCTGCTCGTGGCCAAAAACAATTACCACTGGGCCAAGGACGTGCCTGGATTGTCGTTCATCGCCAACGGAGACGTGGCTTACATTGAAGCCGTTTACGGCACGGAGCGGAGGTATGGGTTTGAGTTCGCCGACGTTGACCTTACCTTCCCCGACCGCGGAGGCGTTACCCTTCAGGCTAAAATCATCCTCGACACCCTCTTGAGCGACTCGGCGTCGCTGTCCACCGACCAGATCAACGAATTGGCCCGTGCCACGCTGGCCGACCCTGAGTTTGCCCCGGCATCCTCTTCCCCCTCAGCCCAAATCCAAGCCCTGAAAGCCTCTCCTTACTACAACGCGCTGCAGGTGAAATACTCCTACGCGGTCACCTGCCACAAGGCCCAGGGCGGGCAGTGGCGCAACGTGTTCATCGACATGGGTTACATCGCCCCCGACATGCTCGGCGTCGATTTCTACCGCTGGCTCTACACCGCCGTCACCCGCGCCACCACCCGCCTCTATCTCCTCAACCCCACCATCCCTATCCTTTAATCTCCCATTCTATTCTTTTGGAAATCAACAAAAAATGTAGTAATTTTGTTGGCATATTAAAGATATGGACAAAACATTATCCCGAATATCGGCCTTGGCCAAATCCGTAGTGAAAAAGGATGAGCCAGTTATTCTGTTCGGTTCTCGGGCGAGAGGCGAAGGGAAGGCCACGTCCGACTGGGATATACTTATCATTCTTAATCGTCCCGTTTTACATCAAAAGGATTATGATGAGGTAAGTTACCCATTTGTCACATTGGGCTACGAGTTAAATCAAGAGATTAACCCTATTTTATACACAGCCCAAGAGTGGGCAAAATACAGACAAACCCCTTTCTATAACAACGTCCTTCGTGACGGCAAACGCTTAAACTAATCCATGATACAGCAACAACGAGCGCTTCTTGTCAACAAGGAAGCACGTCGCGCAAAGGATCTATTGCAACAAGCAAAAGAAACATTTGGCACAGGCCATCTTGACATGGCAGTTAATCGCTGCTATTATGCTTGTTATCATCTGGTGCAAGGGCTATTCATTAAAAATGTGTGTCGTCCTGAAATAGCTTGACTGGAAATTAAAGCTATTTAAGGATTAAT
>JAJBVP010000200.1 GCA_020859755.1 Bacteroidales bacterium | reverse complement strand
TCTTTTCCCCTCACAAAGATAGTCACGTCCTCAACTTTATTAGAGGAAAATTACGAAAATTCTGCGATTTTGCGTAAATTTGTAGCGGATTATGGACAACAACGCCGCCATATCGCAAGGTGAGGAGGCTCTCGGAGCCTATCTCGCGCAACACCGCATGCGCTTCACCCCGGAGCGCCGCGAGCTCGTGCGCATGGTCGACCGGCAACAAGGACGCTTCACTCCGGCCCAACTGATGGAGCAGATGCAGCAGGAGGGCCACCGCGTGAGCCTCGCCACGGTATACAACGCTTTGGGCCTGATGCTCAAGGCCTCGGTGGTGAAGCGACACCAATTCTCCACCTCCAATGCGGCCTACGAGAAGGTGGTGCGCCACTCCCCAAGCTCGGGCCGTTTCCAGCTCGTGTGCAACACGTGCGGCCGTATCCGCGAGATCAAGGACACCCACGTGGCGCGCTTGCTGCGACGACAGGACCTCGGCTCGTTCCACCCCGCCTGCTACACGCTCCACGTGTACGGCATATGCAACAGTTGCTACCGCAAGCAACGCAAAAACAAGAATTAAACGCAACAACCAAGATATAATAATCGTATTTTCAGCTAATTATGAAAGTAGACGTGCTTTTAGGCCTCCAATGGGGCGACGAGGGTAAAGGGAAAGTGGTCGACGTGCTCACTCCCCGTTACGACGCTGTAGCCCGTTTCCAGGGCGGTCCCAACGCTGGCCACACTCTTGAGTTTGAGGGCAAGAAATATGTGCTCCGCTCAATCCCCTCAGGCATCTTCCAACATGGCCAAATCAATATCATCGGTAACGGTGTCGTCCTCGACCCCGTGCTCTTCGCCGAGGAGGCCCGCGCCCTCGAGGCGAGCGGTGTCGACCTCAAAAAGGTGCTCAAGATCTCCCGAAAGGCCCACCTGATCCTTCCCACCCACCGCCTTCTCGACGCCGCCAACGAGCGCGCCAAGGGAGGCGCCAAAATCGGCACCACCGGCAAGGGCATCGGACCCACTTACACCGACAAAGTGAGCCGAAACGGCCTGCGCCTCGGCGACATCGACCTCGATTTCGACACCCGCTACACCGCCGCCCGCGACCGTCACCTGCGCCAACTGGAGCAGATGGGCGACGCCCCCGACATGGACGCCCTGAAAGCCGCCGAGGAAAAATTCATGGAGGCCATCGACTATATCCGCGGCTACGAGATCGTCGACTCGGAGTGGCTCATCAACGACCTGCTGGAGCAAGGCAAGAGCGTGCTCTGCGAGGGGGCCCAGGGCACGATGCTCGATGTCGACTTCGGCTCCTACCCATTCGTAACCTCCAGCAACACCGTCTGCGCCGGCGCTTGCTCAGGCCTCGGCGTCGCACCCAACCGCATCGGCGACGTTTTCGGTATTTTCAAGGCCTACTGCACCCGTGTAGGCTCCGGTCCGTTCCCCACCGAGCTCCACGACGAGACCGGCAAGCGCATCCGTGACCTTGGCCACGAATATGGCGCGGTTACCGGCCGTGAGCGCCGCTGCGGATGGATCGACCTCGTGGCCCTCCGCTACGCCATCATGATCAACGGCGTCACCAAGCTCATCATGATGAAGAGCGACGTGCTCGACGACTTCGACACCATCAAGGCTTGCGTAGCCTACGACATCAACGGCCGGGTAACCGACCGCTTCCCCTACTCCATCGACGACGAGGCCTCGATCAAGCCCGTCTACGAGGAGCTCCCCGGCTGGAAAAAGGACATGACCAAGATGCGTTCCGAGGACCAGTTCCCCCAGGAGTTCAGCGACTATCTGGCATTCCTGGAGTGCAAGCTCGGCGTGCCCATCGCCATCGTCTCCATCGGCCCCGACCGTGAACAAACAATCTCACGTTAATCCCCCCATCATCTTTCCTCCTTTCATCCTTTCCTCCTTTACCCCCTAAAGGAAGAAAGGAATAAAGGATAAAAAACAACCGATTACCATGGCAAAAGTTAAACCTTTCCGCGGCGTGCGTCCGCCGCGCGAGATGGTCACCGAGGTGGCCTCCCGCCCCTATGACGTGCTCAATTCCGACGAAGCCCGCGCCGAAGCCGCCGGCAACCCAAAGAGCCTCTACCACATCATCAAGCCCGAAATCGACTTCCCCGTAGGAACCGACGAGCACGACCCCCGCGTCTACGACAAGGCAGTGGAGAATTTCCACGCGTTCCAGGACAAAGGATGGCTCGTACAGGACGACAAGGAGCACTACTACATCTATGCACAGACGATGGACGGCCGCACCCAATACGGCATCGTAATCGCCGCCAATGTCGACGACTACATGGAGCAGCGCATCAAGAAGCATGAGCTCACCCGTCGCGACAAAGAGGAGGACCGCATGAAGCACGTGCGCGTCAACGACGCCAACATCGAGCCGGTCTTCTTCGCTTTCCCCGACAACGCCGCCCTCGAAAAGATTATCCGCGACGTCACAAAGGGCGAGCCAGAGTACGATTTCACCGCCCCCGATGGCTTCGGCCACCATTTCTGGGTGATCGACGACGACGCCACAATCCAACGCATCACCGAGGAATTCGCCAAAATCCCTTACCTCTATATCGCTGACGGCCACCACCGCACAGCCGCAGCCGCTCTTGTGGGCAACGAAAAAGCCAAGGCCAACCCCAACCACCGCGGCGACGAGGAGTACAACTACTTCCTCGCTGTGGCTTTCCCCGCTTCCCACCTCAAGATCATCGACTACAACCGCGTGGTGAAGGATCTCAACGGCTTGACTCCCACCGAGTTCCTCAACAAACTCAAGGAACACTTCACCGTCGAGCCTAAGGGCACCGAAATCTACCACCCCGAGCGCCTGCACAACTTCTCGCTCTACCTCGACGGCCAGTGGTACTCGCTTACTGCCATGGAGGGCACCTACGACGACAACGACCCCATCGGCGTGCTCGACGTGACCATCTCATCCGATCTTATCCTCCGTGATATTCTGGGTATCAACGACTTACGCTCCGACAAGCGCATTGACTTCGTGGGCGGCATCCGAGGCCTGGAGGAACTGAAACGCCGCGTCGACTCGGGCGAAATGGCCATGGCCCTCGCGCTCTACCCCGTGTCGATGGATCAGCTGATCAACATCGCCGACACCGGCAACATCATGCCTCCGAAGACCACATGGTTTGAGCCCAAACTACGCTCGGGCCTCGTTATCCACAAACTCGACTCGTAACGCAGCCATGACATTCGGAATTATAGTAGCCATGAGCAAGGAGCTTCAGCTCCTGCTCGGGCTTCTTGACGAGCCCAGGACGGTCGTGATCAACGACGTGGAGTTTCACCTCGGCGACCTCGCCGGCCACCAGATCGTGGCCATGCAATCGGGCATCGGCAAGGTCAACGCCGCCGTGGGAGCCCTCACCCTGATCGAGAATTTCCACCCCGCGCTGGTGATCAACACGGGCGTGGCCGGCGGTGCCGACGGTGGCGCCGACGTCCTCGACGTGGTCGTGGGCGAGCGCGTGGCCTACCACGACACCTACTGCGGTCCCGGTACACATTGGGGCGAAATCCAAGGACAACCCCGATATTTCGAGGCTCCAGCCGACCTCCTCTCCCTCGAGTGCCTGCAACCCTCGGAGCACGTAAAGCGCGGACTCATCGCCTCGGGCGACATCTTCGTAAGCCGTGTCGAGGAACTGGAGCGCATCAAGGAGGTCCACCCCGACGTGATGGCCGTTGACATGGAAAGCGCCGCCATCGCCCACGTCTGCGCCCTCAAAAGCGTCCCGTTCCTATCGGTGCGCGTTATCAGCGACACCCCGGGACACGCCGACAACATCTCCCAATACGAGAATTTCTGGGACCTGGCCCCGCGCCACACGTTCGAGATCCTTAACACCCTGTTGCGCAGCATATAATGGAGAAAATCGATAGCTTTCAGGTCAACCACCTGCTGTTGAAGCGCGGCGTATACGTGTCGCGCCGCGACGTCACCCCGGCCAATGAAGTGATTACCACTTTCGACATACGCATGAAGGAGCCCAACCGCGAGCCAGCCCTCAGCGGCCCCGCCATCCACACCATCGAGCACCTGGCCGCCACTTTCCTGCGCAACCATCCCACATGGCGCGACCGCATAATCTATTGGGGGCCTATGGGTTGCTTGACCGGCAACTATCTTATCGTCTCGGGCGACTACAAAAGCCAGGACATCATCCCCCTGATGCAAGAGACCTTCCAGTTCATAGCCGAATACGAGGGCGACATCCCCGGTGCCACGCCCCACGACTGCGGCAACTACACCTTCATGGATCTCCCCACAGCCCGCGCCGAAGCCCGCCGCTACCTCACCGAGATCCTCCTCCAC
>JAJBVP010000237.1 GCA_020859755.1 Bacteroidales bacterium | reverse complement strand
GGAGTAAAAAGTTAATAATATTTTCAACATTCCCTATCCACAAATTTCAAAAGTTTTCCATTTCATAAAACCTACACATTGATTACCAATTGTTTGAATGATTTGCGATAAGGAAAAAGTTGTCAAAAAAATTCTTCATTGGTTCAACCCATGGAACGATTTGGCGCTGGCTTTCGGCGGAGAAAATTACACTCCACCTAAGGCGGGGCAGGAGCTTGCGCGCAAAATGTCGTGGCTCCCGATATTGTGGGCTGAGGAGGGCGACATGGTGGCCTTTGAGGGAGATTTGCCCGATTGGGTGGCCCGATTGCCGCTGAAGGGGAGCCGATGGGACGGCAAGTGGGACGGAATTGGCCGCGTGGAGCCATGGGGATGGTCGCTGGCTGCCCGGAAGCAACTGCGGAAGATGGGGGCGCCGGAGAGCATCCTGCCCACCGATGAGCTGTTGTATGATTGGCGCATGCTCAGCCACCGCCGCACAACAGAGCCCTTCCTACGGCTTATTTATAAATGGGGAGCCACCGAGAAGTGGTTCCGTGACCGTCCATTACCCCTATTGCCCCGGGAGGAAAGATCTTGCCCCTATTATACGGCGGCGGCGAAGGTGGTTAAAGCGCCGTGGTCGACGGCGGGGAGGGGAATCCTGGATTCCACCACCATGTCGTGGGAGGATCTCCGGAGGAAGGCCGAGGGGATAATCAACCGCCAAGGCTCGGTGATGATCGAGGCGCGATTGGACAAGGTGCTTGATTTCGCGCTGCTGTATCGGTCAACCGACGCGGGCGTGGAGTATCTGGGGCCGTCGCTGTTCATGACCGAGAAGGGGGTGTATCGCGGGGGCAAGATAGCGCCCGCCGGGGAGATGGAGGCCGAAATCGCCGCTTTTGTCACGTCCCGCGAACTGGAGTGGGTAAAGGAAGCGGCCCGAAAGGCGCTGGAGGCGATTCGGACCGATTATCGTGGTTTTATTGGTGTCGATATGATGGTGCACCGGCTGAAGGACGGGACGCTGGCGATTCACCCATGCGTGGAGATCAATTGGCGCGCCACGATGGGGTTGCCGGCGCTGATGCTGGGCAAGATGGGGGAGCGTGGCTGGTTTAAGCCCGAGCTATAACGATGTCGCCAGATGGTGAGGGCCGTCCAAGAGCCGTGGCTCCCGGACCTCGCATGCGTTACTTGCGACGCCTTACCGAGCGGACGGCGCTGGAGCTGGATGAAGCCTTCGACTCCTTGACAGTGCTCTTCTTGGGAGTTGATTTCTTCTTGGCGCGGGTGGAGCGTGTGCTCTTTACGGTCTTCTCGGCGGCGGCATCGTCGCGGGATGCGATAGCCAAGGTGTCGCCAGCGGCAGCAGCCTCTCGAGCCTCACGGGCGGCGATGATCTCCTCGCGGTCAGGCACCCACAGTTTCTTCTCGAACGAGTCAAGGCGGTTCTGGATCGAGTCCTGGGCGCGCTTGAGGTCGTCGGGATCGGGGTAGAGCTGCATCATCGACTTGTTTTTGAGGTTGCGAGTCTTGTAGATGTCGCCCTTGTACATGTTCATGGCGAAGTAATCGTCGTAGGTGGCCGTGGCGAGGTTGTTGTCGTCGGATGTGAAGATGTACTGCTGTGCGAGATAGGGGCGCAGGGCGTCCATCTTGATCCAGAACATTGGGTACTTGACGGCCTCGCCGCCGAAGTCGCCCGAGCGGTGTAGCACGGGGCAGATGGCCTCGACGCGGGTCTTCATGCGGTTGGTTCGGGAGTCAAATTCCCAGCGCTCGAGCACGTAGTAGCTCAGGACCTCGTTGGCGGGCACGTCGGCCTCCTCGATGACGAATTTGGGATTCTTCTCGGTGGAGCCTTTGGCCGGGGTGTAGAGCACGTGGAAACGGTCGAGCATGTCGCGCACCTTGATCTGGTACTCGGGGGTGAACAGCTCGCGACCATCGAGGTACTCGTAAGCGGGCACCTGGTTATTGGCCAGAAGGCGCATGATGATGCGGAACAGGTTCTCCTGCCCCTCGATGGGCTCCTCGGGGAAGTAGAGGGGCGCGTTCTGGTCGTCGTTAAGGTCGAGTTGGCGGTAGATCACGCGCATCCACTGGAGGTCGGCCTCGGAGGTGGGGGTGTCCTCGTAGAATGCCTCCATACGCTGGGTGATCTCGGGGTTGCCCGATTTGTCCTTGTCCTTGGAACGGCGGTCGGAGCCTGATCGGCGCGACACGGTGGACGACTGCGAGCCGTCGTTCTGCGCCGCGGCCTCGGGAGCCGTCAAGGCAGTGATGGCCAGAGCGGCCAGGATGTATTTTGCGATAGCTTTCATAGCTGGGTATATTATCTCTTAATTGACGATTACTTCAAGTGGAGCGAGGTCGCGAGTGATGCCGTCGGGGCCTACCGCCTTCACGCGGGAGATATAGAACCGCTTGCCGCGCGAGAGACGACGGAATGAATCCTTTTGACGCTGGGAGAACTGGTCGCCGTTGGACACCTCGGGAATAGCGTTGCCCATGGAATCGAAGAAGACGGTCTCGAACGACAGCACCTTGAACTTGATGTTCAACAGGTCGTCGTCGATGGCGGCCTCGATTCCGGGAGTGGCCATCAGCAGGGTCTTGGAGATGGGCTTGCCGCCCTTGTAGCGGTCGATGTTGCCCTTGTCGTCCTTGTAGGGGAGATAGGGGGTAGGATCGGGCAGTTTGCGCACGCGGAAGGCGGTTGTGGCCACCGTCTGCTGGCGCCCGTCCATGTTGGCGGTAACGGTGATGACGGCCTCGGAGCCTACCTTAGCGGGATGGGCCACCCAGTGGTCGCCGTTGCGCGTGAGGGTGCCGTTGGTCATCGTTGCCGAGACGTTGTTCATGGCCACGCCGGGCACGGAGATCGAGATGGGGTTGTCGATACCGGCGTAAAGCACGTTCATCATCGTGGCCGAGACGGTGGCGGTAGGCTCGATGACGGTGTAGCTCGAGGAGAAGTCGTGGCGGGTGACTGTACCGTCGCCGTGGGGCACCTCGAGGTAACCTTTATAATCAAAGGTACCGGTTGAGCCGGTGACAAGCTCGTAGAGGCCCATGTCGTTGGCCAGGCGGTTGCCGTTGACGTAGACGATAGGACGCTGGGTGGTGTCGACAGCGGCCAGGACGATGTTGGCCGAGTACTTGCTGCCTCGCATCACCATGCGGCTCTGCGGGATCACGAACGCGTTCAACTCGTTGACGCGCACGTCGCCGGCGTCAACATTGGCCAGCAGCGTGGCGAGAGCCTCGCCCTCGGCGTATCGAATGTCGTTTTGCAATTTGCTCAACAGGGTGATCGCGGCCACCACGGGCTGGTTGTCGAATTTCGACTCCTCCCAGGATTGTGCTCCGAGGACGCCCTTGCGGCGCACGGGAGCCGTCGACAGTGCCTGTTCAACCGAGGAACGCTTCACCGAGTCGGTCATCAACGAGGCGATGTAGGCGCGGTAGTTGTCGATATTGTGGCGCAGGCGCTCGCCCTTGGGGTTGGCCGGATTAAGCATGATCACGGCCGCGGCCTCGAGATCCTCGCGGTTGAGGATGTCGTTGACATTGCCCTTGGATCCGTCGGCCTGACGCACGATCTGCAGCTTGATCGAGTCGATACTATGGTATAGCTCGTCGGTGACGCGGCGCACCTCCTTGGCCTTCTCGTACCAGGGCAGACCCTTGTCGGGGTTCTGGTCGGCGAAGGCTTGCAGGGTAGCCAGCAGGGCGTCGTTGCGCTGGGCCACGTTGCGATTGGAGCGGTTCAAGCCGTCATCCACCTGCGAGAAGCCGTCGAGCACGTCGCTCGACACGTTGAGCGCAAGCATAGCTGTCAGAACGATGTACATCAAGTTGATCATCTTCTGACGTGGTGACAGCCTTGTAGTGTTGCTTCCCATTTTCTTATCTGGAGCGCACAATGCATCGTGCACAGTGCACAATTATTGGCTATTAACTTAAAACTTTAAACTTAAAACTTTAAACCTTAAACTTTAAACCTTCTCGGCAGCAGCCGGTTGTGGCATCTCGGCGCCCATCATGGCACCCGGGCGGTACATGTTGATGGTCATGGCGGTGATCATCTTCTCGTAAACCGAGTTGAGCTGCTGCATGTATCGGGCCATGCGCTCGGTCTCCTCGCAGTAGCGCTGGCTCTGGGATGCGCTCTTCTCGTACATGTCGCGGATATCCTTGATGCCGCGGTTGACGCGGTCGATCGAGTCGAGCTGCGACGACACGCTCTTGAGCTGGATCTCGTATATGGTGTTCAAGCCGCCGATGTTGCGGTTGAGGTCCTGCATCTGCTCAACGTAGCCGGTGGAGGAGCGGGTGATGTTCTCCGAGTTCTCGGTGATGGCACGGTAGCTTTGGAGGAGCACGTCGCTCACCTGGTTGAGACTCTCGGTGGTGGAGCGCAGGCGGTCCATCTCGGTGGCGATAGCTCCCATCTGGTCGAGGTAGCGCTGGGTAGCCTCGGTGAGCTCGGCCATACGGGCGAGCTGGTCGGAGGCGGCGGCCATCTTGGCGATGCTCTCCGAGAGGCTCTTGGTGTCGTCCTCGCTCAGGTCGATACCCTGGGGGATGCCCACGGCGTGCTTGGCCTCGGCGGCCGATACCTGGGGCAGCTTGCCGTTGACCCCAGAGCCACCACCGGCGCCACCGATGATGATGCCGCCACCGCCTTGGAAGTCGGGACGATCCTCAGGGTTCTGGGAGTGGAGCACCGGGAACACCTCTTCCCAGTGGTACTCTTTTGGAGGACGGTCGAAAGCCGTGAGGATAAACATCAACACCTCGGTGCCCATACCGATGGAGAGCAGCGTAGAGCCGCCCGGGAGGTGGAGGATCTTGAACAGCGCGCCCCAGATCACGATTGCGGCGCCAATCGAGTAGGCGAAGTTGAAGAAGCGTTGTCCGCTCTCGCCCGAGAGAAATTTCTCGATTATATTCTTATATTTTTTGATTTTGCCCATTGCAGTTCTAAATGCTAAATGCTAAATGCTAAATGCTTATTTCTTGGCGCCCTTGGCCTTGGTGCCCTTTGCGAAACCGATTTGGGAGCGCACGCAGCGGAATCCGATGTAGGAGCGCTGCTCGTTCTGGTACTCCCACATGCGTATATCGGAGCGGATGTTGTGGGCCACGTCCTTCCAGGAGCCACCACGCACGATTTTGCGCTTCATCTTGTAAGGGTCCTCCTTTGCGGCGTCGTAGCGGTACTCGGGGTTGAGGTCGTTGGTCAACTTGCCCACGCTCTCGGTGAAGGCGGTCGAGGTCCACTCGCTGACGTTACCGGCCATGTCGTAAAGGCCGAAGTCGTTGGGGGAGTAGGTGCCCACGCGGGAGGTGATGATGTGACCATCCTTGACGTAGTTGCCCTCCTGGGGCTTGAAGTTGGCGTAGAAGCAACCCTTGTCCTCGGTGAGGGGCAGGTCGCCCTCCCAGGGGTACATGTTCTCGTTGACCCCTGCGCGAGCGGCGTACTCCCACTCAGCCTCGGTGGGGAGGCGGTAGGGCTCGACGTAAACGCCCTCCTTGCCCAGGGAGCGACGCAGGTAGTCGGTGCGCCAGTTGGCGAACGCGTTGGCCTGCTCCCAGCTTACGCCCACGACGGGATAGTCGCTGTAACCTCCGTGGGAGAAGTATAGGCGGGTGTAGGGCTCGTTGTAAGCGTTGTCGAAGTCGTTGATCCAGGCGGTGGTGTCGGGGTATACGTTCACAATATAAGTATTGAGGAAGTCGTAGTCGCCGGTGAGGCCGCGGGTGATTGTCTCGCGGATGATCTCGCCCTCGTCGTTGATCCACGCGGTGTCCTTGGAGATGATGGGGATGTCGGTGGGGGTGGGACGGTCGGTGTTGTACTCGCGACGACGTGGGTCGAGGCGATGCTTGCGCTTAGCCGCGGCCGTGTGGTTGTAGATTTCGTAGCGATAGTTGAGTTGCTCGGGATCGAGCTCGCGCGCGCCGGTGATGGGGTTGGTGCGGTATAAGCTCTCGATGGCTCGAGCCTCGTCCTCATTGGGGTTGCGCCAGGGTATAGCCTTGTTCCAGTTGAGATGGGGCTTGACGGGGTTGCCGTCCTTGTCCTCCTCAATCTTGAAGTCCTCGTTGCCGCCGTAAGAGGGGTCGGCCAGGCGCTCGCGGATGATGGAATCGCGCACCCAGAAGACGAATTGCTTGTATTTGGAGTTGGTGATTTCAGTTTCGTCCATCCAGAAGGCGTCGACGGAAATGCCGCGGGCCGACGCGGGGAGATTCCACACCGAGTCGGTCTTCTGCGGACCCACCTCCATGGATCCACGGTCGATCAGCACCATGCCGTAAGGGGTGGGCTCGGCCCAGGAAGTACCTCCGACGCCGGTCACTTCACCACCCGACGAGCCTTTTCCCCCGAAGCACGACGTGAGCGTGGCCGCGAGGGTGAGCGGAAGGGCTATAAGAATGGTCTTTTTCATATTACATTATGCGTATGCTCTTGTGTTTATTCTTGTTTTTGTCCGAGAGGTCGAGCTTAAGGCTGTACCCCGCGATGATTTCATGGCTGCCGCTGCTCACCTTACCGATAGCCGACGTCGAGTAGTCGTAGCTATAGCCGAGGTAAAATCCTTTTATCTCGGCGGCCAGGGTGGCGATGATGGCGTCCTTGTAACGGTAGCCCACGCCCAGGGTGAACATCTTGTTGTAACGCACACGGGCCGTGGCCTCGGCTGTCCAAAATTGGAAGTCGGTCTTGTAGAACACCGACGGCATCACTTCAAATAACGTGTTTTTTACCGCAATATTGCTACCAGCCATGAAATAAAGTACGCGTCCGGCTTGAAACTCGTAGGTATTCTCGCTGGAGCTGGTGGTGCTTGATGAGGATGTGCCCTCGCCGCTCATGGTGATGGTGGGGGAATTGAGGTGGGTCATCGACACGCCGGCCCAGAAGTACCGGTGGGTGTACCACAGACCCAGGCCCATGTCGAAGGCGTTGCCGGCGATATCGGTTTTGGGAATTGCCGGGTCCTCGCTCTCGTGGTAGTCGTCATCATCGGGGATGTACACGTCGGTTCCTTTCCATTGCTCGTTCATAAATCCCAATTGGAGGCCGGCGGAGAGCTGGCCGCCAAAGAGCTTGAGCTTGTAGGCGAGCTGTGCGCCGATGTTGAGGTTGCGGTAGAGGCCGATGCTCTCCTGTTGCATGATCAATCCCACGCCCCAGCGCTTGCCGAGGAACTTGAACGGCATGTTGGCTCCGATGAGGAACGTTTGCGGGGCGTTGTCGACTCCCACCCATTGCAGTCGCGCGCCGCCGCGGATGTGCACGTAGTCGGTCAGGCCGATGGCAGCCGCGTTGTAATAGGCCGGCATCTCGTAGTATTGCGACAATTGGGCGTCGACCTGGGCCGCGGCTCCTTGGGGGAGCAGACACGACAGGGCAAGCACGAGCGTCGAAATTATGTATCGGGGTTTCAGGGGCATTATTCGAAGTAGAATGTGAGTACCACCATGCGCGACGTGGCCTTGGTGATAGATTGGGTGTATTTCTGCATCGACGCGTCGTCCTCGAGGTCGGGGCGGTCGTGGCGTATCACGTCCTTGAGGCCGAAGCAGAATTTAATCTCGGGGATGAATTTGAAGTAGGGCAGGTAGGTGTCGAGGCCGAAACCCACGGTCAAATAGAAATCCGACGACGTCAATTGGATAGGGTCGCGGCGTTTCTTGGCCACGTCAAACGCGGGCATTACGCCGGCTGTGACGTAAGGCTTTACGTTCCACAGGCGCGCGCCGGAGAATTTCAAGTCGATGGGCAGCACGACGTAGGTGGATTTGAGGCTCTGCTTCTCCTTGGGGGTGTCGGGGTTGGAGGTGTCGATCATGGTGACGGGACGGTCGCCGAAGTACAATCCCGGGGCGAAACGCACGTTGAAGTAGTCGTTCAATCGGAAGTCAATCAGGCCGTTAACACAAAACCCCGGGGTGAACGATGCCTGCTCGGCGTACCATGTCTGGCCATCGTCGGTCATGAACCCGTTGTGGGTGAACGAGAGGTCCTGGGTGTGCAGGCCCACGGAGAAACCGAGATGCCAGGCGCGATGGTCGGCATACGGTCGGTTGAGCTCCTTGTCGCCGGGTTTCCCCCACGCCATGGCGCTTCCCACGATTGATATGATGGTTAATATTACTAATTTGCGCAAATTCATCACTACAATAACGTAAAGCGTAGGATGATTATTGCATTAAAAAGCCCCACAGGAATCCTGCGGGGCATGGGTTGGCTCGAATTTTCATTGTAGTGATAGCAAGATAGCCATTGGGCTAAATGCTAAACGCTAAATGCTTAATGCTTACATTAGCGGTAGTCGGCGAAACGCTTCTGGAGGCGCTGGCGGGCGAAGAAGATGCGGCTCTTGACGGTGCCAAGGGGCAGGTTCATCTTCTCGGCGATCTCGTTGTACTTGTAGCCGGCGACGTGCATCGAGAAAGGCACGCGGTACTCGTCGGGAAACTCGTTGATGTACTGGGTGATTTCCTTTGCTCCGAACGAGCCTTCGGGGGTTTCCAAGCCTGAATCCTGGGAGAGGTTCAGGTGGTAGAGGTTTTCGGTGGAATCAACAACGGTAGCGGCGCGGGCCACGCGGCGGTAGTTGTTGATGAAGATGTTACGCATGATCGTGAACACCCAGCCTTTGAAGTTGGTGTTGTCGATGTACTTCTCCTCGTTGTCGAGGGCCTTGAGGGTAGTGTCCTGCAGAAGGTCGTAAGCGTCGTCGCGGTTGGAGGTAAGCATGTAGGCGAAGTTGAGCATGTTGCTCTGCAGCTTCATCAGGTTGTTTTGAAATTTTTCCGAGCCCATAGTAGTGAAGTTTTAGTAGATGGATAGATTTAGTAATATAGTGCGATAGGGTAAATAGTCGATTTTCCGTTTCACGTCTCAAATATACAAAAAATTTTCCTGTGCAAATAATTTTGCAAATATTTTTTGTTAAAAATTTTGAGAGATTTATCAAAATCCACTTATATTGCTGTATATTAGCCTTTTATAAATTCTGAAAAATTGTTACAGCATTGTTACAAGGGGGGGGATCTTCGCCTTAACGCTTTAACACTTTAACGCTTTGACGCTTTAACGCCTCGGAGGGACCCACGTAATAACGAGATTCAGCTGGAGAGTCTCCGCCGGGGAGAGATTTTGCGGGAGAGTGCTTTTCCACCGGGGAGTGCTTTTGCGGGGAAGTGCTTTTGCTGGTGGAGAGATTATAAGGATTGTATATATGAAAATATGTCAACGACTATTAAATATTGTAATTTTAGGCTTTGCGGGTAAATTTTTTTATATTTTTGCAACGCCGAACATAAAAACACAATGAAAACCAACCTAAGTAGCCAGATTAAACTCGAGCGTATCCCTAAGCGTTACTACGATCCCGAAGGTGACGTGGAGCTCGCCGCCCTCACCCGCGAGGAGAAAATCTACACCCGTATTTTCGAAACCATCAGCGATGGCAGCGAATATATCGCCGCCCACATCGCGCGTATCATAAACCTTAACGTTGAGCAAAAGGACCGCTGCGTGCTCGCCCTTGGCGCCGGCAACTCCACCCTGTCGGTGTACAGCGCTTTGATCGAGCTGTACCGCAAGGGACGCGTTTCGTTCCGCAACGTCATCGTCTACAACTTGTGTGAGTTCTTCCCCTTGGATCCCGACGGGCCCTCGACCCTGAAGCGCCTCAAGGAGACCCTGCTCGACCACGTAGATATCCATCCCGAAAACATCCGCACCGTAAAGCCCGGCTTGGTCAAGGCCGACGTTTACGAGCATTGCAAAGAATACGAGCGCGAGATCCGCGCATCGGGTGGCATCGACCTCACCATCTGCGAGGTGGGCCCCCAAGGAGCCATCGGCTTCAACGAGCCCGGCTCGCTGGCCACCAGCCTGTGCCGTATGGTGCTGCTGAGCGGCGAGATGCGCCAGGAGATCGCCACATCTTATAAGACCGACTCGGTGCCCACCACGGCCATCACCCTCGGTGTCGGCAACATCCTCTCCTCGGGGCGCATCATCTCGATGGCCTGGGGCGAGAACCGCGCCTCGATCATCAAGGCGGCTGTCGAGGGGGAGGTGACCTCCGACGTTCCCGCGTCGTTCCTCCAGCTCCACAACCACGTGCGCCTGGTGTGCGACCTGTCGGCCGCCGAGGATCTCACCCGACTGAGCCGCCCCTGGCAGGTTACCTCCTGCGAATGGACCGACAAGCTAATCCGCCGCGCCATCGTATGGCTCTGCGGAGTCACCCACAAGCCCATCCTCAAGCTCACCGACAAGGATTACACCGACAACGGCCTCGGCGAGCTGGTGGCCCTCTACGGCTCGGCTTACAATGTTAATATAAAGGTGTTCAACGAGCTGCAGCACACCATCACCGGTTGGCCCGGAGGAAAGCCCGACGCCGACGACACCTACCGTCCCGAGCGCGCAAAGCCCTACCCCAAGCGCGTGATCGTGTTCTCCCCCCACCCCGACGACGACGTGATCTCGATGGGTGGCACCCTCAAGCGTCTGGTCGACCAGAAGCACGACGTGCACGTGGCCTACGAGACCTCCGGCAATATCGCCGTGGGCGACGAGGACATGAGCCGCTACCTGATCGTGATGGACAAGATCAAAGCATTGCTGGGCTTCGACACCCCGGAATTTGAGGAGAAGGCCAAGGAGATCAACCAATTCCTGTCCACCAAGACCTCAGGAGCTCCCGACTCCCACGACATCCGCGAAATCAAGACGATGATCCGCCAGGCCGAGGCCACCCTCGCCTGCCACTTCATCGGCGTGAAGCACGACAATATCCACTTCCTGCGCCTGCCGTTCTACGAGACCGGCACAATCAAGAAAGGCGACCTCACCGAGAGCGACATCGACATCGTGCGCGAGCTGATCACCAAGGTTAAGCCCCACCAGATCTTCGTGGCCGGCGACCTGGCCGACCCCCACGGCACCCACCGCGTATGCACCGACGCCGTTCTGGCCGCTATCGACGACATCAAGGACGAGCCCTGGATGAAGGACTGCCGTATATGGATGTACCGCGGAGCCTGGGCTGAGTGGGAAATCGACCACATCGAGATGGCCGTGCCCATCTCTCCCGAGGAGCTACGCTTCAAGCGCAACTCGATCCTCAAGCACCAGAGCCAGATGGAGAACGCCCCGTTCCTGGGCGACGACGACCGCCTGTTCTGGCAACGCGCCGAGGAGCGCAACCGCGCCACCGCGGGCCTCTACGAGGACCTTGGCCTCGCTTCTTACGAAGCCATGGAAGCCTTCGTCGAGTACCACCCCATCCGCGAGTAATACAATCCAACAAAGCATAAGACAAGGAAAGCAATAAGACAAGACAAGGAAAAGCAACTAATAAGTGAATCATAGGTTAGAGGCCCGGTGGCTCGTGAGAGTCGTCGGGTTTCGTTTATTTAAGGATTTAAGGATTTAAGGATTTAAGGATTTAAGGATTTAAATCTTTAAACCATTAAATCTTTAAGGGACTAAAGGCGAAAGGTGAAAGGCGAAAGGCGAAATAAAAAATTTAAGGCTGTCTCGCGACAGCCTTAAATTTTTAACCTTAAATCTAATACCATGAAAAACACAGTGCAAATATAGTAATTATACAATCAAAACACGCCTAATAGTGATTGGTTCACAGCACGCGCCGATTTAACTTTCATTAACACAATCCCCGCGCAAAAATTTCTACCTTTGTAAGCGGATTCCATTCACCCCCACGTTATTCAACACATTGCAATGAGAATTAAGATACTGGTAATCGACGATGAGGAGTCGGTATGTGAGATTCTAAAGTACAACCTTGAGAAAGAGGGTTATGAGGTAGACTGCGCCTATTCGGCCGAGGACGCCCTCGAGATGGACCTGGCCAGCTACTCGTTGTTCATCGTCGACATCATGATGGACCGCCTGAGCGGATTTGACTTCGCGAAACGTCTGAAAAACGACTCTGCCACCGAGAACACCCCGATCATGTTCTGCTCGGCCCTGAACGGCGAGGACGACATGGTGATGGGCTTGAACATCGGCTCGGACGATTACATCACCAAGCCGTTCGTGATCGGCGTGGTGCTGGCACGCGTGCGCGCCGTGTTGCGCCGCTCGGCAGCCGCCCAGCAGATGGAGTACAACCGCGCCCAGGGCATCTACGAGCCCGACATCACCTACCGATCGCTGCGCATCGACCGCAACGTAAAGGCCTGCTACCTCGGCGGCGAGCCGGTGGCGCTGACCCGCACCGAGTTTGACATCCTGCTCTTCTTCCTCACCCACCGCAACCGCATCTACTCGCGCGAGGAGATCATCCAGAACGTGTGGCCCGGCGACGTGGTGATCACCAACCGCACCATCGACACCAACATCACCCGCCTGCGCAAAAAGCTGGGCGAATACGGAGCCAACATCGTCACCCGATTGGGCTTCGGCTACGGTTTCAAGGAGACGGCATAACTCATCCCCATTTTATTGGCATTGGTATATGGCAGGGCGTAGAAGGCTTAGTTACCAATGGCGGCTGTTTTTCCCGCTTGTCGGCATCCTGTGGGTGCTGATGGCGGCCCTCGTGTTCTTCCAGTTGCGCCGCGAGCGACAATCGCGCGCCGAGATCATTCGCTCCCAGCTGTCGATGATCAACGACCGCGTGATCACCTCCTATAAAAACGACCGCGACGTCACCCCCTTCCTCCGCTTCATCACCAACTACTTCAACAACGAGCTCTACGACGACATACGCCTGAGCGTCTACGACATCGCCACCGGCCGATTGATCTACTACATCGGCCAACCCCTGCCGCTGATCGAGGACGCCGATAACGACCCCACCGCCACCACTACCTCGGGCGGCATCGCCGACGAATCCCTATGGAACGAGCCTACGGGCGAGGAACTGTTCTTCTACCAGCTCAAGGACAGTCCCGACGGCAAGGTGCGCTCAATCACCGCCATGCCCTACAACGTGAGCGTGGCCAACGCCCTGGCCACCGACGCCGACATGTGGGTGATCTTCATCATCCTCGTCGTCATCGCCACGATTGTCGCCTATCTGTCGACACGCTACGTGAGCCGCACGATACGACTGCTGCGCGATTTCACCAACCATGCCGCCCACGACACGGGTTTCATTCCCACTACAAAATTCCCCAACGACGAATTGGGCGAGATCTCCCAGCAGATCATCAACATCTACAACAAGCGCTCGCAAGCGCTCAAGGACCTCGAATACGAGCACAAGGTGGCCATGAAAGCCACACGCGAGAAGGGCCGCATCAAGCGATCTCTCACCAACAATATCAACCACGAGCTGAAAACCCCCATCGGCATCATCAAGGGCTACATCGACACCATCGTCGAGAATCCCGACATGCCCGAGGAGCAACGCACATCATTCCTCCACAAGGCACAGGCCAACGTCGACCGCCTCTGCGCCATGCTCAACGATATCTCCACTATCACGCGCCTGGAGGACGGAAAGGACAACATCCCCGTGGAAACGGTCGACTTCCACGAGCTTGTTTACACCACAGCCGACGAGATCAAGGAAACAGGCATGGCACCGGGCATGCAATTCGTTTACGACCTGCCCATTGATTGCGACGTGCGCGGCAACGCCCCGTTGCTATCGGGAATGCTCATGAATCTGGCCAAGAACGCCATCGCCTACTCCCAGGGCACGGAGATGGGGATCAAGCTGGTGTCGGAGAACGACCGCTTCTACACGTTCACCTTCTACGACAACGGCGTGGGCGTGGAGGAGAAGCACCTGCCATACCTGTTCGAACGCTTCTTCCGCGTCGATTCAGGCCGTTCGCGCAAGGTGGGTGGAACAGGCTTGGGACTGCCCATCGTCAAAAACACGATCATCACCCTCGGTGGCACCATCTCGGTGAACAATCGTCCCGAGGGAGGCCTACAATTCATGTTCACCCTCCCCAAAGCCTGATACAGTGCACAGTGCGCAGTGCACAGTGCACTAATTAATTAGAATTCCGAGAATGCCAGGGGGAGGAGGTCTTTAACTGAGCGGAGGACATAGATTTCGTCGGCGCCGGCGAGAATCACTTTCACGTCGTGGCCGGCGAGAGTCTCATATTCCAAAAGGGCTTGGCGGCAGGCGCCACAAGGAGCCACGGGGCGGGCCACCTCATTACCGTCGGTGCCGCGGGCCGCGATGGCGATGATCTCAAATTTTGCGTCGGGATAGGTGGCGTGGGCGTAATAGCATGCCGAACGTTCGGCGCAGGTGCCCGAGGGGAATGCCACGTTCTCTTGGTTGGCTCCGGTCACGATCTCGCCGTTGCTTAGCTTGATAGCGGCGCCAACGCAAAAATGGCTGTAGGGAGCGTAGGACCTGTGGGTGGCCTCACGCGCAAGGTCGACCAGCTGGCGGTCGACATCCGAAAGTTCATCATAGGCGACAGCCTCGACGGGAATCACGATATCGATTTTTCTCATGGCTTCTAAAAATTACGTTTACGCGAATATAACAAATTTCCCCGAAATAAGGTTAAATAGTTGGTAAAGTTGGCGATTTGCGCTATCTTCGCGTTAATCAAATAACCTTGTAAACGCAATGCGCAAATTTTTCAATTGGTGTCGCCGTTACCTGTCGGGAATGCTCCTGATAGTCGTGGCTTTCGTGCTGTTCGTGTTGTTTTTCAACGACAATTCGATCATGAAATCCTATGAATACAGCCGCGAGATCGAGCGATTGGAAAAGGAGATAGCCCAAAACGAGGATACGCTTACCCATTACCTGCAGCTCAACCGCTCGCTCGACACCGATCCCGTGACGATGGAACGCATCGTGCGCGAGCAATACCACATGCAGCGTCCCAATGAGGACGTCTACGTCTTCGAGGAGTGAAAAGCATTTAGCATTTAGCATTTAGCATTTAGCCAAATACTTTCCATAAAGGCCCCTCCACGGGTTCGATTTCTATCGATTTTAATCGATCTTTATCGATGTCGGTCGATCCCTTCAACGCCTTACAACGATATCACCATCCACTAAAAACTAGAAACTAGAAACTAGAAACTAGAAACTAGAAACTAGAAACTTTTATCCCATGCCCCAATACACCCAAGAAGAAGTCATCGGCAAGCCGCAGTCGCCGGCGAGCGCAATCCTGGTCAATCTCGGCCTGCTATTGGCCATGGCCGCCACCATCCTGGCCATGCCAATGTTCCACTCCCCCGTCGCCCGCTGGTTGATGGCCGGCGCGGCCGTGGCTGTGTTGGTGGGACGTTTCTTATCGCCATACACGGGCAAAGTGCTGCGTGTAAAGCGTTTGCGCCGCACCGAGCTATGGGTGGGCGCATTCTTCGGCGTGGCCGCTTTCTTCATGTTCTATCAGCCGCAGGACGCTCGCGACTGGCTTGCGTTCACCCTCGCGGGTGGTTTCCTCCAAGCCTACACGTCACTGATGCTGCCCCGGGCTATGCGCCAGGCCATGAAATAACCGCTGGCAGCCGTCCTGCAGCAGGTCGAGCACCAGCTCAAATCCCTCCGATCCCTCGTAATACGGGTCGGGCACGTAGTCGTATCCCATCGCCGGGTCAAGCCAGCGTGACATCGGTTGCACCTTGTCCATTGCCTCCACGGTGGGAGCCAACATCCTGAGGTCCTGGCAATTCTGCGCGTCCATACCGATAATGAGGTCGAAATCCTCAAAATCGGTGGCGCGCACTTGGCGGCAACGGTGGTTGAGATTCAACCCGCGCTGACGGGCATGCACCAGCATACGACGGTCGGGTTGCTGGCCTACGTGCCACCCACCAATGCCGGCCGAGTCGATCTCCCACTCGTCGGCAACGCCCTTTTCCTCCACCAGGGCCTTCATCACCCCCTCGGCCGCTGGGCTACGGCAGATGTTGCCAAGGCAAACGAAGAGTATTTTGTGTTTCTTTTTCATTGGTTTCTATCGTATCAAGAGCCTGTGTAGAGGCAGTGGACGTTGCCCACCTTGAGTTTGCCGGCCAATTTTATAGGGATGCGCTTGGAGTCGGCCGAGATCCAAGCCTCCATGCCGTCGGAGGTTTCCTTGCCGCTATCGGTGGTGAACGTGAACGTGATGTGGAAACATCTCCACTCCTTGGAGTCGACTTTCACCTTGTCGTAACCGAGATATTTGATGGTCACCAGCTCCTTTTTGCGGCCCGAGAAGACGTGGATTTTGTCGGTGTGGCCCGTGCCCCAGGATTGGTAGGGGAGGTAGCGCATGTAATAGTACATGGCGAGCATGTCGAGAGCCACGCCCTGAGCCTCGAGCTTGATCGCGGTGGAGTGAGGCTCGTCGTCCTTTCCCTTGCGCTGGCCAAGGTGGACGCCCTCGGCGCGGGTGGGATTTCCCCAGGAGGTGAAGGTGACGATATCGTGCTTGGTGTCGTCGCCCTCATGGGAGTTGTTGATGTATTTCAGCGGCTTGAATCCCTCCTTGGCGACCACGCCCATCAGGGTGTCGCGCACGGTGAAAAACTTGTCGGCCCACGACGCCGATCGCGCCGTAAGCTTGGTGTGATATTCGTTGCCCACGTTTTTTAGGGTCAATGTGGCCTCGCCCGATTTCTTGTTAATCAGGCCACACTTGAACATCACCTTATAATTAAGTGTCTCGTTGGGGAGGTTGCTGGGCACAGCCGCCCATACCATCAAGGCCACAGCGGCCGCAATTATCGTCAATAATATCTTTTTCATACAACTAATAAGACAATTTCCCTCCAAAAAGGTTTAAACTCGCCCTCTTTCCTCCTTTAATCCTTTAATCCTTTCCTCCTTTAATCCTTTCCTCCTTTAATCCTTTAATCCTTTCCTCCTTTAATCCTTTAATCCTTTCCTCCTTTAATCCTTTCCTCCTTTAAAAACCAAAAAACCACAACTCACTCAAAAGGCAGCATATCCCTTGACGACTGCTCGATACGCTTGTTGCGCCAGCACTTACGGCACACGGCGATATAGCGGTCGTCGCCGCCAATCTCCACCTGGTCGCCTTCCTCGACGAAATCGCCGTTGGAGTCGATACGGGCGTTGATTATCGTTTTATGGCCGCAGGTGCAGGTCGACTTGATCTCGTCGATGGTGTCGGCGATCTCAAAGAGGCGCCGCGAGCCCTCGAAAAGATGCGACTGGAAATCGGTGCGCAATCCGTAGCATATCACGTTGCAACCCATGTCGTCGACCAGGCGCGACAACTGGTCGACCTGCTCGGCCGATAGGAATTGGGCCTCGTCGATGAGAAACCACTCGATCATCTGTCCACGGTCGCACATCATCTTTCGCGCCTCATTGTAGAGGTCGGTGTCGACGTAAATCCATTGGCACTCGCGCTCGATGCCGATACGGGAGCGTATCACGTTCTTGGCTTCGCGGGTGTCGATGCGGGGCTTGAAGCATGCGTAGGGCATGCCGCGTTCCTCGAAATTATATGCTGTGGTAAGGAGCATGGCCGTCTTGGCCGAGCCCATTGTTCCGTATCGAAAGTATAGTTTGCCTATGCGGTTCATGGTCGTGGATTGGTTTGCGTGGACAAAGATACAACTTTTTCGTTCATCTCTTAGGGAAAATTTGTAATTTTGCGGAATATTACCACTACGCGAATGAAGATTTTTTCTACACAACAAATAAAGGAGATCGACCAGTACACCATCGAGCAGGGTGGCGTGGCCGCCGTGGAGATTGTGGAGCGCGTCGCCGAGGGCATCGCATGCGAGATAAGCTCCCGCTGGACCCAACGCAAGCCGGTGGCCATATTTGCCGGGCCGGGCAACAACGGTGCCGACGCCCTGGCCGTGGCACGCTTGCTCGCCGAGCAAGGATTCCACCCCGAGGTGTTCCTGTTCAACATCGGCGGCAACCGCCTGACCGACGAGTGCCGGGTGATGCGCGACGCGCTGCTGCAAACGCCCGGGGCCGAGCTCACCGAGGTGGTGTCCAATTTCTCCATGCCCTACTTGACGAGCAACCACCTGGTGGTCGACGGCCTGTTCGGATCGGGCCTTTCGCGACCGCTCACGGGGGGATTCGTATCCTTGGTTCACTATATCAACGAGTCGCGCTCCACGGTGGTGTCGATCGACATCCCCTCGGGCCTCTACGGCGACTGGAACCCGGAAGTGATCAACCGCAACGTGATCCACGCTACGTTGACCATCGCCATCCAAGCCCCGCGGTTCTCGTTCTTTATCGCCGATTATGCCGACATAATCGGCGAGTGGAAGGTGCTCGATATCGATCTCGACGCCAAGAAGATACGCGAGACGCCCGCCATGTGCCACCTCGTTGAGAAAAACGACATACGCCGCATGCTCAAGCGCCGCCCGGCCAATTGCTCGAAGGCCGATTTCGGTTCGGCTGTGATTTACGCCGGCAGCTATGGGATGATGGGGGCAGCCGTACTGGCCACCCGCGGAGCCCTGCGCTCGGGCGTGGGCAAGGTGACGATCTCGTCGCCACGGTGCGGATTCAACATCTTGCAGTCAACCGTGCCGGAAGCCCTCTACACCGAGGATCGCAACGACTTGATAATCACCGAAATCGCTCCTCAGCATCAATACAACGCCATCGCCATCGGCCCGGGCATAGGCACCCATGCCCCCACGGTGAAGGCGCTTGAGGACTATCTGGCTGGCAACACCAACCCGGTGATTCTCGACGCCGACGCGCTCAACTGCATCGCGTCGCGCCCGGCCATGCTATCCACCATCCCCATCTTGTCGACAATCACGCCCCACGCGGGAGAATTTGACCGCCTGTTCGGTTCGCAAGTGTCCCACGAGGCTCGCCTGCGCAAAGCCGTCGAGGCCGCCCGCTACTACAACATATTCATCATCCTCAAGGGC
Source organism: Bacteroidales bacterium (assembly GCA_020859755.1). GTDB lineage: Bacteria > Bacteroidota > Bacteroidia > Bacteroidales > Muribaculaceae > JAJPXC01. The sequence continues at coordinate 1,563 of JAJBVP010000237.1, read as the reverse complement.
CGCTACACCGCCGTGGTGCGTCCCGACGGGAAGATTTATTTCAACCACTCCGGCTCGCCCGCCATGGCCACCGCTGGCGCTGGCGACGTGCTCACGGGCATACTCGTTTCCCTCGCCGCCCAAGGATACTCACCTGAGTATGCGGCAATTATGGGCGTATTCATCCACGGCTACGCTGGTGAATTGGCGGCGGCCGAGCAAGGTGAATACGGCGTTACCGCCTCCGACATCGCCCGCAACGTGGGTCGAGCCATTAAAGAAATCATGAACTCAGCAAAATGAAACGTATAGCCCTCCCCCTCCTGGCCTTGGCCTGCGCCGTCAGCCCCATCGTGGCCCAAACCACCCAAAAGTTCTCGGCCACCAAGGCCAATGACTACGTGCTCACCTACACGCTGCCCAACACCGTGCTCGACCTCGTGATCGAAACCGAGCTGACTGAGCGCGCCCCTGGCGAATTTTACAAGTACGCCAAGAAATACCTCAAGGCCTCCGACCCCATCGCCGCTCCCTCGCGCTCGGTGACGGTGAAAAGCGTCACCATCGTGCCCCGCGGCGTGGCCAATCCCGAGGAACGCTACGGCGTGAAATTCTCGGCCGGCAACCCGCCGTTCATGATTCTCAACGACCAAGGATTGCCCCTGGCGATCAACACCGAGACAGTGTACGAGGGCACATCGGTAACATTACCCGTGCCACAAGCCGCCTCCCCTACCCCGCTTGAAACAGCCGCCGCCCGCCAAGCCCAGAGCCAGGACATGCTCAACGCCACCTCCACGGCCAAGCGTGCCGAGCTCGCCGCCGAGCAGATCTTCGCCCTGCGCGAGTCGCGCAACGAAATCATCTCGGGACAGAGCGAGAAGGCGTTCCCCGACGGCAAGTCGCTCCAACTCGCCCTGGACAACCTCAACGCCCAAGAGGCGGCGCTCACAGCCATGTTTATGGGCACCGAGAAGGTATCCACGGCCGTCACCACGGTCACCTATGAGCCATTTGACGACGTCGACGACCAGATCGTGGCTCGCGTGTCGGCAAACGCTGGCGGAGCCGTAGATCCCGACGACCTAACGGGCGACCCAATCTACCTGTCGCTTCAGATCATCGAGGAGGGACACATGCCCGTCGACGACAAGGGCAACACCGTGGCCTTCCCCAAGAACGGCTTCGCCTACACGATTCCCGGCAAAGCCATCGTCACAATCAGCTACGACGGCCGCCAATTGGCTCGCCAGCAAGTGGAACTTGCCCAAGCCGGCGTCACTTACGGCCTGGCCCCCAACCTCTTCACCGACAAGAAAGCGCCGATGTACCTCATCCTCGACCCCACCACCGGCGCCACCCGCGAGCTCGGACCCGCCAAATAGAGAGGATAATTTTATTTAAAAGTTTCAGAAAACGCTTCCAAGGATAAAACATTTATCTTTGGAAATGGGCACCTTTTGACCTCATCAAAATGTCGGTCATTGGTGACAATATAAACGGCTTGCGCAATTATGGCGCAATCCACGAATTTAGGCTCCGTTCAACAAAAAATGTTAAACGACAAGTGGATTCTTTTGAGGC
>JAJBVP010000280.1 GCA_020859755.1 Bacteroidales bacterium | reverse complement strand
ATATGTGCAACTTTTTCATTATAAATATTTTACTAAATTAATTCAACCAACAGGTGTATAACTTTACGGCGGTATTTCGTGTACCCGCCATGAAGGAATAGATAGGAAACTTTTCGACCCTCCATTCAACACTTAACGACACCAACTAACTTGTTTAACCAAATAAACCGTAACATGAAAAAACAATTACGCAATGCAATGCTTGCCGCAGCAACCCTGCTGATGGCAGGTAGCGCATCGGCCGGCACCGTCACATTGGCTGATGGCTTCGACACCTTTACCGTTACCGAGAAGTGGACCCAGGGCCTCCCCTCAGAAGGTTCTTGGACTAAAACTTCCGCTCGTGGCGCTACAGGTATCCCCGGCGAAGATGCCGTTTATGTAGTGAACTACAGTGACGGCACTCTCGTTAAATTCACCGCAACTGGCACCGAGACCCTCATCTCCGGCGAATCCGCTGGCATTCTTGCCTGGGTGCTTGACATCACCTCTGATGAAGAGGGCAACTTGATTTGGGTCCATTCCGGCACATGGAACTCCCTCTCCGAAGGTGTCTATGTTCTCCCTAAGGGCAAAACCGCTGCCTCTGATGTGATTAAGATTGATGTTCCCCAAATCAATGAGGAAGCAGCCTCCCTCTGGCCTTATTGCGCTCGCATCGACCGCCTTGGCCGCGTGCTTGGCGATATCACCGGCGACGAAGCTTATTTTTGGGGAGATGTTAACGGCATGAGCCGTCTGGGCGTTGTCACCTTTGAAAATGGTGTCGCTACCGATTTCAGCACTTCTACCGATCTCGTTGCTGCAACAAATACCTTCACGGTGGCTCAGCCCGCTTGCAGCACAATCGACGACCTGGGCGACTATGGTGATTACACCGACGCCGCTTATGTTTACACCTGCAACGCAGCTGCCAACTTCTGCGGTCCCAACGATTCGGGCGACGAGTTCGTGAAAATCGCAATCGCACACGATGGCACGGGCTACGGTTTCGACACCTTCGTTCTCGACGGTGAGCGTTACTTCGTTTGCAACTATCGTGTAAACCTCCCTGCTGATTACACCTGGCTCTCTGGCGACCTCGCTATCATCCGCGCATCCGACAACGCAGTTGTTGCCACATACGCAGCTGATCCCGAGCCCACCGCAAACGGCCAAAACTATTCCTCTATAAAGGCCTATCCCTCGGCTGACGGCAAGAGCGTGGAGATTTACGGTTGGAACACCGTTAGCGGCGCTTATCAGCTCACCGTAGCCCTCCCCGGCAGCGAGCCCTCAGTTCCCGCCCTCTACCTCACCGGCGAGAGCGCTCAGGTGGGCGGCTGGGACCTCAGCAAGTGCGTTGAGATGAACTACGACTCCGCTACCGACCTCTACTCCTACGTGATCACCAGCGGCAACTCCTTCAAGATCTCCACCAACAAGGTCAGCTGGGACGACTTCGACGCCAACGCTTGGACCACCTCCTCCATCCTTGAAATCAACAAGGAGACCGAGCTCGTTCAGGGCACTGGCAACCTCGTGATCGCATCCTACGAAGGCGACCTCACCCTCAAGGTTGACTGGACCAACAAGAAGATCACCGCCGAGGGCACCCCTTCCGCTAAGAACACCTTCACCGTTACCGGCGCATTCGACAGCTGGACTCAGTCCTGCTCTGTAACCAACACCGACGAGACCCAGACCATCAACGTATCGGCTTGGGACGGCGGCAAGTTCAAGATCCTCAAGAACGGCGCTTGGCTCGGCAACGGCCAGAGCTTGATTAACGGCACCGAGTATGTCATCGACTCCAACGTTGACGACATGAGCCTCGATCCCTCCGCTACCGGCAAGGACATCACCTTCTCTTGGGTTCCCGCCACCAACACCCTCACCGTTACCTGGACCGCAGAAGGCCCCACTACCTACACCGTGGCTATCACCGGCGCATTCAACTCCTGGAACACCTCCGCCAACTCCAACACCACCGAGACCACCACTTGCGACATCGTGGTTGAGAACTACCAGAACGCAGTTGACGGCCAGGGCGAAGGCTTCAAGGTATACTTCAACGGCAGCTGGCTCGGCAACGGCACCGGCACCGACACCCTCGAGAACGGCGTATGGAGCGGCACTCTGGTAGCTAACGGCTCCGACGACAACCTCCTCCTCCCCGACGACGCTAACGGCAAGACTGTTACCTTCACCTACGCTATCGACACCAACACGGTTCGTGCCGTCTGGGAAGGCGAGGTTGTAGCTCCCGACCACGTTTACATCATCGGTAACGTCAACGGCAACACCGATTGGGCCGCCAACAACGGCGTTGAGCTCACCAAGACCGGCGCTACCTTCGAAGGCGAGGTGACCATGGCCGGCAGCTGGTTCGGCATCGCTACCGAGCTCGGCACCACCGAGGGCGACTGGGAAACCCTGAACGCCAACCGCTACGGCGCTGCCACCGACGGCGAGGCTATCGCTAAGTACGGCTCCGCTAACTTCACCAAGAACACCAACCCTTGGAACATCACCGACTTCTCCACCGCATTCGAGAACGGCGTGGTTAAGTTCACCGTTGATTGGGCCAACATGGTAGTTACCATCACCGCTGGCGCTAGCGGCATCGAGGGCATCGCAGCCGACAACGCAGCCCCCGCTATCTACTACAACCTCCAGGGCGTACAGGTAGCCAACCCCGTGGCAGGCCAGGTTTACATCCGCGTAGCCGGCAACCAAGCCTCCAAGATCCTCTTCTAAGTATTAAGTCTTAGTGATTAGGTACTAAGTATAATACCTTCCCTACCCCACAGCCCCGCTGGCACCCCGCCGGCGGGGCTTCCTATATCAAACAAGGAGCGTGGTCGCCCTCGCCCGCGCCACCAGCTTTTTCGTGCCCTTTCATGTCCTTTTGTGGTAAAAAAACTAAAATCTTCGTCCATGGTAAACCTTACGCGGCCGAAATTCATTAAATTTGTAAAATCATTAACCGAGAAATTGCGATGATCACCATCTGGCTTATATTCGCGTCGATACTGTTGACCGGGGCTATCGCCCTGGTGTTCAAGCCAGTATTCCCCGCCTCGCTGGCCGCCTACCTGGGCCTGTGGCTGCTCAAATGGAGCGGATACGTCGACCTCGCCGCCGACACCATGATATTCTGGGGCTGCGCCACGCTGATCGTGCTCGGCCTGTGGATGATGCTGCCACGCTACCTGTCGCGCGGCACCCGAGGCCGAGGATACATCGGCCTCGGCACCCTCTGCGGAATGGTCGTGGGAATGCTTATCTCCTCGCCGGGAATCATCCTCGGAGCCGTCGTCGGCGCCCTGATGGGAGCCATAGCCTACAACAACACCCCGCGCGGACGCGACCTGCCACTGTTCTCACGCCAGTGGACCCAACTCCTCTGCGGTGTGGGCCTCCCGGCCGTCGTCGCCCTGTCGATGGTGGGCCTCGCCCTCTTCGACATCCTCGCAATCTACGCCCCCTAATCACCATTTATGAAAAAGATTTTTGCTATCATATTGGTGGCCATCGGTTTTTTTGTGGTCGCCGCCGCGCCCAAGCGCGAGATCAAGGTCGAGCGCCCCGACATGAACCAGATACGCAACGAGGTCACCGACCCCGCCTCCAAATACTACTACCCCAAGCTCATGGACCGCTACCTGGCCAATGAGACCGTCATGCAGCTCCCCGAGTACCGGCGCCTCTACCTGGGCTACGTCTTTCAGGAGGATTACAACCCCTACCGCCACTCGGAATTCTACAAGCGCATCGAGCCCCTCTACTACAAGGACCAGCACACCCGCGCCGAACTCGACACCATCATCAAATACGCCGAGCTGTCGCTCGACGACAACCCCTTCGACCTGCGACAGTTGAATTTCCTGATCTACGCCCTGCGCAAGCGCGGGAAAGTGAACCGCGCCGCCATCTGGCAGTACCGCATGAACCACCTGCTCGAGGCTATCCTCTCGACCGGCACGGGCCTCGACCCCGAGAACGCCTGGGTGGTGATCAACCCCGAGCACGAGTACAACATCATCAACTTCATGGGCGAGAAAGCCGACGCCCAGCAATTCGTGCAGCCCCATTACGACTACGTCCGCCTCAAGCCCGGCGACCCCAAGTCGCCCGCCGGCTACTACTTCAACATCCGCAACCTCCTCGAGGAATACTACCGCAAATTCCCCGAAGAATAACCCCAGCCCCCAGCCTTGCCCCGCTTACGGCCCTTGCTGGCCACCGCGGCAAACCGCGGGGCACCGTGGCTCGCTTATAGAACGGCGGGGGCCTCGAGAAGGAGGGGAAAGGGCTCAAGAAGGAGGGGGAAAGGGCTCAAGAAGGAGGGAGACGGAAAAGGCTGTAAGTGTGCCAGTATCGAGCAACAGTGAACCGGGAGAGTGATAGACGGGACAGGCGCTGCCGCGGA
>JAJBVP010000146.1 GCA_020859755.1 Bacteroidales bacterium | reverse complement strand
GAATATCAACATTTATTAACGTCCTCCGAGTCAAGAAATTTTAGGACACCTCACCTCTACAAGCTCGACTACTACACATGGAGCGCTTACTCAACGAGCGAGAACCTCCGTGGCGATGTCAACTTCTACGGCTCGGCTTCCGTGGGCGTTAACGACGCTTATGGTTACCTCGGCGCCCTGAAGCACCACGTGATCGGTGGCCTCTACGAGGGCTACTTCCACACCTACCAGCCCGCCCGTCACCGCGCCTTGAACTTCGACATCTGCAAGGTTGAGGGTCTGGCTTACGCCCGTGGCATCGCCGACTACTTCGGCCTCTCCAAGGAGTCGACCGGCGAGATCGTTGTCTTCGCTCGCGACACCAACGAGAAATTCTCCGCCACCTACTACTCCTCCAGCGGCACGAGCAACGACCGCTACCTGCCCTTGAACGGCGCCACATTCACCCTGAAGAAGGACGGCAACGTGATTGAGACCAAGACCGCCGACAACAACTACAACGGCTCGGCAGTGTTCTTCAACCTCGAGCCGGGCACCTACACCGTGGCTGTCTCCAAGGAAGGCTACAAAGACCTCGCCGAGGAGCTCGAGATCACCGTTTCGGCCGCCGCTACCTCCTGGGATACCGCTTGGCTCGTTGACGAAAACTACGTAGAGCCCACCGAGGTTTACTACGACTACGAGGATCCCCTCGAGGGCGAGGCTTCGGTGATCGGCGCTGCTGAGTACGTGCTCGACCAGACCTACACCAACAAGGAAGTGACCGACATGGCCGCGCTCAACGTGCGTCGCATGATCGTGAAGAACGGCAACGCCTATGTATTCGGCATGGACGCCGACAACAACCCCACCATCAAGGTGCTTAACGCCGCTACCGGCGAGGTTCTTGCCAACGTATCTACCGACAACCTGCCTACCTATTATAAGAGCGCCGACATCTGCGACCTCTATCCTATCGCCGACATCGCTGTTACCGCTGATGGCGTGCTGGTAGCAATCAACGCTGGTAAGGGCGATTTCTACTATCCCGAAATCCGCGCTTATCGCTGGGAGAACGACGAGAACGGACTCCCCACCGGCGACGCTATCACCATGTTCAAGTCGGCTCACGCTGGCAACTGGAGCAACACCGAGTGGGCCAAATCGATGTGCTACACCGGCACCATCGCCGAAGGCAAGATGATCTTCACCAACAAGTCGACTGCCAACAACCGCACCCGCTTCGAGGTTTGCGACATCATTGACGGCGCTCTTGCTTCCTACCACCACGAGAACTTCAACACCACCGGTGGCTCCGACACCTACATCGACACCACCCTTGAGGACTTCGAGATCAACGTATCGCCGCTCAACGACGACTGCTTGATCCTCACCTCTCAGTTGATGCAACCCATGGAGGTTAAGCTCCTTGGCTCCGCTTCGGCTGTTCCCACCATCAACGCTACCATGCCCGAAGGCTTGATCTCCGGCACCGGCTTCCGCGCTAGCTACTTCAAGTATGCAGGCAAGGTTTACATGGTGGCTCCCGAGGTGGTTGATGGCGAGTGCCAAGCTCTCGCACTGCTCGACATCACCGACGGCCTGGCCAACGCTACCCTCGTATCCACCGTCAACTCCTCGCTGCCCGTGGACAACGCCTCTTCGGTTAAGCCTAAAGGATGGATTGTATCCGAGGCTGGCACCCCCATCGCCGCTGGTGCAACCTACGTTACCCGCAACGCTTCCACCAACGCCCTCACCGGCCACTGGCTCGATCTCTACGCCTACACCGGCAACGGTATCACCCGTATGACCACCGAGACCGCCGAGCAACCTAAGAACAAGGCTCACTACGCTTACGACCTGGCTATGACCTCGGAGAACGATATCTACACCCTAACCTTCAAGTCGACCGGCGAGGCCCACAATGGCCGCGTGATCCTCACCAACATCAACAACGATGAGGACGTGATCGAGATCCCCTTCGGCGCCGTTATCCCCGGCGAGAACTCGGTTCCTGTTGACGCTTCCGAGCTCGAGGAGGACGTGATCTACAACTGGGCAATCGCTATCGACAGCGACCCCATCGCTGAGCCTTCGATGGTTTACTGCACCGAGGACCGCGCTCCCAACACCACCGACCGTGGTGGCGTGGTAGTTATCACCGATCCCGAGCAGGACAACTTCGGTACCATCATCAACGTGGTTTCCCACGCTGGTATCAAGGTTTACGACCCGATGTTTGAGCTCCAGAGCCATACCTTCACCTCGGGCTTCGCCAACAACGGCGCATCCCTGTTCCGTGGCGACCAACGTAACGGCAAGGCCGTCTTCACCGACTGGTCGGACAATCACGCTGGCTACTGGGAGTTTGATCCCGCCAACCCCGAGGAGATCAACAACATCCTCGAAGGCACTGGAGACAGCGGCGGTTGCTTCACCCTTGACGGCGTTGCCGTAGGTGGTGGTGGCACTGGCATCTCCTTCTACGGTGAAGGCGACGACGAGAAATGCTACGTATTCTGCGAGGACTATCCCTCGGCCAACGGCAACAAGCTCATCCGCTACGACATCGCTGGCGCTTCGACCTTCTCCGAGGCTCCCGTATTCACTTGGGCTAACTCGGGTTGGATGGCCAACACCAACGTTGAGGTTCAAGCCGACGAGGATGGTGTATGGGTAGCTCAGAGCCGTGGTAGCGGTAACAACGCCTCCACTTGCCCCTGCTTCGTATACATCGACCACGAGGGCACCGTGCTCTACAACTCAGGCCGTGACGAGAACCTCGCTTCGTTCTCTTCTTCGACCGGTCTGGCTGTTAACCCCGACAAGACCATCTTGGCCACCGCCAACTACGGTGACGGCAGCGTGAACGTGTTCAGCCTCGAGTGGGACGGCAACACCCCCACCCCCACCCTGATGTACAACATCCCCGCTACCAAGGTCGCTTCAATCGCTGAGACTGTTCAGCTCAAGTTCGACCCCGCAGGCAACCTCGTTGCCCACCAGCGTGGTATTGGTCTGCAGCAATTCGCTTTGGTTAACGCCAATCCTTCCGCTACCACTCCCGCCAAGAAGGAGCTCATGATCAAGGGCACCTCCACCGGCATCGAGAACGTGGCTACCGACAAGGTTGGCGCCAACGGCCCCGTTGAGTACTACAACCTCCAGGGTGTACGCGTTGAGAACCCCGCCGCCGGCTCCATCGTGATCCGCCGCCAGGGCAACACCGCCACCAAAATCCTCTACTAAGTCTTAGGTCTTAGTTATTAGTGATTAAGTATAATAGCCCCGCCTGGCCCACGCCCGGCGGGGCTTCCTATTAAACCCTCGCCGCGGAAATTCCGTTTATTAGATAGGATCCCTACGCAATAATGATTATCTTTGTGGAATGAAACAGCTAATACCTATCCTGCTCCTGGCGGCAGCCCTTCCTGGGAGCGGCCGCAGCCCCCAACGGCCTGAGGCCACCTACCTCGGCGTCGTCGACTACGGGGCCAACGACTCCATCGACAAGGCCGACTTCCAATTCCGCTTCCTACCCGCGGGCGACAACGTCGAGCGCCACTATTACATCCCCACCGACCACGGTCGCTACACCCTCCAAAACCGCCTCCAGGAGGGCGCACGCTACGCCATCACCACCAGCGGCGACACCATCGTCGACCTCGAGATGGTCGAGGAGCCACACCTCGTGGCCGTACTCAGCGACGCTTTCTACCAGTGCCCCGTCGACAATCCCCTACAATCCACCACCCCGAAGGGCGTCCCCGGCGAGCGCACCCTCACCAACCTGTTGCGCACAGCCATTACCCCGATGGGAACGACTCTCTACGTGTTCGGCGGCGCGTGGAACTGGCAGGACAACGGCGGCGACGCCAACTCCACCCATATCGGCGTGCCGCCCACGTGGGTGAAATTCTTCGAGCAAAACGACGCCTCCTACCAGTACAAGAACCCCGATCCCACCCGCAGCTACTACCCCTATCTGGGCTATAACGAGTACCACTACTGCGGGGCCGACTGCTCGGGATTCGTGGGCTGGACGATCTACAACACGCTCCACGACCAGCCCGGCGGACAGTCGTTCGTGATGTCGTCGCGCATCATGGCCAAGACCCTCGCCGACACCTACAACATGGGCACGTTCTCCAAGGATAAGAATCTGAAAACGGGCGACATCGTGTCGATGCCTGGCCACGTGTACATGGTCGTCGGCACCTGTGATGACGGGTCGATCCTGATCGCCCACTCGACGGTGAACGACGGCCGCGGCTCGGGCATCCAGCTCTCGGCCGTGAGCGACGACCCCGATTGCGAGGCTCTGTCGCTCGCCCGCCGCTACATGGCCCGCTTCCCCCAGTGGCACGTGCGCTACGACGCCGCCCTGAAGGATCCCGCGGTCTACCTCGACTTCGCCTCCCAGCCCACCTACGGCCACTTCACCTGGTCCCCCTCCCGCCGCCCCGGCCG
>JAJBVP010000038.1 GCA_020859755.1 Bacteroidales bacterium | reverse complement strand
TTTGTAAATCAGATATTTAAATTTAAGAATTCAAATTTTGTCATGTACTGAATAATTTGACAAAAGTAAGTAATTATTTTTCCCTTTTAACATTTTGCCACCACAAAAGGGACAGCAACCACGAAAGGACACAAAAGGACACGAAAGGGGGAGGATGCCTGGGCGCGCCGGCTTTTGGATGGCCCACCCATGCTGAAGCTTACGCTTTCGTGTTTCTTTTATGTCCTTTTGTGTTCTAAGAGGTTACGTGGCTGGCTTTGGTGGTGAAATTCCGTAGTTTTGACTACAAAATCGGCGAATAAGTAGAATTTAACGTGAATATATGAATAATTTGCCGTATATTCTCGCATTAAAGCTATTGGCTTCCACAGCATCCCCTGATAAAAGCTAATGACTCCAGAAAACAACAATTCACTTAAATATCACATTTTAACGGTAATTTATGAAAAAGTTCTACTCTTTCTTGGTAATGGCCCTCGTGGCTCTTACCAATTTCCAAATCAAGGCCGACGACGACATCGTCACCATCAAGGTGGTGATCGACGACGTGACCCGCGTGGATGAAGCCTACTTCAACTGGGGCGACTATCCTATCACCTGGACCGGCAACGAAGGCGTGGTGTCCATCCCCAAGATGAATTCCTACGGCTACGACAACTATGCCAACCTCTACCTGCAGGTGAACAGCGCCGATTACTACATCGTCTCCTGCACCCGCACCCTCGCCGACGGCACCTCGTCGAACGTTTACATTGAATCGGGCACCTACTACTGCAGCGACAATGTATCGTTCAGCGGCACCAGCGACTACAACAACATGGTGTACACCATCACCACCGCCGACTGGGCCTCGTCCCGCAACGCTACCTTCACTTGCATTATCGACGACGCTACCAACGTCAACCTTTACTGCAACAACTACTATCCCGAGATCGCTACCGGCACCAACACCATCAAGTACAACGACACGCTGGAGACCAACTGGTATTGCTGCGCCAAGGACTACTCCTCCAAGTTCTACAAGGTGACCGTTGACGGTGTAGAGGTTACCACCTACGGCTCCTCCTACTCGCTGAGCGCTATCCACGACGGTAGCACCGTGGAGATCACCACCAAGTATCCCGAAGAGCCCTGCACTCTGACCTTCACCTTCACCAACGAGGGCACCGAGGGCGTCGTTAAGTACATCACCGTTGCTGGCGAGCGCGTTGAGCCCGAGACCTTCCTGACCGACGGCTACACCGCAATGCTGGGCGACGTCGTTTACCTCTACTTCGACCAAGAGGGTTACACCATCTCCGAGCCCAACTACTACAACTCGACCTATATCCTCGTCAACGACACCTACACCTACGCTTACGATGGCATGTCGATCCAGCTCTCTGGTAACACAACCATCAACATCACCGCCACCAAGAACCAGATGCTCGCCTACACAATCGACATCGACAACGCCGACAACGCCAAGGCTTGGGTGGGCACATCACAGTACTACTTCAACCAGTACTCCGATCCTATCGCCCTGGTTAACGGCTTGAACAGCCTCGAGATCTCCTCCAAGACTCCTTGGGTGTTCATCAAGGCCGCCGACTCGGCTTGCTACATCGAATCCTGCACCGTTAACGGCACCGACGCCACCTACAACGATTACCGGAACTACTACAGCGTCACCGTTGAGGAAGGCTCGGCTATCGTGATCACCACCGGCGCCATCGAGCGCGACAAGACCTTCGTGCTCTACATCAACGACTACAACAACTTCTACAGCACCGAGCTTTCGACCTACGGCGGCTACATGGAGAACAGCTCTCGCGAGGATGTTGACCTCGCCAGCGGTTACACCACCCACAAATTTGCTGACCAGGACAACCAATTCGGCCTCTGCGTTTACAACGGCAAGGACGGTGTCAATATGTGGGCTTACCTCAACGACGAGCCCTACGCTCCTTACTACGATGGTGGTAGCACCTACTACATCACCTTCGCCGATCAGGACGTATTCAAGTTCTACGTAGCCGCTGAGGAGCCTACCGCTCACGGCGTCACCTTCGAGATCTCGGGCGCTGAGGTATCCAACCCCTCGATTGTCAAGGACCTCATCAAGGAGGTAACCGATCCCGAGGCCGGTCTGCTCGTCCTCCCCGGTACCCAGATTGACATCAAGGACAACGGCGACTACCAGATCGACGCTGTAACGGCCAATGACGTGGACATCACCCCCGTTGACGGCGTATACACCCTTACCATCACTGCTCCCACCACCATCAAGATCACGGCCAAGGGCAGCGGCATCATCAACATCGCCGGTGACAACGCAGCCAATGGCGAGATCTACAACCTCCAGGGCATCCGCGTGAACAACACCCAGAACCTCCCCGCCGGCATCTACATCCAGGGCGGCCAGAAGATCTACGTGAAATAATCGCGACAACCATCACCCGGGGTCTCAACTGAGAACTCCCCGAAAAACCGACAAAACCCATGTGGGGACGTGGCCTCTGGCTCGTCCCCACATTCTATCTCCCTCCCATCCATTAACGATTTTTTATCTATCTCTCCCCATTGCCCCTCTCCATCTCTTGCCAGTGAACAAAATCTTACGTATATTTGCATAAATTTGCAACCCCCAGTCGCCCCATGAGTCGCCATCGACCACAAAAGGACACAAAAGCGACACAAAAGGCGCCGCCAGCTGAGCCGCAACGCGACTCTGCGGACAGCATCACCCAAATTAGGAAATTCAATAATAAACCAATTATATGCGAAAAATCACCTTATTTTTAGCCATTGCGGCCTTGACGGCCAGCGCCGCGGGCCTATCGCCCCGCGACCGCATGGCCCTGCGCCACGCCCAGCACAAGGGGATGACACCCCTGTGCCTGCGCGCCACCAGCCAACAAGGAGCGTGGGCGCCCTCACCCGCGATTAGCACCGACGACGTCACAATCAAACAAGGAGCGTGGGCGCCCTCGCCCGCGACTGCTACTGGCACCGTCCTCGCAATGGCCCAGCTCCACCCCGGCATGACCTCCGACGCCCTGGCCGAGACTGGCACTACCATCCTGGGCGAGCGCCACGGGTTCGTGTTCCTCGAGCTGTCGGCCGACATCGCCGAGGCTGTGGCCACCCACCCCTCACTGAAAGCATTCGAGATTTCCCGACCCATCCGGGCCAAATTGGATGAGGCCCGCGCCATCTCGGGAGTCGACCTCGTGCACCAAGGCTACGAGTTGACCCGGCCTTACACAGGCAAGGGTGTCGTCTGCGGCATCGTTGACGGCGGTTTCGACCCCAGCCACGCCGCATTCCGCAACGAGGACGGCACCTCGCGCATCTCCACGATGAGCAACATCACCGTCAGCTCATCCACAGGTCGCCTCAACATCGTCTATTACGACCCCGAGACCGTGCTTGACCTCGCCACCGACGACTACCAGAACTACCACGGCTCCCACACCCTGGGCATCATGGCCGGCAGCTACCGTGGCGACGCCTCAGTGGCCACCATCACCAACCCCGTGCTGGCCACATCCTCCAACGTCACCAAGGCCAATCCCTACTACGGCCCAGCCTATGAGGCCGACCTGGCCGTGGGAGCCGGCGCCAGCTACGACGCACAAATCGCCTACAACATCGACAATATCCTCAACTACGCCGACTACGCCCAGGCACCCTGCGTGATCAACCTCTCGATCGGTGTCAACCAGGGCCCCCACGACGGCACCTCGCAGCTCTGCCAGTACTTCGACGCGTGCGCCGAGAACGACAATGCCATCATCTGCCTCGCCTCGGGCAACGAAGGCTCGTGGAAATTAGCCCTGAACAAGACCTTCAACGAGAACGACTCCACAATCTCCACCTTCATCGACCCCTATCTCCTCGAGGGCGACGACTACGAGAACCTGCGCTACGGCCAAATCGAGATCTACTCCGACTCGGAGGACGATTTCACCATCACCCTCGTGGCCTACAACCGCTCGCGCCAGCGCATCGCCTGGCAAAAGACGCTGTCGACCAACTCCGCCGGTCAGGCCTACTACTTCGCCTCATCCGACGATTACATCTTCGACAGCGACTACGACTACGTCGACCCGCAATTCGCCCGCTACTTCACCGGCTGCATCGGCTACGGCACCACCATCGACGAAACCTCGGGCCGCTACTACGGCGTGATTGACGTCTACGCCTCCGACAACACCTCCTACCACGACGGCAACTACCTGCTGGGCTTCATTATCACTGGCCACGACGGCCAGCGAGTTGACGTATATGGCGACGCGCAATACCTTGCCTTCTCCTCTTACGACGAGCCGGGATGGGACGACGGAATGACCGACGGCTCGGTCAGCGACCTCGCTTGCGGCTCCAAGACTATATGCTGCGGCTCGTTCAACTCCCGCGAGATGTGGCCCGCGATGGATGGTGGCGTGTACACCTACGGCATCCACAAGCTGGGCGACGTCACCTCGTTCTCCTCCTACGGCACCCTCATGGACGGCACCACGCGTCCCCACGTTCTCGCCCCGGGCTGCACCGTGGTTTCCTGCACCAACAATTCCTATCAGGAGGCCATCACCGACGGATGGGCCAGCTACAACTTCTGCGCCCGTGCCGACGCTTACAACCGCAAGAGCTACTACGTGCAGATGAACGGCACCTCGATGTCCACCCCCTTCCTCGCCGGCACAATCGCCCTGTGGCTTGAGGCCGACCCCACCCTCACCGTCGACGACGTCAAGGACGTGCTCCAGCACACCAGCGACTGGGATGACTTCATGGACGCGGCACCAGCCGCCATGGTGGGCTACGGCAAGCTCAACGCCTACAACGGCATCAAGAAAGTGCTCGGCTTGGGCGGCGTTTCCGATGTGAAAGCCGACGCCGACAACCGTCTCTTCGTGGCTGTCGACAACGCGGTGGCCAAGGCCTCGCTCTACGGCGCCAAGGAGATGGACGCCCGCCTCTACGACCTCGCCGGAGCGCAAGTGGCCGCCACCAAGGCCATAGGCGATGAGGTCGAGCTGTCGCTCGCGGGCCTTACTCCTGGCGTTTACATCCTTAATATCAACAACTTACACTCCCAGAAAATCCTCGTCAAATAATGAAAACCGTTAACAATATCATCCGCCGTGGCGCTATCGCCCTGGTCGCCCTCGCCGCCGCGGCTTTCACGGCCAATGCCGAGGAAACCCCTCTGATTGAGCTGCATAGCAACATTTACGACACCTACGGGTCTACCAACGCTTTCACCCTGCTACTCGGTGGCAACAACGGCGGCACCATCCAGGTCGACTGCGGCTACGGCAAGGTGAGTTACACCGTCGAGCCGGCCGTCTACGACTCCGACGCAGGCGAAATCAGCGGAATGTCGATCCCCTGCTCCGTCACCGCCGACGGCTACGTGCGCATCTACGGTGACGACGGCGCCCTCGACTACTTCAACGGCGACGGTTGCTACATCTCCACGATCACCTTCCGCGACCCGGCCTCTTACGACATCCTATCGCTGAGCCACAACGAGTTGGAACAGTTGGATCTCTCGGAGTTCACCAACCTCCAGGCTCTGTACATCAACGATAACGAGTTCTCGGTTGCGCCCCTCAAGGTAGGTGCCAACAAGCCCAACCTGCGCATCCTCAACATCAGCATCGTCGACAACTTGGACCCCTCGTTCAACCTCAGCGACTACCCCCAGATGTTGACCTTCACGGCCCAGATCTGCCCCACCCTCACCTCGCTCGACCCATCGGGATGCCCCCTGCTCGTGCAACTCTCCATCGACTGCACCAACGTCTCCACCCTCGACGTGAGCCACAACCCCCAGTTGTACATCCTCAACATCTCCGACACGGGCATCACCTCGATCGACCTGACCAACAACCCCAACCTCCAGGAGCTGTATTGCACCCACGAGAGCGGCACCTACAACTCGGGCGTCAAGCTCACCTCCTTGGACGTGAGCCACAATCCAGGCCTATTCTACCTCTTCGCCTCGGGCAACGCCCTGACCAACATCGACTTGAGCAATAACACCTACCTCAACCACTGCTGGCTCAACAAGAACCTGTTGACGGATATCGACCTGTCAAACTGCCCCAACCTGATGTCGGTGCGCCTGGAGAACAACTACTTCACATTCGCCACGCTGCCCATCGATCCGGGCTCGTGGAACGAGTACGAGTACAAGCAGTATCCCATGCAAGTGCCCGCCTCCTACCTCGTCGGCACCGAGATCGACCTCAGCGACAAGGTGTTGCGTGAAGGTGGCGAAACCTACGCCGCGCTCTACTACGTCGACCCCACCGACCCAAACAACCCCGTCGAGCTCGACGAGAGCTACTACACCTACTCCAACGGAAAAATCACTATCAACCAAGTGGTTACCGATAGCGTATACGTCGATTTCGCCTGCTCGCTGTTCCCCGAGTCGTCGATCCGCACCTCCTACTTCAAGGTGAAGGACTCGTCGACCTACGGCCAGCCCGACCAGAAGATGCAGTTCCTGCCCGCTTGCTACGACGGCGACCCCATGTCGTTCCTCGTGGCAATCGACGGCGCTACCCCCACCGAGCCCAAGAAATTCTACGTTGACCTCGGGGACGGCACCATGCAGGAGTTCACGGCCACAGGCTCAACCCTGGCCACCGCCACCACCGTAGGACCCACACGCAAGGGATACGGCTACGTGAAGGTCTACACCGAGGAGGGCGGAGTGGTTACCGCCATCTCCACCGCAGGATTGCAGCTCTACTCGGCCGACGTCACCGCGATGCCCCAGTTGCGAGAGTTGGACATGAGCGGCTGCGGCCTTTACACGCTCGACACCCAGTGGAACCGCTGCCTCACCTACTTGAACCTCTCCAACAACAACTTCTACAACCTCGACCTCGCGGGCAACAACGAGAACTACGGCAAGAACGTGCTCGTGACCCTCGACCTATCGAACAACAACCTCTCGTCGTTCGACATCAACACCTGCTCGGCCGCCCAGTATCTCAACCTCTCCAACAACCAGTACACCGAGCTTACCTTCGACGACTACATCCGCTGCCTTGAGCTTAACGTCTCCGGCAACCAGTTGACCGAGCTGGATCTCTCGGGTTGCGACAACGTCCAGAAGATCGACGCGTCCAACAACCTGTTGACCTCCTACACGTGCCCCAGCGAGGATTTCAACGTCGTCGAGCTTAACCTCGCGGGCAACGCCATGACCCTCGAGAACCTGCCCGCGCCCTCCGAGGCCACCCTCACCGGCGGCGTCTACACCTACGCTCCCCAGGAGCCCATCTCGATCACCGCCAAGGCTCCCGGCGTCGACCTCTCCTCGCAGAACGTCACCATCGACGGCTCCATGACGGTCTACACCTGGAAGACCCTCGACGGCGAGACCATGGTTGCCGGCACCGACTACACCGAGTCGGCTGGCTCGTTCAAGTTCCTCGAGCCGATGATCGGCAAGACCGTCAAGTGCTACATGACCAACGCCGCCATGCCACAGTTGGCTGGCGACAACGCACTGGCCACCACTGCCATCGAGGCCTCGTTGATGCCCACCAACGTGCTCGCGTCGTTCGTCACCACCACCGCTGGCGAGACCGTTACCCTTTCCCTGGCTTCCCACACCGCCGGCGACGCCATTTACATCGACTGGAACGGCGACGGCACCAATCTCGTGCAGTACACCCTGGGCACATCCTACACCCTCTTCTCGGCAACCACCAAGAAGGGTGTCGAGGTGAAGGTGTACAGCTACGCCGACGAGGGCAACCTCTCGGTATTCTCGATCTCGGGCGCCTCGATGTCGTCGTTCGACGCCTCGGCAATGAACAACCTCGTCTGCCTTTCGGTGATGAACGCCGGCCTTGACGACATCATCCTCCCCGACAACTTGGATACCATCACCGAGTTGACCCTCAGCGGCAACAACTTCAGCGACTTCAACCTGGGCATCTTCCCCAACCTGCAGCACTGCTCGCTGGCCAGCAACCCCATCACAAGCCTCGACCTACGCTCCAACACGTCCCTGCAGACCTTCTCGGCCACCTCTTGCGCCATCACCAGCGTCAATCTCGAGGGCTGCGACAAGATTTGGGCCCTCTATCTGGCCGACAACGACATTGAGGAGATCGACGTCACCCCGTGCACCAACCTGCAGCAGCTCACGCTCCAATACAACCGCTTGTCGCACATCGATCTCACCGGCCTCAACAACCTGATGCTCCTCTACATCAACAACAACCGCTTCGACTTCAACACCCTGCCGTTGCCGCAGTGGACGATGTACGCCTACGCCAATCAGGATCCCATCGACCCGATTATCGACCGCAATGTGGTCGATCTCAGCTCGCAAGCCTCGGTTACCGACGGCGAGACAACGTATGAGACCGTCTACACATGGTATGTCGACACCCCCGTCTGGGACGAGGACGACAACATGCTCGGAGAGAACCTCTACGTCGACGACGAGTACACGATCGAGGGTGGCGTTTCGACGTTCAACTACTCGTTCGACGGGATCATGTGCGTGATGACCAACGCGGCCTTCCCCGACTGCTTCATGTACACCAACCTGATCAACGTTGACGCCTCGGGCGTGGGCTCGATCCTCAACGACCCCGCCGACGCCAACGCTCCCGTTGAGTGGTACAACCTTCAGGGCGTGCGCCTCTCGGAGCCCACCCGAGGCGAGATCCTCATCCGCTGCCAAGGTTCCACCTCCACCAAGGTAATTCTCAAGTAGCATTTAGCATTTAGCGGCTCGCAGAGCCGCGGCATCAATAGCCCCAGGCTTCGGGAAACGCGTTAGCGGTTCCCTGCCTGGGGTTATTGCGCAAATAAAATATCTATTTTGGGCGCTTCGTAGATGCGCCGCCATGCCTCAGGACGGCGAATCTACGAAGCGCCGCATATATCCATCCCGATCCTTATCGCTTTTTTAAAAAAAATTAGGAAATTCGGCCGCGATTCAGTAACTTTGCCGAAAATACCTGTTGCCAATGATTTATTCTATGACCGGCTTCGGCCGGGCTGTTGTTGAAAGCGCAACCAAAAGATTTACTGTAGAGATTAAGTCGCTCAATTCCAAGCAACTCGACCTGTCGACGCGCGTGCCGGCCCCTTATCGCGAAACCGAGCTCGACCTGCGCGCCGCGATCTCCCGCCGGCTCGAGCGTGGCAAAGTCGACCTTAACGTCTATGTCGAAAACACCGGCGACGAGACTCCCGCCGCGTTCAACATCCCCATGATGCGAGCCTACAAGGCCGAGCTGGAAACCGCCGCAAAGGAGCTCCAGATCCCCGAGCCTACCGACTGGTACTCACTGCTGCTACGTTTCCCCGAAACCCTCCGCTCCGATGCCCTCACCGTCGTCACCGAGGAGGAGCAACAGGCGCTGATTCACGGCGTAGATGAGGCGGTCGAGGCCCTGATGCAATTCCGCGCCAAGGAAGGATCCAAGCTCGACGAATTCTTCCGCCGCCGCATCGAGGCCATCACCGAGCTGTTGGACCAAGTGCCCCAATTTGAGGAGGAACGCATCACCCGCGTCAAGACGCGCCTGCAGGAGGGCCTGCAGAAACTCGCCGCAGTCGACTACGACAAGGGACGCCTCGAGCAGGAGATGATCTTCTACATCGAAAAACTCGACATCACCGAGGAGAAGCAGCGCCTGCGCCAGCACCTCCACTACTTCCTCGAAACCCTCCAGGCCCCTCCCGGCCAGGGCAAAAAGCTCGGCTTCATCGCCCAGGAGATGGGCCGCGAGATCAACACCCTCGGCTCCAAGAGCAACCACGCCGAGATGCAGCGCCTCGTCGTGAAAATGAAGGACCAATTGGAGCAGATCAAGGAGCAAGTGCTCAACGTGATGTAACCACGATCGCGCGACCGCCCTCCCTGGGAGCTATGGCTGCCCTCAGCCCGTCCACTGGATGACTCGCTCGCAAGCCTTGTCCCCAACGCGCTCGATTTCCAGCGACTTCCAGCGATTTCTCTCGCCTACTCTCGATTTCATTCGACAAAAAGCTGAAAACTGAAAGCTGAAAACTGAAAACTGAAAACTGAAAACTGAAAACTGAGAACTTCTATATACCATGCAAGAAGGGAAAATCATAATTATCTCAGCGCCATCGGGTTGCGGCAAATCGACGATCATCAACGCCCTGATGGAGCGTGGCGACATCGACATGCAATTCTCGGTGTCGGCCACCAACCGCTCCCCGCGCCCGGGCGAGGAGCACGGCAAAAACTACTATTTCCTGAGCGACGAACAATTCCGCGAGGCCATCCGCGACAACCTCTTTGTGGAATACGAGGAGGTGTACCCCGGCCGTTTCTACGGCACCCTCAAAAGCGAGGTGGAGCGCCTTACCAAGGGCGGCCATAACGTCGTGCTCGACATTGACGTCCACGGAGGCGTCAACGTCAAAAACCTCTACGGCGACCGCGCCCTGAGCATCTTCGTCGAGCCACCCTCGATCGCCACCCTGCGCGAGCGTCTCGAGGGCCGAGGCACCGACGCCCCCGAGGTGATCGACCAGCGTGTCGACCGGGCCGAGTACGAGCTTACCTTTGCCCCGCAATACGACACAATCGTGGTCAACCGCGACCTCGACAAAGCGATCAACGACACCCATCAGGCAATCTCCCATTTCTTAAAACGTTGACAATAAGATGAATATAGGCATTCTCGGCGGTTCGTTCAACCCCGTCCACATCGGGCACATTGCCCTGGCGTCCTACCTCGCCCAGTACACCCAGCTGTCGCGAGTGTGGCTCACCCTATCGCCCCTCAACCCTCTGAAAGAGCGCCCGGGCGAGCTGGCCAGCGACATCAACCGCCTCGAAATGCTGCAGATCGCCGCCAAGCCCCACCAGGGGATCGAGGTGTGCGACATCGAGTTGTCAATGCCCCGCCCCAGCTACACCATCGACACCCTGCGCGCCCTCCGCAAACGCTACCCCGCCAAGCGGTTTCACCTCGTGATTGGCCGTGACAACTGGGAGATCTTCGACCGCTGGAAGGCCCACAACGAGATCATCGACGAGTTTGGGGTGATCGTATACCCCCGGCCCGGTTACCCCGACACCCCTATCTACGTGGACAATGTCGACACCGTGCGGGCCCCCATCATCGACCTGTCGAGCACCTTCATCCGCTCCGGGGCCGAGAAAGGCCGCGACATGAGCGCGTTCGTCCCCGCTGGCGTGTGGAAATATATCACGTCTCACCATCTATATCACACCTGATAGCCATGCCACTCTCCAACAACTCCCTGGCGTTCATCGCCTTAAGCAACGAGTACTGCTCGGCTCTCGAGAACGCCACGCAGTCGACACCCGCCGAGTTTATCGCCCAGATGACCCGCCTGCTGCCGCGGCTCTACATCGCCGCCAGCGACCTGCAGGTCGAGGATGACCTTTGGGACGAGCCTTACATCTCGCCCGCGCTCGACGAGGACTACTACGAGGCCATACGCCGCGGCGTGGAGTCGCTCCTGGGCCCCGACGACGTGTATCTGGAGACCTTCGAGGACGACATGAAGTACAGCGACACCCCCATCTCGGCTTCCGTTTCCGAGTGCTTGGCCGACATCTTCCAGGCGCTGTACAACTTCCTGGAGATGGTGCGCGATGCCACCGACGAGCAGTCGCTGCAGGCCATCGCGGCCGCCTGCGAGGACTTCGCCTCCTACTGGTCGCAGACCCTCTGCAACGTCATGCGGCCCCTCAACCACCTTCGCCAAAATCCCCCCGCCGAAGATTAACCTCCATCCACAAACAAGGAGCGTGGGCGCCCTCGCCCGCGCCATAAACGTCCGCGCAGCCTAGGCGGGCCGGCCTTGGACGGCCATTTGGGGGGCCGGCCTTGGACGGCCATTTGGGGGGGCCGGCCTTGGACGGCCATCACGCGGATGCCCTGGGGGGGCCGGCCTTGGACGGCCATCACGCGGATGCCCTTGGGGGGCCGGCCTTGGACGGCCATCACGCGGATGCCCTTGGGGGGCCGGCCTTGGACGGCCATTTGGGGGCCGGCCTTGGACGGCCATCACGCGGATGCCCTGGGGGCCGGCCTTGGACGGCCATCACGCGGATGCCCTGGGGGGGGCCGGCCTTGGACGGCCATCACGCGGATGCCCTGGGGGGGCCGACCTTGGACGGCCATCACGCGGATTGAAAAAGATCCTTCCAATTTTTTCAATCCGCGTGATCTAAATATATCCCTTCTATCTCTTTAGCAGCTTATGCGTCGTCACGCCCGCGGCCGTCGCGATCCTCATCACGTATTGCCCAGCCGGCAGCGAAGCCACATCCACGGTGGTCGCGCCGTCGATCTCCACGCGCTTCATCAGCGACCCGGCCAGCGAGTAGATCTCCACCGTGGCCTTCCCGGCGATACCCGTCACGTTCACCACGTCGTCGGCCGGATTGGGGAATATCGCCGCAACCTCCTCAGGCGCAGCGATACCGTCGACACCCGTTGTAGGCGTGAAGATCACATACCTCACGGCATCCAGCGCCGTCCCATACGTGCTCGCATACGGATAGAACTGATAAATCGTGCTACTCGTCTTAATCTCCTTGGGCCTCAAAGCGCTACTGCTATCGCCGCTACCAACAGCGGTAATACTGCCCACGGTATAGATGCCGTTGGTGCCGTTGGTCATCGTCACCTCGGAGGTTTGCGATTGACCCACCACAGTACCGTCAAGATCGGCAAACACGCAATACATATCACTGGTCCACGAAGTCGACTGACAGTAGAGTATCACCTTGATATTCGGGTTGTTAATGTAAACGTAAGCGGGATCGTACCAAACCAAACCCTCCGAGATATCATTGTCAAACTCCACGCCAGCGACCACCGCCTCCGGCGTCTCCGTAAACTTCACATAATACCAAATCCAGCCATTAGTATCCTTCAGCTGACCTGCATTCTCTCCATAAGGAATTATCGCATAAACATTAGTTGTGTTACACATACTAAGCATGGAAAGGTCATAGTTTACTGTAACGGATTCACCTTCCTTTATAGTTACGCTCTCCATATTGAGATAACCCACAGTAGTATAAGATGAACCATCATCAGAGTATTTTAGTAAACGAAGCCGTGGAACATCTTGCCACGTTCCGCTAGTACATTTTAGAGTGAGCGACAACTTGGGATGATTTAGACTTACCGTGGTTGGAGAATAATATGATGTACTTACAGAAGTTCCATCAGCAGTTAACCCAGTGACCACAGCCGTTCCCGACGTGGTTCCATCAGGATTTGCTTGCACGTTAACCGTGATGTATTCTGAAACATTCTCCCATTCGCCGCCATATTCGTAATATAGCATTCCATAATAGGTTCCCGTGGAGAGTGATGATGAGAGGGAAATAGTCCAATCTCCCGTATAGCTACCGCCATTTATATCATTAATTTCCACCTCCTTTGAGTCACTAGTAGCCTTGGCATAGTAATAGCTACCCGAAAGGGTGTTGAGGGTGAATCTTACACGGCCCGAGAACGGCTTATTGGTGGTAAGGGTGCAATTATAGGTGTAATCATGCCCAGCATATACATTGGAGCCATCCGAGCTAGTAGCAGGAGTGCAAGAATTGTAGGTAGCTGAAGCTGAAAATATCGTAGAAGTAGCTCCATCGGGATCGGTGATAGTGATGGTAGTACCATCATTTGTAATTATTAGATACCCCGGTGTGCCTACTGGATGATACAAATGTCTCCATGTGCCATCAGCATCTTGATAAGAGGGATAAACGCGGTAAGTACCTTTGGGGAAATATGTAGTGTTAAACGATAAATTATACCCTCCATAAAGGGAGAAATCCAAGGTTGAGGAACGAGATATTAATTTCACTAATGTTCCATCCTCTTCTTCAACCATCAAGCCTAAAAGGACTGAAACAGAAGAGGCCAAAGTATAATTGAACCAACCGCCATAAAAATAGATGGAATTTGAACCAGAAACTGTATATGTAGTTTGGGTAGTGTACAAGTCTCCTAAGGCCAAAACATAATGCTGAATTGAACCATCCACAGGAGGTTGTATACCTATAATTACATCTTGGTCATCATTATATCCTGAATCAGAGCCGCCAATTCCCTGCGAACTTGGGTCTAAGCCTTTGAGAAGGAAATAACCATCAGAGCTACCGCCCCATCCCCAATTGATGTGAAAATAATTGTCGTAGCTATAACCGTCGCATACAAATTCATGGGCGCTGGAGTCGTTGCCACCACCATACATCACGGGGCGACCAGCCTGCAATTCCGAGTAAATCATGTCCATCCACTCATCATCTGTAAACCAAGCGCGCTGATAATAGGCAGTTCCTTTATCGTAATTGAAATAGTTGATTAGTGAAACACCTGCCCTAGCGGCATTTGCACCAGAAGCCGAAGTGCGATAGCTCATTTGGCAACCTGCTCCCACATGATACATCAATTTTGCCACTGCGGCTGCTTGCGTATCGGTATAGCTTCCTGAAACGTAAGCGTCCAGCATATTCGACCAATCATAATCACCATATTCAAGGGTAGCTGAGGTTGAAGTGCCATTAACCGTGTAAGAAACAGTGAAAGTACCGGTGACTTCTTTAGGCCATTTGTGCACCTTCATTACTTGGGCCTGAGCAGTTGCTACGCAACCAGTTACGCAGTGAGTGCCAGAAACAGTTGGCGTTTGGTTATAATAAGGTGCTGATTGGTTCCAAGTAGTTTTGCAAATTGGTGTTATGGCCAATTTGACGTCCTTTGGCAAAACGGGGAGATTTGAAGCTTTTGCTCTAGAGGTGCCGGTGTCGGAGATGCTGGCGATCTGGGCGGCGTATTCGCTGAGCCACCATTGCATGGCCGGGGGGATGTTCGAGGGGTCGAACGAGGTGTCCTCGCTGTAGCCCAGAAGGGCCGGCGCGCGGTCGTCGGCCGACGCCAGGATGAATCCGGGATTACCCGTCTCGGCCCCGAACACGTAGAGAGCGACCTGACCCAGGGAGTCGCGCTGGGTGAATTTCAGTTGGTCGATGGCTCCGGAGTGGCTCAGGCCACGCATGCGCGACTGCTGGGGCATAACCTGACACGCGCGGGCCAGCGCCTCGGAGGGACTCAACTCAGCTGCCGTGGCCGACATGGCCATCACGGCGGTCGCTAACAAGAGAGAGGCTTTCGAGAGTAATCCTTTTCTCATAGGGAATGGGGTTTTAAGTTCCTGTAGTGTGATAGAATGTCGCAAATTTAGCTAAATTTCTGATAAAAAAGAAAAATTTCCCACATTTTCCTCTCTTTTTGCCATCTCATTTCAATGAAAAGCCTTCCGCCTGATGGCGGAAGGCCGTGTATAATCGAGCCACGGTGCCCCGCGGTTTGCCGCGGTGGTTACCGGGGGTTATCGGCGGTTGTTGTCGCGGCGGGGGCCACGGTCGCCGTCACGGCGTGGACGGTCGCCATTGCCCTCGCGACGGGGGCGGTCGCCACGCTCGCCACGGGGACGACGCTCGCGCTCCACATAGCCCTCGGGCTTCTCCTGCAGCGCGCGCATCGACAGGCGGTACTTGCCGGTCTTCTTGTCGACCTCAAGCAGCTTCACCTCAACCTCGTCGCCCTCCTTGAGGCCGCTCTCCTCCATGTTCTCGAGGCGGTTCCACGAGATCTCGGAGATGTGCAACAGGCCGTCGCGGTTGGGCATGAACTCAACAAATGCGCCAAACTCGAGGATAGAGCGCACCTTGCCTTTGTACACCTTGCCTTCCTCGGGCAGGGCGACGATGGCGTTGATCATCTCCATAGCCTTGTCGATGGAGTCCTTGTTGGCGGCGGCTACCTCGATGAAGCCACCCTCGTCGATCTCGTCGATCGAGACGGTAGCGCCCGATGCCTCCTGAATGCCTTGGATGACTTTTCCGCCCGGGCCAATGACAGCGCCAATAAGCTCCTTGGGGATGAGCATGGTGACGATGCGGGGCACGTGGGGCTTGTAGTCCTCGCGGGGCGCGGGGATGGTCTCGTTGATGATATTGAGGATGTGGAGGCGACCCTCGCGAGCCTGGTTGAGAGCCTTCTCGAGGATCTCGTAGCTGAGGCCGTCGCACTTGATATCCATCTGGGTGGCGGTGATGCCGTCCTTCGTTCCGGTCACCTTGAAGTCCATGTCGCCCAGGTGGTCCTCGTCGCCGAGGATATCGCTGAGGATGGCGTACTTGGTGGCGCCTTCATCGCTGATGAGACCCATGGCGATACCGGCAACGGGCTTCTTCATCTTGACGCCAGCGTCCAAGAGGGCGAGGGTGCCGGCGCACACGGTGGCCATCGACGACGAGCCGTTGCTCTCGAGGATGTCGCTCACGACGCGGCACACATAGGGGAAGTCCTCGGGGAACATGCGCTTGAGGGCGCGGTGGGCGAGGTTGCCGTGACCCACCTCGCGACGGCTCACGCCGCGGCTGGGACGGGCCTCACCGGTGGAGAAGGGAGGGAAGTTGTAGTGAAGCAGGAAGCGCTCCTTGCCCTGGTTGAGCACGTCGTCGAGGATCTTCTCGTCGAGCTTGGTGCCGAGGGTGACTGTAGCGAGCGACTGGGTCTCGCCACGGGTGAACACAGCCGATCCGTGGGGGCCGGGCAGGTAGTCGACCTCACACCAGATGGGGCGGATCTCGTTGGTCTTGCGGCCGTCCAAGCGGATGCCCTCGTCGAGCACGCAGCGGCGCATGGCGTCCTTCTCCACGTCGTGGTAATAGCGGCGCACCAGCGGCTCTTTCTCCTCGCGCTCCTCCTCGGGGATGGAGGCGATGTACTCGTCGCAGATGGCGTCGAACGAGTCCTGACGCCAGTGCTTGTCGGCGCAACCGGCCTTGGCGATTGCATAAGCCTTGTCGTAGCATTTCTCGCGAACGTCCTTGCGGAGGTCCTCGTCGTTGACCTCGTGGCAGTACTCGCGCTTAACGGTGGCCTTGGCCTCCTCGGCGAGCTCGAGCTGCACCTTGCAGTGGTCCTTGATGGCGTCGTGGGCGGCTTTGAGGGCGGCGAGCAGGTCGGCCTCGCTCACCTCGTCCATCTCGCCCTCCACCATCATGATATTGTCGTAAGTGGCACCAACCATAAGCTCCATGTCGGCTTTCTGCAGCTGGTCGAAGGTGGGGTTGATCACAAACTCACCGTCGACGCGGGCAACGCGCACCTCCGAGATGGGGCCGTTGAAGGGGATATCGCTCACGGCGAGAGCGGCCGAGGCGGCCAGGCCCGCGAGAGCGTCGGGGGCGTCAACACCGTCGGCCGAGTACATGGTCACGTTCACGAAGGTGTCGGCGTGGTAATTATCGGGGAACAGGGGTCGCAACACGCGGTCGACAAGGCGCGAGGTAAGGATCTCGTAATCCGAGGCGCGACCTTCGCGCTTGAGGAAACCGCCGGGGAAGCGGCCGTTGGAAGAGAATTTCTCTTTGTACTCTACTGTGAGGGGCATGAAATCAACGCCCTCGCCGGCCTCCTGGGCCGAAACTACTGTGGCAAGCAGCATGGTGTTGCCCATGCGCAGCTCAACGGCACCGTCGGCTTGCTTGGCCAGCTTACCCGTCTCCAGGGTAATTGTGCGACCGTCGGCAAGCGTGATGGTCTTCTTGATTGGGTTAAGTGCCATAAGATGGTTTTCTGCTTAAATATATTTTTCTTTCGTCAAAATTCGTGCAAAGTTACGAAATTTCCGCGACATATCGCGCCTTTAACCACATATTTATATTTATTATCCATATTTTTAAGATCTTATCCTGCAGAAACCCAAGGCCGACCGCGCTTTGATCCTTCGCTGATCATTTGGCCCTGGCCTATTCCAATGACAAAGGGAACAAAGGTGGCAGCGAGGGTGTTTAATAAGAAGACATTACGCCTAAATTGTTCACCCTATTATACCATCTACAGCATGAAACATCTTTACTCCCTGATAGCAATTTGCGCCGCATTCACGCCCTGGGCAGCCGCCCAGGTGGTGACCACCACGCCCGCTATCATCCAGCAGAACACACCCAACATTGTGATCACTTATCACGCCGACCAAGGCAACAAGGGCCTCATGGGCGTGAAGCCTCCCACCAAAGTGTACGCCCACACCGGCGTAATCACCAACCTCTCCACCTCGGGGAGCGACTGGCAATACGCGCCCTCATGGGGCAACAACTCGGCCAAATACGAGCTTACCTACGTCGACACCAACACCTGGCAGCTGTCGATCCCCGACATCGACACCTATTACGGCGTGCCCTCGGGCGTGACTGTCAAGCAATTGGCATTCGTGTTTCGCACGGCCGACTGCTCCAAGGAGGGCAAGACCGAGAGCGGCGGTGACATCTTCGTCGACGTGCTGCCGGCAGGCTTCCAGGTGTCGCTGACGTCGTCGCAAGGCTCGATTGTCGACGGCAACCCAGTGACCTTCACCGCCAATACCACCTATGCCGCCTCCATCGCCATCTATCTCGACTCCACATCGTCCACGCCGCTGTCATCGGGCACTGACGTTACCTCGCTTGAGGCCAGCTATACCTTCTCCACCCCCGGCGACTACGAGGTGATAGCGGTGGCCACCGCGGGCAACGACACCCAGACGGCGTCGATGCGCGTCACACGCCTTGCCGAGCCGATCGCCAAGGAGTTTCCCGGAGGCGTGCCCAAGATGGGTTATACCAAGGGTGACGACGGTTCCACAATCTTCTGCCTGGGCGCGCCCAACAAGCAGCAAGTGGTAATCGTGGGCTCCTGGGACAATTACGAGGTGCTTGCCGAAAACTCGATGTACTACCAGGATTACAATGGCTACCGCTACTTCTGGAAGCCGATTTACGGCCTGCAGGATGGCCAGGATTACATATATTACTACCTCGTTGACGGCACCACCCGCGTGGGCGACCCTTACGCCCGACTGGTGCTCGACCCCTACAACGACAAGTGGATATCGTCGAGCGTGTTCCCCAACCTGCCCGCGTATCCCGTCGACAAGGTGCAGAACGTTCCCCTGGCCATCTACAACACCGCATTGGAGGAATACGACTGGAAATGCACTGATTTCCATCGCGTCGACCAAAGCGACCTGCTCATCTACGAGTTGCTGATTCGCGACTTCACCGGCACTGAGGGCGCGGCCAACGGCGAGGGCACGCTCAAAGGCGTGATGGGAAAGCTCGACTACCTGCAGGGCCTTGGTGTCAACGCCATTGAGCTGCTGCCGATTATGGAGTTCAACGGCAACAACTCCTGGGGCTATAACACCAACTTCTACTTCGCCCCCGACAAGGCCTATGGCACGCCCGACGAGTACAAGGCTCTCATCGACGAGTGCCACGCCCGAGGCATGGCCGTGATCCTCGACATCGTGTTCAACCAGAGCGACGGCTTGCATCCGTGGTACCAGATGTACGAGATAGCCAAGAATCCGTTCTACAACGGTTCGGCCCCGCATGCCTACAGCGTGCTCAACGATTGGAACCAGGACAATCAGCTTGTGGCGCAACAGTGGGCCGACTGCGTGCAGTACTGGTTGACCGTTTACAACGCCGACGGCTTCCGCTTCGACTTGGTTAAAGGCCTGGGCAACAACAACTCCTACGACAACACTTACTACCCCGCTACCAACACCTGGGGTACTCCCTCGGACGCCAACACCAACAAGTACAACGCCACCCGCGTGGCCCGAATGAAGGTGATCCACGACGCCATGCGCGAGGTAGACCCCACGGCCTATTTCATCAACGAGAACCTCGCCACGGCCGAAGAGGAGAACGACATGGCCAAGGATGGCGAAACCAACTGGGCCAACGTCAATTACGCATCCTGCCAATTCGCTATGGGATTCTCCTCAGGCTCGGGATTGGAACGTTTCTACGCTCCGCTCGACTCCCGCACGTGGGGCTCGACCGTGAGCTATGCCGAGAGTCACGACGAGGAGCGCATGGCCTACAAGCAGGCTGAATTCGGCACCACCGGTGTCAAGGGCGACACCCAGGCATCGATGCGCCGTCTGGGCTCGGTGGCCGCGCAGATGCTGATGTGCCCCGGTGCCCACATGATTTGGCAATTCCAGGAATTTGGTGCCGACCAAACCACCAAGGAGAGTTCCGGCGGCAACGACACGTCGCCCAAGAAGGTGATATGGAGCTACCTCGACGACCCCGACCATGCGGGGCTGCACCAGAGCTATGTGGAGCTGCTCCACCTGCGTGGCGACAACGCCCAGATGTTCAAGGAGGGTGTCACCACCACCATAAAGACCGGACAGAGCAATTGGGCCGCGGGCCGCTTCATCACGCTGAGCAACGGCACCTCGGAGCTGCTGATGGTGGTCAACCCTATGCCTTCGACCGTGCGCAACCTCTCGGTGGGATTCACCAAGGATCCCTCGCAGTACAAGCTCATGAGCGCCAGCTACGGGTTCACCCCTGAGGTAAGCGAGACAGGCACGATCGCCGTGCCCGCTGGCGGCTACGCGATTTACGGTACGCTCGACCTCTCGGGAGTGGAATCGGTGCCCGTTGACGCCACCACGGCATCAGGTAGCGACCTCCCTGCCACCTATTACAACCTGCAGGGTATCCAAGTGGCCAATCCCACCCCTGGCGCCATCTACATCGTAAAGCGAGGCTCCCAGGTAACCAAGGAGATAATCCTCTAAAGCCGGGATTCCCGAGATTCCCGGGATTCCCGGGAATCCAGTAAATCCCGAAAGAATCGAGTAGGAGGTGAACACTAATCAGAGGTGTTCGCCTCCTTTCGTGTTCAC
>JAJBVP010000257.1 GCA_020859755.1 Bacteroidales bacterium | reverse complement strand
AGGAGCGTTCTTTTTTATGCACTAAATGTTATGGTGTGAATAATATAGGATAGACATTAATGTCTCCTTCCATTGAAAAATGATACCTTGGATGTACAATTCTTGGAAAATATTCCCAAAAGGCTTATCTTTGTGCTACCATACGAATCGAAATTTACCATGTCAACATTTGGCTATTTAGTGATTTCCCCGGCTATCACGAGTCTGACCTCCGACCGTGAAACGATGAGATCCCTTGGCTGCTCCCGCATATTCGAGGAACGAGCCGAGGATATAACAGAGCGTCCCCTTTGGCACCAGCTTTTGGAAGAGGTGACAGCGGGGAGCACCATCGTCTTGCCAGAACTGAGCACAGCAATCGAGAGCTCAAAACACTTGCTCACCTTCCTGGAGTGGATCAGATTTACGAAAGTGAGGGTCATCGCTTACAACGAACAGTTGGAAAATAAGCGGCTTCAAAAGTCGGGCATCAGTATATCGGGTTCTCAACGCTCACAACGTGACCTATAACCGTGGCCATTCACGTTTTGAATGTAAACTAAAACGACAATAACCTATGGAACATCTATCTGATTATGTGATCAAGGCGATGGCGTTGGCCAAAGAGGCTCACGCCGGGCAAAAGGATAAGGGAGGCAAAGATTACTTCCTCCATCCGTTCACCGTGGCCATGACGGTCGCCAAGAATGGTGGCTCCGACGCTGCGATCACCACGGCGTTGCTTCACGACGTGGTGGAGGACACAGACTACACCTTGGCCCAGCTCAACGAGATGGGATTTCCCAAGGAGGTAATTACCGCATTGAGCCAGTTGACCCACGACCCGAGTGTACCCTATATGACCTACGTCAAGGGGGTGAAAGCCAATCCCATCGCCCGACAGGTGAAGATGGCCGACCTGCTCCACAACCTCGACGCTTCCCGTCTCCCCCACCCTACCGAGAAGGATATTGCCCGCTGGGAAAAGTATCGACAAGCCCTAAAACTCCTCCAAGATGCCGAAGACTGATTCTCTAATTTTCGACATCAAATTGGTAAAAGTCAACTGAAATGGATAAGCCGATAGTCATAGGATTGGGTGAGATCCTTTGGGATATGCTCCCCTCCGGGAAACAACTTGGTGGTGCGCCGGCAAATTTCGCATGGCACGCCGCACAATGCGGATGTCAGGGAGTGGCCGTAAGCGCTGTGGGCAAAGATGCGCTTGGATATGAGATCTTGTCCCTTGTCAAGAGCCATTCCCTTGGCGATGGCGTTCAGCTTGTCGATTTCCCGACAGGAACTGTTGAAGTTTTGCTTGACAACAAAGGAGTGCCAAGCTATAACATCATCGAAAATGTGGCGTGGGACAACATCCAATGGACACCCCGACTGGAGGCAATCGCCAATTCGGCTGATGCGGTTTGTTTCGGGTCGTTGGCCCAACGCTCTCCCGTGTCCCGAGATACAATCCGTCGATTCCGCAAAATCGTGTCTCAACGGCCACACGCCTTGGTGGTGTTCGACATGAACCTGCGCCAAGATTTCTACTCCACTGAAATCTTGGAGGAATCAATGCGTGACGCTAACATCCTTAAGATCAACGATGAGGAACTGGGAACAATCCAAAGGTTAGGTTTGGCGGAGGAAGGTGACATAACTGAAGCGTGCAAAAGCCTAATCGATAAATATGGTCTTCGCATCGTGATATTGACGTGCGGAGCGGATGGCAGTCACGTGTTCACGAAAGATGAGCATAGTATCTTGCCTACGCCCAAGGTGACGGTGGCCGACACCGTAGGTGCTGGCGATTCCTTTACCGGCGCTTTCGTGGCCTCGCTGCTCCAAGGCAAAACAATCAAAGAGGCCCATCGTAGAGCCGTGGAAGTGTCGGCCTATGTCTGCACCCAGCACGGCGCGATGCCCTCCTATAACCTTAAAGCCTTGCATGGTTGAGAACTTATTGTACACCAACATGAATAGAGACAATATACACCCCGACTGATATATGGAAAATAATGATAAGAAGTGGAAGATCCTTTCCTCTGAATACCTTGTGAAGCGTCCGTGGCTTACCGCCAGGCGTGACAAAGTGGAGCTGCCCGACGGGCGTGTCAACGACGAGTTCTATGTGTTGGAATACCCGGCGTGGATCAACGTTATCGCTATCACCGAGGACGGCCGCATTGTTATGGAACGACAATACCGACACGCATTGGGCGTGACTTGCTACGAGATCCCCGCTGGCGTGGTTGAGCAGGGGGAACAGCCCATTGACGCCGCCAAGCGGGAATTAGAGGAGGAAACCGGTTACGTCGGTGGCGAATGGTCGGAACTGATGGTGCTGTCCGCCAATCCCGGATTGTTGAACAACCTTACCTATTGTTATCTGGCTCGCGGTGTCAAGCCCAATGGGACCCGCCATCTAGATGCCACCGAGGACTTGGAAGTGGTGCTGATGGAGCGGGATAAATTGGTCGAGCTGCTGCAAAGCGACCAACTCCGACAAGCCCTCATGATTGCCCCGCTATACAAGGCCTTATACAACAATTTGTTGTGACATCTGTTGACAAGTTAAAAAGTTGACTCACCATGCTGGAGTTGAACGATCATATCAGGTTCATTTCAAAAGGGAAACTCAAAGATGTGGAGCCTTTGGTCGATATTTGGGAAGCCTCGGTCAGGGCTACGCATGATTTTCTCAAAGAGGAGGACATTGAGTTCTATAAAGGGATTGTCCGCAAGGCATTGAAAGGAGTGACGCTTCTGGTCAGCAAAGACAAAGGTGGAGTTATAAAGGGCTTTATGGGCATTTCGCCCGGCAACATTGAGATGCTTTTCGTGCATCCCGATTGGTGTAGAAAAGGGGGCGGGCGGGGACTTGCCCTCCACGCCATAGAACTGGGATGCCGCAAGGTTGACGTTAACGAGCAGAACCTCGCAGCCCAAGAATTTTACTTCGCAATGGGCTTTGAACAGGTAGGCCGCAGCGAGATTGACGGTTACGGCAAGCCTTATCCTATATTGCATCTCGAAAAACCCGATAGAAGAGGTACTTCGCCGCAATAGAGCGAGGCGCCCAGCGAGAGTCGCGTGTCCTCGCCGGGCGCAAATGTGTGTCGGGGCTGTCAGTCGACTACAACTTTTGTTACCGCAGAGCCTTGGCGCTTGATAAATATGCCATGAGAAGGGGCCTTTGTCTCGAGGCCCCGGAGGTCATAGTAGGTGGCAGGCGCGGAATCGTCGGTAGCCAATTTAAGGGAGGCTTGTTCAGACTTCACCTCAAGAGTGCATGCTGAAAGTGTAAAGATCAGTTGAACGGGGGTCTCCGAGCTGAGTTCTCCGTAGTCGATAAACATGTCCAGGCCGTTGTATATTACCGAGTTTGTCTTGTCGACGCTGATCAAGGTATTGGGGTACTTGCCATAGTTAATCGACGACCATGAGGTGTCGGCGACCTTGAAGGTGGCGTCGCCAAGCACCACCGGGCCAAGGGTGTAGACATCGCCGTCGGCGGTCGTGAAGCGCCACTCGCCGCCGTCGTTGTCGTCGATGACACCGTCGCCGTTGGTGTCGCCGAAGCCGGGGTCGTCGCCCCAGTTGTTCATCGACCCGCGCAGGAATACAGGAGTATAGCCCTCGGGCATGGGAGTCGTTGTGCGCATAAATATCACGCTCAGGTCGGCTGCTACCTGGATTTGCCAGTCGCCCACCCAGGGGCAGTTGATGTTCATGATACCTCTCTCCAACGGGGCGCTGACCTCTGAAAACTTTGAGTAGAAGGTGGCACTAAGGGCTCCGTCGTAAAACGTCCCCCAGTCGCCGGCCTGCGTCGAGATGAGAAACGAGCCGACACCCTTGATGTCGGCCGTATAGGCATAGCCGGTCCAGTCGAACGTCTGAGGTGTGACGGGGTCCCAGTAGCAGGCCTCGTAGTTGCCGGTGATGTAGAGCGGGGCTCCGTCTTGGGCGGTTGCTGCGATGGACACGGCCATAGCTGCAACGACAGTTGAAACAATCTTGCGTAGCATAATAGGTTTGTAATACAGTCGGCGTCGTCAGCCCTCCGAAGCCGGGATTTATGGTATTGGTTAACAAAAAAGAGGCGCGGACTGCTATGCCATGCCTTAATGTGAAGGTGGTAGGAAAAACCTTAATCGGAAGATATGGTATGTACAGCCCCACGCCGTATGAGACGTGGAGACCGTCGTGACCTATACTTGCCGATTGTGATTAAGTTTCCTACTTTTTCAGTGGGTGTTTTTGAGGGGTTTTCACGGCTTGATGGAGGTTTTAACGGTTAAAAACTACCGCTTTTGGGTCTCAAAAAGAACCGTTTTGAAGAACCCAAAATCACTGTAGAATGACCCAAGAACAGTATTTCCCGAAAGAGGTTAAAGGCTCGTTCAACCTGCGCAAGCCCAAAGGCGAGAAACCATCGCCAATTTATTTTGTTGTCCGTATCTGCAATAGTTCGTTAAAAATTTGACATATGGTTAAGCGGCTGCGGCCGCCACGCCA
>JAJBVP010000164.1 GCA_020859755.1 Bacteroidales bacterium | reverse complement strand
ATCAACACCCCCGCGCTCCCCTCCACCTACCCCGACATTGCCCTCGAAGCCCACCTGCGCTACCGCGACTACCTCGCCCGCCGCAACATCACCCACCTCCTCATCCAGCCCAAAACAATGGGCCGCGTCGACACCGACGCAGCCCATTGATCCATAGTAACATCAATCTACTTACTTTATTAGTATCTTCTGAGCTTGACGTCCCTGCACGCGTATCAGCACGTCGCCATGGGAGGGATGCTCCACCCTTACGCCCTGCAGGTTATAATAAACCACCGGAGCGCTCGGCTCGTCGCTATATTCAGCCTCAACACCGGTAGGATCGTTGGATATCGAGGTATAGGCCACCGCTTCTCTCACGCCATAGTTACCCTCACCATCGGTCACATAGAGACGCACATGGTACACATGGCGATGTGAGTCCTCGGAGCTGGCCACAGTCATCTCATTGGAGGTGGTGTACTGCTCGTCCTCAATCCCTACCGAAAGAGTGTCCTCAGTGTCAGCGTCGCGCATGGCGGAGCGACGAGAAACGTTGGTCGCCGAATGATCCACTTGATACCATCCGAGATTGGCCTCCGTCGACATCACCAGGCTGTTGGGGTTGGGACCGGTACCGTAGGCGAACCACATACGGTAGCCGTAATCCGCCAGGTCATCATCGAGCGTGGGCGACCAGTAGGCCTTCGACGTGTAGGTGGCGCTTCCGTCCGAGTTTTTCAACGTGTTGGTAATCATCGCATGGATGTCGACCTCGGGATTGGCGTACCATAATGTGGCCGTGCCGTAGGAGTTGCCGTCCTTGTCAATCGCCACCACCGCATACTGTCCTTGCTGGGGATCTATTTCGGTGATTGTTACCTTGCCGGAGGTGACTGTAGCATTTTCGGCCGAGATAAACACGCCCTTGCCATCGTTGACACGCACGTTGTAGAGGGTACCGGCGGAATTCTTCACCAAGTTGGCCAGCTGCGTGGCCTCGCGCGTGGGTTTCTTGCCCTCCAGCACCCAATAGCGGCTAAGACGGGTAATAAGTTCCACGTTATCCACTGTGAGGTTGACCATCGACTGGGTGGACAGGCCCATGTCGGTGTCGGCCATTACCTGGTCGAGCGTGTAAGGGAGCTGCCCCACGATCGACGCCTTGGGAATGCGCACCCTCACCTGCGGCGACTGCAACGATCCCGTGGTGGATTCGTCGTAGACAAGCGAGGCCTCGGCCTGGTAGAGATAGAGGTCGGCATGGTTGTTGTAACGGGTGCTTACGCTGTAGATGTCATGAGACGTAAGCTCGTAGTCGGCCCAATTCTCCCCAGCGACGGTAAAGGAGAGCGATTCCCCGTCGGGAGCGGTCATTGCGATTGTCGACACGCCGGTTGCCTCGTCGGTTGCGAGCGAGGTGACGGTCCAGGTAGCCACCGTCACAGCGTCCCCCTGATTGGCCTCGTTGCGCTGGGCGTGGCGGGTGATGCTTATGGTCGCGCCCTCATGCAAGCCGGCTACGGGGAGTGAATATTCCTCGCTGCCCGCAAGGATGAGAGTGTTGTCGTAGTCGTTCTGGCACAACTCGTTGTCGTACACCGAGGTATGCTCAACCTCCAAGGAGAGCTTGGCCTGAAGCACTATCGTGAGCTCGCGGTCGTTGCTATAGGAGAACGCGGCGTTGTTCTCCGTGAACTTGGGATGAGCCTTTATCACGTATTTCAGCGTCTTTTCGCCCTCTTCGGCGGTAATGCCGTCGGTGTTATAGGCGACCGAGAAGTACCCTCCGGAAGCCTCCGAGCCAGCCTTGGTGATGGCCCACGCCTCGCTCGGGTCGGCAGTGGTGGTGCCGTCGGCCTTCAGATAGAGGGTGAAGTTGCCGTCGCTGTCGGGTACCATCACGTAAAACTCCTCCTCCATCGACGGGGTTTCCACCAATTTCTGGTAATTGGTGGTCCAGCTGAGTTTTACGGTGTATTGGTTGCT
This sequence comes from Bacteroidales bacterium, assembly GCA_020859755.1. GTDB lineage: Bacteria > Bacteroidota > Bacteroidia > Bacteroidales > Muribaculaceae > JAJPXC01. The sequence continues at coordinate 18,930 of JAJBVP010000164.1, read as the reverse complement.
GTCGGCATTGTAGCTTTGGATCACCGGCTGGGCCTGGGTGACCTTGTACTGAATCATCCGGGGCTGGTAATCGGGATTGTAGTTGGTGAACATGCTCTGGCAACGGCGCTCGCCTTTCTCAAATTGCGTGTAGGCGATAGCGTTGCCCTCGCGGTCGCTGATATTGAAATTCATGTAGTGGGTGTCGGTCGACCCGTCGTATCCGTAACTGATGAACCCGGCGCCGTCGATAGTCTCACCGGTGTCCTCATAGACAGCCTCCAGCGTATGGGTGTCGCCCGAGACGGTCTCATAAAGCAAGATGACGCGACCCTCAGTGCCGTAGCCCAAACACTTGTAGACATAGCGACCATATTTGTCGGTGAGTTTCGATTTTTCTGTGCTATAGGTGTCATCCTCCTGTAGATAAGCCTCATAGGCGAAATAGTCGTCGAGGGTGGGATTGGAGGTTTCTTTCTCGGTCCACGGCTCAAGTCGGTAGTCGGGCACCTTCATAAAGATATTGGCTTCGTAGGTTTTGTAGCTGTCGCTCTTGCCCAGGTTGAGCTGATGGGCAAACCATAGGACGTTGGTGCAGTCGTGGAGCACGTCGACCACCTCGCCCTTGTCGTTGAGCAGTTCCCAGTACTCGGTAGTGCTGCGCACCGACTTGCGGTTGATAGTCGACGACAACTGCTCGTAGTACCTCACGAAGGGATCCAAGCCATTGTCGAAGTCATACATGTCACTCGACAACGGGCCCTTCATCCTGCCCTTGGCCACCACGAAAAAGCTACCCAGCTCGCCGCTGATGTTGGTAACCACGAAGGGCGACTTGCCCTCGGCCACCTCCTGGTCGTTGTAATAGCGCTCATTGGACGTCAACAGGCGCATGCTCTTGATGTGAGCCGTGGCGTCGTCCCACCAGTTAAACGGGTCAAAATCCTCGTCGTCAAGATCCAATATCATCGGCTTGCACTCCACCAGGAACATCGTCAACGAGTGGTCCTCGGGGGCCGAGCCGTTGGAGCGATTCCCGTCGGAATCTATATAGAAGTATTTTTGGGCCCCCTCGAGCAGGGTGCCACCATACTCCTCTTCATCCTCGTCGTAATAATAGTCATCGCCGTAGCCGAATTCCCACGGGCTGCAGTAATCATCGTTGAAATCGGCATCCTGCAAGCGGAACGACCATGGCAACTTGTAGTAGTTGCCCAGATCGAAATTCTTAATCTCCTGATAGTCGTAGGAGTCGAGCCACTGGTAGGAATAGTTGCCGATGACGTGGGTAAACTCGGGCTTGCGGGCCAGATACACCGACCCGGGAATTTCGGGGTTGCGGGCCACGAAACTGATCAGGTACTTGATTTGGGCCGTGTCGGTAGCCTCGTCGGTCAACCGGGCCGTATGTTCAACGTGCTTTGAGCCGTCCCATTTGTACCACGTGTATTGTATCTTTGACGGGTCCTTGGTGGGATCGGTGGCGTTGAGCTTGAGCATGTTGTCGCCCAAGGCGAGTTGAGCGGCTTTAAGCTCGGCGGCGCGAGCCGTGTAATCGATTGTGCCGCTTGTATTTTCGTCGGTGTCCCAATCGGTGTCCGACGCCACCGCTGTGATGGCCATGCCTGCCACCACTCCTAAAGTAAGTAGATTCCTAAACAAATTCATAAAAAGTAATTGGTTGTAGTTCAACAAGTTAAAGGTGCGAGTAGAAAAGGCGTGGGAGAGAGAGGAAGAGGGATAGAGGAGGCTTAGTAGACTACTTTAAAGCACTTGTCGCCTTGCACAGCGATGACGAGTTGCCCTTTGGCGGGTAGGGCCACACGTACGCCCTGCAGGTTATAGTACTTGGTAGGCATCTGGCTTGCGTCGGCCGTTGAAAGCGTCACATGGTCGGTTTCCTGGCCGTTTAGCTTCACCTTCAGCGCCTCGATGTCGCCAGTGGTGAGCGCGCCGCGGTTGACGAAGTAATCAGCCACGGCCGACGACAGGTCGCTCACCTCGGAAATGTCGGTGACGCCCAGCATCGTCTCAAACGCGTAGCGCAACAGCGCGCCGCCGCGGAATTCTTGCGTGCCCAAGCGGTTGGACAACTCGTAATCGTATACCACCTCGTCCCACGTGGCCCCGCACAGGGCGCCCAGGATAGCGCAGAACACGCCCGTGCGGTCGGTGCCAAGACGGCAGTGGATAGTCATCGGCACAGCGTTGGTGTCCGAGAGGATAAAGTCGACCGTCTCGTTGATCCAGTAGGCGAGTTTGTCGCCTGTGGGATTGTAATACACCTCATTGTAGGAGGGCGTACTGTAACCCTTCCCCACGTAAAGCACATGGCCACCGTTGATCATTGTTTGATAGTACTCGGGGATCGACTCCTGATAGGTCACTCCGTCCACGGTGTAAGAGGTGAGCGAGCCGGTCTCGTCGCCCGAGAGGACGATGTCGCTCTTCACTCCATCGTTGGCCGCAAGCTCGGCCGCGTATCTCATGCGGTAGGGCTCGGTGGAGAAGGTGCGGCTCCACTTGAACGGATGGTAGGTGCGTATCAAGTATTTAGTGCCAGGGACCACGCGGTAGTTGGCGATCTCCATCTGGCCCTCCTCGGTGTCGAGGTCAAAGTCGCTCGGCTGTTTGATCACATTGGCCGCCTCCGAGTTGGCCCGTATCACATCGATGTCGTCGGCCGCGAAAATCACGATCATGTTGCAGTCGGCGTTACGGAAAATATAATCCGAGGGGAAGCCGCTGTAAGTCGACTGATAGTTGCCGTTGAGGTAAAATTTATACTCAGGCTGGCCCGAATTGCCAGGGCGCTTGGCGGTGTTGTAAGGCACAGTAACATAATAAAGATTGCGCGTGGAGTCGTAAATCATCTTGCAATCATCCGAGGATCTCCACCCGTTGATTGAGCCGCGCACGTAGAGCGAGGAGATCGACGACGCGCTTTTGCCCCAGATCGTGCAGTCGAAGAGGAATGTGATGTCGCGTGTCGCTGGATCCTCATGATAGCAGCGACGCAGCTCATCGCTCGTGGGATCGAAATCGAGTGCCACTGGAGGCTCCGACACCGTAAGAGCGAGGGTTTCGTCAACCGTTGAGCCATCGTTGGTGTCGGTGGCCGTAGCGTATAGCGTATAGTCGCCCGATTGGCTTACAGTGAACGAGAAAGGATAGGTGGAGTAAGTCCCTACGGTAGCGCCGTCGGGATCGGTGACGGTGAACGACAAGTCGTCGTTGATATTCTTCGCGTAAACATCCACGGTGATTTCGTCACCGATGGAGGGGGCGTTGTTGGAGAGCAGCATCACCACCATGCCGTAGCCCGTGCGGCTCACCGACAGGGTGCTCGACGCGGCCGAGTGGACGAGCGTCACCTCGGTACCGTCGGTAATCACGTTCTTGTCGTAGCCTTTAATGTTGGCTTTGGGGAACCAGAGCGCCCCCGACGACGAAGCGGCGGTGTTGGTGTTGAAACCGGTGTTGGAGGCCCACGTGGTGCGATAGGAGTACACGCCGTCTTGGATAGTGGTCATCTCTTTCCAAGTCCAGCTTCCTCCACCCCAAGCACCTTTTATATACATGGTCGACGCATAATCATCGGCTACGGCCGTGACAGCTGCGGCCGCGCATAACAAGGATAAAAACAATTTCATACGCACTAAGAGATGTTAGAAGTAAGTTACGACGACAAAGGTAAGTCGCGCGACTTGCCATTTCCAACATTTGGAATGCGTAAAGTAGACAATAATTAGGTGTAAAGTATTAAGTATTAGCGCTTAAGGACTATAGTTGAAAGGCTTTAAAGTAGGTGGAATACAGATGTGGCAAGTGGATTATTCGGGGTTGATATAGCGCAATTTCAGGCGCGAGCGGTAGTTGTAAACCGTCTGCGGTGAGTAGTGGAGCAGCCGCGCTATAGAGCCGCTATCGGTGATGCCCATGTTGATCAACGCCTGCACTCGCAGCTCGGGGGTAAGCTCCCGTGTAGAAGGGTCGACGCGATGCTCGGGGGCAACCCGGTTGTTGTAATCCCCGATGAAATGCGGGTACATCGACAGGTACATCTCGTCGAATTGCGTGTACAACCTCTGCAGCTCGGAATTTTCCATAGCGTGCGACGACAGGAGTTTCTCCAATTGCGGGATTTTGGCTGTGCGCAACAGCTGAAGGCCTCGCTTGCGTAGCGACGCTATCTCCTCGATATGCCGGCTATGGGAGTCGAAAAGATTGCTGATATGCACCTCTTTCATGCGGTTGGCCTGCTCAAGCTCTGAGTTGGCATCCTGCAGGCGTTGATTGGCCCGGCGATTGGCGCGCAGTAGCCCGATTGCCCAGAGACATATCACAATCGCCACCAAGGCCGGCGACGCGATCACCCACAACGCCACGTGCAGACGTCTTACCCACTGCTCCATCATGGCGTTGTGGGCCTGTTCCACCACCTGTGCCACTTGCAAGATCTCGGCTGTGCGCGACATCGCGTTGGCAGCCCGCGCCTGATTCAACGCGCTCACGATATAGTCGTACGACCGCTCGTAATCACCCTCCTCACACAGGAGTGTGGCCAGCCGCATCAACGATTCCAAGTCGCGACGTCCCGAGCGGATGTCAATCAACGAGGCCTCGGTAAGCATGGCCTTGGCCCGCTCCTTATCCCCGTTTTGCAAGGCCGCGAGGGCGTTATTGATCAATTGACGCGACGTGAGGGTGCGACTCGACTCCGTTACCCTGGCCAAGGAATCGGCGTAGATACGTTCCATCAACTCGTAGCGCCGTCGCTCCGAGGGCACGCCGTTGCTCAAGGCCAGCAAGCGGTAAAGCTTGGCGTAAAGCTGATAAGCGTAACGCTGGTGGTAGTCGCGCATCTGAGAGCGGTCGAGCTGATCCAGCAACTGTTGCGCCGTCGCGTAGCTTCCTGCCGCAATGCTACCTTCGGCCAGGTTGAGGCGCGCCGACATGAGTTTGCTGGAGTCGTCGAGCCGTTGGGCCACGTCGAGCCGCTGTTGGGCCACCCACAGTGCCGAGTCGATGTCGTAATGGTGATAAAGCTGAAAGAGGGTGCGCAGCACATTGTAGGCGTCATCGTCGCTGAGCGGGTGGCTCGTTAGGTCGTGCTTGGCTTGCGTGATTTTAGCCCCGCGCTCCCCCACATAACGGTCGGCCACAGCCAATTCCCGGTCGAGCACGAGAAGCAACGAGTCGGTGGCCGCAGTGGCCTGCCCCCGCATCACTGTCGCGAACAGAGCAATTCCAAATACCAATATGCGAGCTAACACTTTCATCAACAATAGATTACAGCCCAACAGCTTACACTTTCCGCACAACTTCAGGGATTATGCGTTTTTTATGTCCCAAAGAAAATGAACCAATAATTTCCCTCCACTTTCTCATGCAAGAAAGTGGAGTTGGGTTACTTTTTGAGGATGGAGAAGTAGAGGATGAGGGGGTCGGGGGTCTCGTTCATTTTCACCTTGACGGCATCCAGGCCTTGGATGGTGGTGCGCTCAAGAATCTCGTTCACCCTCAACACATTGCGCAGCCATCGGGCCTCATCATCGGGACTATGGAGTATCCACGGCGACTCGGGGGTGAGACCCATGCCCGAGGCCATGATTGCATCCTGAAGCATCCAGTAGCGGTTGCGGTAGGTCTCGGCCTTGGCTTGCGAGAGCCCGTCGACCTGGGTAGCGGCGGTTAACGCCTTGATAGTAAGGTCGAGGGAACAGGGATCGGACGTGAGAGCCTGCTCGGCCATAAGTAGCACGCGGGGCCAGTCGGTCGACGCGTAGGCGCGGTCCAGGGCCGGGAACTCGGCGTCGGGGTTGAAGTCGGGGGCGCAAGTCGAACCGTAGTACACCAAGCATTTCTCGTTGATAGTCAACGTGGTATCGCCCACAAGGAAGCGGTTGGTCAGGGCCGTGAACCGAGCCTGGTCGGCGTTCACGGTGTCGCAAATCGCCGCCAAATCCACCTTGGCGCTCGCCGTAATCGCCAACAACAAAAATAAAGCACTTAAAATCTTCTTCATATAATAATAATTACTGTGGCGGAGCCACATTTCTATTTAAAACCCCATGCTTTAGCTTGGGGGGGAAGGATCTTTTCACTCCTCCAAGAAGAGAGGCGGCGGAGCCACCTGTCTATATATAGACTGTCGCTTAAGCGACTAGTTTAAATGGACAGGTGGCTCCGCCACCTCCAGTCGGGGGATTACACCCCATCTCTTTCACCCCATGTTGAAGCATGGGGTTTTAAATGGATAGGCGGCTCCGCCGCCAAGTGGGCAGTGCAGCCTATTTGCGGTCACTTGCCTACGATTTGCAGGATCTTCTGGGGAATGTCGGTGTTGTTGTTGAGGCTCGCAAAGCGCTCGGCGCCAACGCCTACGGCATACACCGGTACAGGGTTGCCGGTGTGGCTTGTGGTAGTCCAGCCGATGCCCGTGGCCGCGTCGAGCACGTCAAACACCTCAACGGCGAACGCGTTGAACGAGTTGTACAACGTCTTCTGATCCTCCGAGTTGCGCAACTCAAACGTTTGCTCAAATTTCTCCTTCAGCGCCTGCTCCTGCTTCTCGCTCACGGGCACGCCCTTCCAGAAACCGAATTTCTCCTCGAGCATCTGGCGCATGTCGTCCCACGTGAACACCCGGCGCGATTTCAAAATCGCCTTGCATTCGTCGGAAAATTCGTCCTTCGACATTCGCTGATAATCGATATACTCCAAGTGGGCTTGATACTTCAAGTACTTGTTGCCCAGAGCCATGCCACCAGTGTCGTGGTCGGCCGTGACCACGATCAGCGTCTCATCGGGGTGCTGGAGGTAGAAGTCGTAAGCCACCTGCAGGGCCTCGTTGAAGTTGACGATCTCCTTGATCACGGCGCCGCCGTCGTTGGCGTGGGCCGCGTGGTCGATGTTACCGCCCTCGATCATCATGAAGAATTTGTCGGGCGACAGTTTCTCCAAGTGGCTGAGGCACTGGCGGGTGATCTCAGGCAAGGTCAACGCGCCGGGAATGGAGTCGATGGTGTAGCCGATATTGGAGACACGGGTGGAATCGGGACTGAGCAGGAAGATTTTGTCAGTCGTGACTGACGAAATCGCGTCGGCCCCGCGCACCACCGAGTAGCCGCTTTTCTCAAGCACCTCGTAGAGGTCGGTGGGACGGCCTTGCTTGTCGACCACGCCACGCAGGTTGCTTCCGGCAAGAAACTCGTAGCCACTCTCAGCAGCCTGTGTGCCGATCTCGTAATACATTGAGCGCGAGGGCACATGGGCGAAGAAAGCGCCGGGAGTAGCGTCGTCGGGGTACACCGACGTGCAGATGCCGATGCCGTAGCCGTCGCGCTGCAACACCTTGGCCATCGACTCGACGGCGGTGGTGTCGGGGGTGACACCCAGGTAGTTGTTGTTGGTCTTGTGGCCCGTGGAGAGGGCGGTGCCAGCCGCGGCCGAGTCGGTCACGGGCGACGACGCGCTGTAGGTCATCGACATCCCCACCACAGGGAAGCGCATCATCAACAGCGGCTCAGCCGCCTTGCGCACCTCGCGGTTGTAGGTTTCGGCAGCCATCACATGGCCCATGCCCATGCCGTCACCTATAAAATAGAAGATGTAGCGAGGCGTAGCTGCCCAAGCGGTCGAAATCGCCGCCAGCAACAGGACTAAAAGGGAGAAACGACGTGTCATAACTATAAAACTTAAAAATCGGAAATCGCGGGAATCCCGGGAATCCCGCGACTCTCGAGATTTCCGATATGAATAATTACCAGATTACGACGCGATCCTGCGGAGCGCGGTAGAGGGGCTGGCCCTCAGTGATTTGGAATGCCTCGAAGAAGGGAGCGATGTTGCGCAGGGTCACGTTCACGCGGTTCTCGCCGAGCGAGTGAACGTCGCCCGTGGTGAGCGAGCGCTTCTCCTCGTCGCGGATGTTCTGTGCCCACACATTGGCGTAATTCATGTAGAACACCTCCAGCGGGGTGAATCCGTCGATCTTGGCCTCCTCGCTGTTGATGTCGACGCCCTTCTTCTTCTGGGAGTCGAGGAACGCGGTCATAGCCACGCGCAGGCCGCCCTGGTCGGCGATGTTCTCGCCTAAGGTGTACTCGCCGTTGGCCATCAAGCCGGGGAGCACCTCCACGGCACTGAACTGGTCGGCTAAGCCCTTGGTAAGTTTCTCAAACGCGGCGGCATCCTCCGGGGTCCACCAGTTCACCATGTTGCCCTCGGCGTCGAAGTTGCGACCCTGGTCGTCGAAGCCGTGAGTCATCTCGTGGCCGATCACCACGCCGATTGCGCCGTAGTTCTCAGCGTCGCTTGCCTCGGGATCGAAGAAAGGAGCCTGCAGAATGCCCGCCGGGAACACGATCTCGTTGTTCATCGGGTTGTAGTAGGCGTTGATCGTCTGAGGTGTCATGCCCCACTCGGTCTTGTCGACGGGCTTGCCCCACTTCTTGAGTTGCTCTTTCTGGTGCCACATCGACACGTTGTGCATATTCTCGTAGTAGCTCTTCGAGGGGTCGATCTCCATCGTGGAGTAGTCCTTCCACTTGTCGGGGTAGCCGATCTTCACGGTGAACGCGTTGAGCTTGGTGATGGCGTTGAGCTTAGTCTCCGGGGTCATCCACTCGAGCTCGATGATGTGCTTGCCCAGGGCGCGACGCAGGTTCTCAACCAAGCCGAGCATGTACTCCTTGGACGAAGCCGGGAAATATTTCTCCACGTAGAGCTGGCCGATAGCCTCGCCCATGGCACCCGATGTGGCTCCCAGGGCACGCTTCCAGCGGGGACGCTGCTCGGTGACGCCGCTCTTTACCTTGGAGAACTCAAACGCGGTGTCGGTAAACTTATCCGACAGCTTGCCCTGGGCCTGCGAAACGTACTCCCAGAGGTAGAAGTCCTTCTTCTCGCGGTCGGTAAGCGTGGAGTAGAGCTTGTCGCCCTGGGCCACGGTGTTCATCTCGGTTACAATCACCGTCTCGGGCGAGGGAATCTCCATGGTCTCGATGAAGAAACGGTCCCAAGGGAGGTTGGGGTACATCTCCTTGAGCTGGGCGAACGTGCGGGGATTGTACATCGCGGGGATGTTGCGCGACTCCTCGCGGGTCCAGGTAGAGTCGGCAAGGAGGGTCTCAATCTTCATCACGTTCTTCATAATGCGGGTGGCGTCCTTCTTGGAGTAGCCGGCGTTCATCATCTGGCCCACGATCAGTTTCTGGTAAGCCTCGCGCACCTTCTTGTTCTCCTTGTCGTTCAGCAGGTAGAAGTCGCGGTCGCCAAGGCCAAGACGAGTACCGGTGACGTACATCGCATATTCGTTGGAGTTCGCAAGGTTCTCCATCGGGCCGGCCCCGATAAAGGGCGAGCCGTAGTTGGTGTGCATCCACAAGAAGAGGTCCTCCATGCCGTCGGCGGGGGTGTTCTCTATCTTCTTCAGGTCGGCGAGAATGGGCATAGCGCCCTCGCGGTTGCGACGGTCGCTGTCCATGGCCTGCTCATAGATGGTAGACACCTTGAAAGCCACGGTGCCAGGCTCGGGATTGGTGGCCGCAAGGCCAAGCACGATGTCCTTGACGCGCACCTCCGAGGTGTCGCTCAGGATGTTGAACTGGCCGTAACGGGCGTGCTCGGGCGTCAGCGGGTTGGCCTTCTGCCACCCGGCGTTGACATGTTTATAGAAGTCGGTGCCCGGGGCTACCGAGTTGTCGATGTAATCTTTGTTCAAGCTCTTAAGATGCTCAGCCGAGGCGGTGAGGCCCATTGCGGCGATCACCAAGGCGAGCGACAGGCGTAATGCTTTCATGCTATAATTGTTAAGTGATTTTGCGCGAAATTACCAATTTTTTCCGATTGTTAGCCGTTGCTTAACTTAATTTTCGTAACTTCGCGCCAAAATGTAGCCAATCTTCGCATACACCCATAGTACAATTAAGAGATAAAAAAGATTATGTCAGAGAAACCCACTGTTAAAACCCTGGACCGCGTGGTTGTCCGATTCTCGGGCGACTCCGGCGACGGTATGCAGCTTGCCGGCAACATCTTCACCAACGTGTCGGCCGGCATGGGCAACCAAGTGTCAACATTCCCCGACTACCCAGCCGAGATTCGCGCACCGCAAGGCTCCCTCAGCGGCGTGTCAGGATTCCAGGTAAGCGTCGGTTCGGGCGTATACACCCCCGGCGACCGTTGTGATGTGCTTGTGGCTATGAACCCCGCCGCTCTCAAGCAAAACGTTAAGTTTCTCGCCCCTGGAGGTGTCATCATCACCGATATCGACTCGTTCAAGCCCGCCGACCTGAAAAAAGCGCTTTTCGAAACCGACGACCCCATCGCCGAGCTGGGTATCAAAGCACAAGTCGTGGAGGTCCCAGTTACCTCGTTGACCAAAAACGCCCTGGCCGACTCGGGTCTTGACAACAAGGCAATGCTCAAGTGCCGCAACATCTTCGCCCTCGGCCTCGTGTGCTGGCTCTTCGACCGCCCATTGGAGAGCGCCCTTCACCACTTGAAAACCAAATTCGCCAAGAAACCCGCTATCTTCGAGGCCAATTCCAAGGTGCTCCAAGCCGGTTTCGACTACGGCCACAATATCCACGCCTCGGTGTCAACCTACCGTATCGAAACCGAGGAGATCGTCCCCGGCGACTACACCGACATCAACGGCAACACCGCCACCGCTTGGGGCTTGATCTTGGCCTCCGAGAAGTCGGGGCGCCCCCTCTTCCTCGGCTCCTACCCCATCACCCCCGCAACCGACATCCTCCACGAGCTTGCCAAGCGCAAGGATCTGGGTGTGAAGGCTTGCCAGATGGAGGATGAGATCGCCGGCGTATGCTCGGCCATCGGCGCCTCCTTCGCCGGCGACCTTGCCGTTACCTCAACCTCCGGCCCCGGACTCGCCCTCAAGAGCGAGGGCATCGGCCTGGCCGTCATGGCCGAGTTGCCATTGGTGGTTATCGACGTGCAGCGCGGTGGTCCATCTACCGGCCTACCCACCAAGACCGAGCAAACCGACCTCATGCAGGCCCTCTACGGCCGAAACGGCGAGAGCCCCGTGGCTGTCGTAGCCCCCTGCTCCCCCACCGACTGCTTCACAATGGCCTTCGAGGCTTGCCGCATCGCCATCGAGCACATGACACCCGTAATCCTCCTGAGCGACGCGTTCATCGGCAACGGCTCGAGCGCTTGGCGCGTGCCAGAGCCCGACGAATACCCCACTATCAAGCCCCACTTCCTCCCCGAGGACCGCTGCGACGGTTCCTGGCGACCCTACGAGCGCGACGCCGAGACCTTCGTGCGCTACTGGGCTATCCCCGGCACCGAGGGCGCTACCCACATCATCGGCGGCCTTGAGAAGGACACCAACACCGGGGCCATCTCAACCGACCCCTTCAACCACGAGAAGATGGTGAAAACCCGCCGCGAGAAAATCGCCCGCATCGCCCGCGACATCCCCAAGCTGGAGGTCACCGGCGACATCGACGCCGACACCCTGCTCGTGGGTTGGGGTGGCACCTACGGCCATCTGCTCACCGCCACCCGTGAAATCAACGCCCACTCAGGACACCTGGCTTTCGCCCACTTCCGTTACATCCAGCCGCTGCCCGAAAACACCGGCGACATCCTGCGCCGATTCAAGAAGGTGATTGTCGCCGAGTTGAACACCGGACAATTCGCCGACTACCTCCAGGCCAAGTTCCCCGAGGTGAAAATCGAGCGCGTCAACAAGATTCAAGGCCAGCCCTTCCTCGTAAAGGAAGTGGTGGATGCCGTAACCAAAATCATGGAGGAGAAATAAGATGGAAACACCCTGCACATCACAATATACAGCAGCCAACTTTAAGAACGGCCAGAGCGTGCGCTGGTGCCCCGGTTGCGGCGACCACGCGATTCTCAACACCCTGCACAAGGCAATGGCCCAGCTCGGAATCCCACCCCACAAGACGGCCGTTATCTCAGGCATCGGTTGCTCATCCCGCCTGCCTTACTACATGAACACCTACGGGTTCCACACAATTCACGGCCGAGCTGCCGCTATCGCAACCGGCTTCAAGGTGGCCAACCCCGAGATGACCGTATGGCAAGTGTCGGGCGACGGCGATGGCCTCGCCATCGGCGGCAACCACTTCATCCACGCCATTCGCCGAAACGTCGACATCAACATGCTCTTGTTCAACAACAAGATCTACGGCCTCACCAAGGGCCAATACTCCCCGACGAGCGACCGTGGCTTCGTCTCCAAATCCTCCCCCTACGGCACCACCGAGGATCCCTTCATCCCCGCCGAACTCGCATTCGGCGCTCGCGGCAACTTCTTCGCCCGATCGATCGACGTCGAGCTCAAAATCAGCGAGGAGGTGCTCGTGGCAGCCGCCAAGCACGACGGTGCTTCTGTCGTGGAGATCCTCCAAAACTGCGTCATCTTCAACAACGGCATCCACAACGCCATCACCGACCGCGAATACCGCGCCGACCGCACCATCCACCTCGTCCACGGCGAGAAGATGATCTTCGGCAAGGAGAAAAACCGCGGCCTCGTGCGCAACGGCTTCCTCTTGAAGGCCGTCACCATCGGTGAGGACGGCTATACCATCGACGACGTGCTCGTTCACGATGCCCACACCCCCTCCAACTTCCTCCACCAGCAGCTCGCCATGATGGACGGCACCGACCTTCCACTGGCAATCGGCGTCATCCGCGACGTTGCCTCTCCCGTCTACAACGAGGAGATCGACCACCAGGTAGAAGAGGTGCGCGCCCGCAAGGGATTCAACTCCCTCCGCGAGATGATCCTCGCCGGCGACCACTGGACCGTAAAGTAGTCAAAAGTCAAAAGTCAAAAGTCAAAAGTCAAAAGTCAAAAGATCGAGAATCCCGGGATTTTCGGAAATCTCGAGATTCTCGATTTCAATCAATCTAAAAACTAAAAACTAAAAACTAAAAACTGAAAACTGAAAAGCTAATGCCAGCCTATAAAAGAACCTTGATAACCACGGCCCTCCCTTACGCCAACGGGCCTGTACATATCGGCCACTTGGCCGGAGTTTACGTCCCTGCCGACATCTACGCCCGCTACAAGCGCTCGCGTGGTGAAGAGGTAATGCTCGTGGGGGGCAGCGACGAGCACGGCGTCCCCGTCACGATCCGCGCCCGCAAGGAGGGTTGCACCCCCCAGGACGTGGTCGACCGCTACCACAAGCTCATCAAGGAATCTTTTGAAGGCTTGGGCATTTCTTTCGACATCTATTCCCGCACAACGTCGGATATCCACCGAAAGTTCTCCTCCGACTTCTTCCGCAAGCTCTACGACGACGGAAAGCTCGAGGAGCACTTCAGCGAGCAGTACTTCGACGAGGGCACCCAGCGCTTCCTCACCGACCGTAACATCCGCGGCGAGTGCCCCCGTTGCCACGCCAAGGACGCCTACGGCGACCAGTGCGAGGCGTGCGGCGCATCCCTCAGCCCCGAGGAGCTCATCAACCCCTACAACGCCGAAACCGGCAACCCCCTGGTCAAGAAGGAGACCAAAAACTGGTATTTACCCCTCAACAAGTACCAGGACTGGCTGCGACAATGGATCCTCGAGGGACACAAGGAGTGGCGCAGCAACGTCTACGGCCAGTGCAAGTCGTGGCTCGACATGGACCTCCAGCCACGCGCCATGACCCGCGACCTCGATTGGGGCGTCCCCGTGCCCGTCGAGGGCGCCGAGGGCAAGGTGCTCTACGTGTGGTTTGACGCCCCTATCGGCTACATCTCCAACACCAAAGAGCTGTGCGACTCCCAGCCCGAGCGCTTCGGCACTTGGCAGCAGTGGTGGCAAGACCCCGAGAGCCGAATCATCCACTTCATCGGCAAGGACAACATCGTGTTCCACTGCCTTATCTTCCCCACGATGATGCACGCCCACGGCGACTACCAGATGCCCGACAACGTCCCAGCCAACGAGTTCCTCAACCTCGAGGGCGACAAAATCTCCACATCCCGCAACTGGGCAGTGTGGCTCCACGAGTACCTCCGCGACTTCCCCGGCAAGCAGGACGTGCTCCGCTACGCCCTCACCGCCACCGCCCCCGAAACCAAGGACAACGACTTCACCTGGAGCGACTTCCAAGCCCGCAACAACAGCGAACTGGCCGCCATCCTCGGCAACTTCGTCAACCGCGCAGTGGTGCTCACCCACAAGTACTGCGACGGCAAAGTGCCTGCTCCCGGTGAGTTGCAACCCATTGATAAAGACGCCCTTGCCGAGGTCGCTAAGATCAAGGAAGCCCTGGAGAACAACCTCGAGAATTTCCACTTCCGCGAGGCCCTCAAGGACGCGATGAACATCGCCCGCCTTGGCAACCGCTACCTCCAGGAGACCGAGCCGTGGAAAGCCGCCAAGACCGACCCAGCTCGCGTCAACGCCATCCTCTACACCGCCCTCCAAATCACCGCCAACATAGCCGTGGCTTTCGAGCCGTTCACCCCATTTGCCGCCGAAAAGCTGCGCAAGATGCTCGCCCTCAACGAGGCCCCCACTTGGGACGCTCTCGGCACTGCCATCCTCGCCCCCGGCACCCAGCTCGGCCAAGCCGAAATCCTCTTCGAAAAAATCGAGGACGACGCCATCCAAGCCCAGATGGACCGCTTAGCCCGTATCAAGGAGGAGAACCAGAAGAACGCCTGGAAGCCTGCCCCGCAAGCCGAGGACGTCGACTTCGACACCTTCACCCGCAGCGACATCCGCGTGGGCACAGTCCTCGAATGCGAGAAAGTGCCAAAGGCCGACAAACTGCTACGTTTCCTCATCGACGACGGCCTCGAGAAGCGCACAATCGTCTCCGGCATCGCCAAATACTACAAGCCCGAGGAACTCGTGGGCAAGCAGGTGTGCTTCATCGCCAACCTACCCCCGCGCAAACTCAAAGGCATCGTCTCCCAAGGCATGATCCTCTCAGCCGAAAACAACGACGGATCCCTCGTCGTGATCGGCCCCACGGCCCCCGTGGCCCCGGGAGCAAAGGTTGGCTAAGGTCCCCTCTTTAAAGATTTAAAGATTTAAAGATTAAAGAGTTAAAGAATTAAAGGAGTAAAGGACTAAAGCATTTCTTATGAAAAAGCCTCGCATCCTTATTATATACACCGGTGGCACCATCGGCATGATCGAGAACCCCGAGACCAAGGCCTTGGAGCCGTTCGACTTCACGTCACTGATCGACAACGTGCCCAAAATCAAGATGTTGGACTACGAAATCGAAAACATACAGTTTGAGCCTCCAATCGATTCCTCCAACATGAGCCCCCGCCACTGGCAGGAGATCGCACGAAACATCGAGGAGAACTACGACGCCTTCGACGGCTTCGTAGTACTCCACGGCACCGACACCATGGCCTACACCGCATCGGCCCTGTCGTTCATGCTCGAAAACCTCCACAAACCAGTCATTATCACCGGCTCCCAACTCCCAATCGGCGAGGTGCGCACCGACGGCGAGGAAAACCTCATCACCGCACTCCAAATCGCCGCCGCCGCCGACCAATACGGCACCGCCATGGTGCAGGAGGTAGCAATCCTCTTCGAAAACTACCTCTGGCGCGGCAACCGCTCAACCAAGATGTCGGCCGACAATTTCAACGCCTTTAAATCCAACAACTACCCGTCGCTGGCCAAAATCGGCCTCGGCATCCATTTCAACGAGGACGCCCTGAGCCGATCCACCACCAAGCGCCCGCTGAAGGTGCAGTACGGCATGGACACCGGCGTGATGTTCATCGACCTCCACCCCGGCATCACCGAGGAGATCCTACGCCACCAATTGGCAACCCCCGGCCTCAAGGGCATCGTGTTGAAGACATTCGGTGCCGGAAACGCCCCCACAGCCCCCTGGTTCACCCAAGCCATCGAGGACGCAGTGCGCCGCGGCTTGGTACTGCTGAACGTCACACAATGCGTCAACGGCGGCGTCCACTCCAAGCGCTACCAGGCCGGCAACCACCTCACCCAGGCCGGTGTCGTCTCTGGCCACGACATCACCTCCGAGGCCGCCCTCACCAAACTCATGTACCTCTTCGGCCTCGGCCTCGGCCCCAAGGAAGTCGTCGGCTACCTCAACTCCGCCCTCTGCGGCGAAGTCACCCTCCACTAGCCCCACATATTTTCCCCGGGAAAAAGTGTACCCTCCCTACACTTTTTCCCGGGGAAAACTTGCATTTCCAGCCAAAAGAGCGTATTTTTGCGGGAAAATAACCCACCATGGAACGGACGATAATGACCCAGCTTAAGGCCTGGAAAGAAAATCCCACCAAGAAGCCCCTCCTGCTCAAGGGTGCGCGACAGGTGGGCAAAACCTATATACTCAAGGAGTTAGGCCAACGTTATTTCCATAATTACGCCTACGTCAATTGCGACAACAACCCCGCGGCCGCCGGCATTTTCTCCCCCGACTACAACATCGATCGCATCGTACGCGAGTTGTCGGCCTTGACCAACCAGCCTATCACCCCCGACACACTCATCATAATCGACGAGATACAGGAGGCCCCAGCTGGACTCCATGCCCTGAAATACTTCCACGAGCAACGCCCCGACCTATATGTGGCCGTAGCAGGCTCGCTCCTCGGAGTTGCATTGCACAGCGACGAATCGTTTCCCGTAGGGATGGTCGACATCCTCGAGATGTATCCAATGACCTTTGACGAATTCTTATTGGCCACCGGGTCCGAGATCCTGGCAAAAGAACTTGAATCGGCCCCTTGGGACGTCCTCAACCCCATAGCCGATGAGTACGTCAACTGGTTGCGCCAATATTATTTCACTGGGGGCATGCCCGAGGTGGTGAAAAACTACCTTGCGACCGCCGACGTCCCCCTCGCCCGAAAATTGCAAAACGACATTCTCACGGCTTACCAGCTCGACATCTCCAAGCACGCACCCGTCAACCAGGTGCCTCGAATAAACATGGTGTGGCGCTCGATCCCCTCGCAGCTTGCCCGCGAAAACAAAAAATTCATCTACGGCGCTCTAAAGAAAGGTGCCCGAGCCAACGACTTTGAAATCGCTATCCAGTGGCTACAGGACGCCGGATTGGTGTACAAAATCCCCCGTGTCAACAAAATAGGTGTCCCACTTGCATTCTACGAGGATCTCTCGGCGTTCAAGCTTTATATGCTCGACTGCGGCCTCTTTGGAGCACTGAGCGCCACTCCCCCCGAACTCATTCTCGTGGCCAACAACATCTTCTCGGAATACAAGGGCGCGTTCACCGAGCAGTACGCCTTGCAACAGCTCATCCCCCTAAACGACACCCACATATATTATTACACCAACGACCGCTCGACGCTCGAACTCGACTTCATCCTCCAGCACGGTGTCCGCGTCTATGCCGTTGAGGTAAAGGCCGAGGAAAACCTTAAGGCCAAATCCCTGCGACAGGTAGCACTTGACAACCCACAAATTGCCGCGGTAAGGCTCTCAATGTCGCCTTACCGCCAGCAATCTTGGATGACCAACGTCCCCCTTTGGGCCGCCTCCCGCATCTACTGATCCACCACCACCATGGGATCGTCCCCAGCCTGGGAGCTAGGGCCCCCCGGCCCGTCACCCGGATGGCTGATGCGCGGGCCATGATCCTAGTCGTCCCAGTCGATGTCGCTCAGGCTGACAGGAAGCTCTGATTTGGTGATGCGCTCGTAGACATAATCGTTGTCTGTGTCACCGCTATCCAAATACAAATAGTCGCCTGAAATCCTATAAGTATAGGTCTCGGTATACGTGCCGTAATCCTTGATCGTTACCGTGCTGCCGCTCTTTTTCCAGGTCATGTGGGAACCGCTCCAACCCCAACGATTAGCGCCGTAAATATTCCAGCCCGTGCCGTCCGACGCGAAATAGTAGATGTCATATTCCCCGCCCTCATAGTTGAGCCAGTACCCCTCCAGGGAGTTGCTCGAGGAAGGTTCATCGTCGTCATCGTCGCCGCCGCAGGCGGTGACACCGATGGCGAGCGCGGGGATGACCAGGATGGCCAATAGCCAGTGTTTCAATTGTTTCATAATAGTTTAGTTTTCAGTTTATAGTTTTCAGTCTTCAGTTTTCAGTCTTCAGTTTTCAGTCTGCGTGAGTCTGCGAGAGTCTGCGTGAGCCTGCGAGAGTCTGCGAGAGTCTGCGTGAGTCTGCGTGAGTCTGCGTGAGTCTGCGAGAGTCTGCGAGAGTCTGCGTGCGTTGTCTTTCCACGGGGGAGAGTATTTTCACGCAGGGGAGCGCAGAGGGGCTGTCGCGTGGGACTTGGGCACGCAGACTTCCGCAGACTTCCGCAGACTTCCGCAGACTTCCGCAGACTTCCGCAGACCCCCAAGCGCTTGAATCGGTTTGCGCCGCGGTAGCGCCGTAGGCGCATCAGATGGTAGCCAGGCAGCGCCGTAGGTGCGGCAGATGGTAGCCGTGGGTGGGAGGCCCCGTAGGGGTCGACTGCCCACGGTCTAAGGATCTCCTCTCCCCCACACCTCGGCCCCGTAGGGGTCGCAGAGCGCGTGGAGTGTGCGACCCCTACGGGGCCGCGTGAATGGGATTTGGGACCGGGGTCCGTGGGCAACCGACCCCGCTGGGGCCGGTCACCCACGGCTACCATCTGTCACGCCTACGGCGCTACCCTCGCCTGACGTTGGCCGCTGGGGGCAGCGGCCCGTCAGCCGGATGGCTGTGCGTGGGCCATAATCCTAGTCCCAGACTATGTCGCTGATGGAGAAAGGAAGCCCTGATTTGGTCACGCGCTCGTAGGAATAAGTGAGTTCTTCCCCTTTGAGGACCAAGGTGTCGTCATCCAGATATGTCACTGTGTAGGTATCGTAGCAATAATCACTCTCGTCATAGATACGCAAAGTAGTTCCGCTCACCTGTTGGTTGAATTAGACTTCAGTACATGACAAAATTTGAATTCTTAAATTTAAATATCTGATTTACAGATA
>JAJBVP010000026.1 GCA_020859755.1 Bacteroidales bacterium | reverse complement strand
CGCTTAGTTGCTTCTATATCACGCTCGGTGTGTTGTGGGGGGGGCTGGGCCCCGTACACGGTTTGGCCTCTTGGGGGGGGCCGTCCAAGGCCGGCCCCCCTAAGGGACGAAGGGGAAAATGACATATCGGCGGGGATTTTTGGTTGTTACTTTGCGGGAAAAAAAGCTATGAAAAATACTAAGTTTACAGATCAGAAAGGTAAAAACACTGCTAATCAAGGTAATAACACCCAAAAGCAGTGCAAGGGCTCGGGTAATCCCACAAAGCTGAGCAAGGTTACTATTACGGCTGAGCAGGCGACGCTGAAGGCGCCCGGAAGCGGCGAGGCAAGCGTGAGAGAGTGCAAGAACCTGAGTGTCAACAAGGAGACGGGCGCACTGGCCGCGGTGCGGTATGAGGGCGAGAGGGACGCGCAGTTTGGGACGCGGTTGGCGACGTTTGCCAGCGACGAAGGAAGGATGTCGCTGACGGCCAGCGGGCTGTCGGTCTATGTGGTAAATCTCGACACGGCTGAGTATCAGTCGGTTGGGCAACTTCCCTCAGAGGCTCTCTCGGCCGTCGCGCTGTCGTCGACCCAGCTGCTTGTGTTCACCTCGGGTGGCACCTGCCGCGTGATTAACCAGAGCGGGAAGTGGGCGATTCTGGAGGACATGACACAGCCGCCGGCCATCTCCCTGGAGGTGACCGACACGACCGTGTACACGGCGCAGATTCCCGAAGGAACACTCACGGGAAGCTATCCTCACGGCACGGGGTTGCTGGCCAAGACCGACGCCGAGGCGCTGCGCGGCGATCTGCTTGCAACGTACAACTCGCTGGCGCTGCAGGCCAACGACGACGGTTACCTGACGCAGCCCGTGCTGGCCCGCGTAAGGCTGCTGGACAAGAATTATGGGGTGGTGTTTACTGGTCCCACTGTGCTCCTGGGGGAATTCCAACTCACCGACGCACTGGAGATCACGGCCAACGTGACCGCCGGCACGCGCTCGGCCACGGCGGTGCAGACATCGGCCTTCCGCATCGGCCTGCGGTTTCCCCAGGCGCTACCCGAGGGGTGGGAGGATCGCGTGTGGGGTATCGAGGTGCAGACGTCGATGCCCCTGCACACGGTGGATTTCAGCGCCGCGCTGCGCGGCAACGTGCTGGCCGACTCGACCGGCACCAACTCCACGATCACCTGCGCGATGCCAGGCGTCGCATTGGACAAGGGTGGCGAGTTGCAACGTCAGTCGATTGTGCGCCAAGCCCTTAGCCATATCGACTCACTGATGTCGACTCGCATGGTTATGACCCTGAACGCCGAAGTAGCGGGTCGCGTCTACGACATCGACATCTCCACGCTCTACCCCCAGATGGAGCGCACACAGTTGCTGAAAGTGCTCGCCCAGGCGGTAACGCCCGTCGCCGGCTATACCGCCGCGGTGGCCCGTGATTGCTCTGAGCCTCACCGTTTTACCGCCTCAGCATGCGCCCTCAACGGCGACACCCTGCTTGTCGCCAACCCTACCCCTGTGCGCTACGAGGGTTACCCGCTGACGGCCATGGCAGTGAGCCGCGGCTCAGGCTCGTGGCACGCCTATGCGCATGTAGCCTTCTCCGATGGCCAAGAGAAAGTCGTATGGTCGAGCCAAGGCTCCGACCAAGCGCCCCTGGCTCTTTCTCCAGTGCTATCCTACCCATCCCCCGACGCCGCGAAGATGACCATCGCTATCGCCACCTCCGACGGCACCATCCTCAAAACCACCGTCGACCTCACCCCCGACGACGCCGCTCGCTCCTCTTATTATATTCACCCCTCCCTGGCGCCGTGGCTTCCCACCACCACCGCCAGCGTCTATCTCATCCCGGCCGAGAAGCGCGTGGCGACATGCCACGAGGGTGTGGTGATCAACACAGTGGCGAGCCTACCGTTAACGCCGCTGAGCGCGTTGCTGGCCGCACCGTGCGCCATCTCGACGGTGACCCCAGCGGCCCGTAGCGCGTCGTCCTGGGACTTCGGGAAAAGTCACTTCTACGCATTCTCACGATTCGGAGTGACAGCCGTGGGGGTGGGTACCTCCCGACTCCTCTCCGGAGCCAACCGCATCTCAATGTATCCAGTCTCCACCCCGGCCCAGGTCGTCTGGACCGACACCGCCGTCTACGTCCTCTCCGACCGCGGCACACTCTTCGCTGTCTCGGGCAACCGCTCGACGCTCATCGCCGGGACCGGGATTTTGGACGCAAATGACGCAAATGGGCGCTTATCAGGGCTGGCGGAACGGCCTTGGTCGGCCCTCACCACCCTTGTGATAGAGGGGGAGGGAACCACACTCCTCTCCCCGTCGACGCTGTCGTATACCCAGGTGACCGAGGACGACGGGAGCGACACGGTGCCGATCGCGTGGGAGGCCCGCGTGCCGCTATCAGCGCCAATTCGTGCCGCATGCTTCGACCTGGCCGCCAGCCTATTCACCGGTTCCGTCACCATCTCCCTGGACAACGGCCAAGAGCCCGACGGTTCCCTCCTTGTGCTACGGCTCGACATCGACGGCCAGGTAAACGCCCCGCTTTGCTACCCCGTCACGGCCCCGTGGCGAGGCTGGGCGACAGTGAGGGTGGAGGGGCGAGTGTCCACCGATTTCCTATTCCGTAAAATCCAATTAATCTATTAAGCTATGAAACAGACATTTGAAGAAATCTGGGAAGAACATCTAAAGCGCCGCAAGCGCCACCAGGCGGGGGCCTACGACCCCTGGCTGGGGGTAGGTAGCAACGGCGACCGCGTGGAGGTAACCGTCGACTGGTGCGACCAGCCAATCCTCATCCCCAAGACCATGACCCGCAGCTCGGAATACGCCCCCGGGATGTCCCAAACACAATGGGAGCAACTCCGCTGCCGTTACGATTTCGAGTACTGGTGCGCACGGTGCGTGAAAATCAAGGACAAATCGTCGGCCCGCGACATCCCCTTCGTCCTTAACGCCCCGCAACGGCGCGTGCTGGCGATCCTCGAGGGCGACCGCGTGGCCAAGCGACCGATCCGCGTGATAATGCTCAAGGCCCGGCAGTGGGGCGGTTCCACGCTCATCCTTATCTACATGGCTTGGATGCAGTGCTGCCTGTATAACAACTGGCACTCCCTGATCTGCGCCCACGTCAAACAAGCCTCGGCCAACATCCTGGGCATGTACTCAAAGGTTCTTGCCGCCTACCCCAAGGAGCTGTGGACGGGTGAGCAGGACCCCAAATTCGCCCCCTTCGAGCGGTCGACCAACATCCGCGAGATCCAAGGGCGGGGGTGCCGAGTCACTGTTTCCTCCAGCGAGAACCACGACGCCCTCCGCGGCGCCGACTACGCCATGGCCCACCTATCCGAGGTCGCTTTCTGGGCCGACACCCCCACTAAAAGCCCCGAGGATTACGTCAGGGCCGTCTGCGGTGCCATCAACTCCGTGCCCGGCACGCTCATCGTCATGGAGTCGACCGCCAACGGCGTGGGAAACTATTTCCACACCGAGTGGATGCGTGCCAAGCAGGGCCTCAGCGACAAGCACGCCATATTCGTCCCCTGGCACGAAATCGAAATATACCGCACCCCCGTGGATCCCTCACAGGCCAAGGCCCTTGTCGCGTCGCTCGACCAGTACGAGCGAGACCTATGGGACCAAGGTCTCGACCTCGACCAGATCGCGTGGTACCACCACAAGCGCCGCGAGATGGCCAGTCCCGACGCGTTCCGCGCCGAGTACCCAAGCAACGATGTCGAGGCCTTCGCAATGTCGGGCTGCTCGGTCTTCCCCAACCCACAAGTCGAGCGCCTACGCGAGGGTTGCAACCTGCAGGCGGTCGTTGGCGAGATCTCCGGCACCGCCCAGTGGGGACCGTTAGCACTTGACAATGTGAAATTTACCCAGGACGCCAATGGTCGAGTGGAGCGCTGGGAGGAGCCGGCCCACGACCACGACTACCTCGTGGCTGTCGACATCGGTGGCCGATCCGAGAAAGCCGACTGGAGCGTCATCGCCGCGCTCGATGTCACCACCGAGCGCCCCGTCGTCGTCGCCCAATGGCGTGGTCACATCGACCACGACCTCCTCGCCTGGAAGAGCGCCCAGATCGCCTCATATTATAATGACGCGCTGCTGGTGATCGAAAGCAACACCCTCGAGAGCGAGAACACAGCCGACGACGGTTCGCTCTTCATCCTCTCGCGACTGGCCACCCACTACCCCAATCTCTACCACCGAGGCACCGACTCGCGCCTGGAGGGTACCCTCCGACCCGGATTCCACACCAACCGCGCCACCAAGCAAGCCGTCGTGCAGGAGTTGGTAGCGCGCCTGCGTGAGGGCACCTACGTCGAGCGCTCGCCACTGGCCTGCGACGAGATGACTGTCTTCCAGCAGCTCCCCAATGGCTCCTACGGCGCGCGACCCGGTTTCCACGACGACGTGTTGATGACCCGCGCCATCGCCCTCTACATCGCCTCCGTGCGCCCACCCCTCCCCCGCGTCAACATCCGCGACGGCATCATCCCCTGGTAACCGCCCCAAGCGATCCCCCTTAGGGGGGCCGTTAGGGGGGCCGTTAGGGGGGCCGGCCTTGGACGGCCATCACAAACGTCCGCGTCA
>JAJBVP010000235.1 GCA_020859755.1 Bacteroidales bacterium | reverse complement strand
GCAGATTACCGCGCATGAGGTTAACATCCCGTACGAAAGCCGTGTCGCCTACCTCAACCGGCTGGAGGAGGACCTGTATCGCGATTTTCAGGCGTTGAACGTTGAGAAGGTGTCCAGCGGTAACCAGACCGCTACTGCCATCAACGCGGCGTATCAGCCGTTCGACACGAAGGCTGACGCATTTGAATACCAGGTGCTGCAGTTCTGGAAGCGGCTCGCGCCGATATGCGGGGTCGATGCTCCAATTACGTTTACCCGCAACCGCGTGGCAAACCGGCAGGAAGAAGTTAATATGATACTGGCCTGTGCTGAATACCTCGACGAGGAGACGATTATCCGACAATTGTGCAACATCTTAGGCATCGCGGATGCTGCGGATAGCGTTATTGAAGCGCGTGCGGCGCGGGATGTAGAACGGCTGGCGTATGGAGAAGCCGAAGACGAAACTGAAGAACCCGAAGACGAGCTTGAGGCTGAAGGATAATGCCATCTGACTATGCGGCTCGTGAATCAGACCGAATCCTAGTTCAGACTGAGCAGCGCGTCCGCGCTATCTACAGAAAGGCGGCAAAAGACGCGGCGGCAGAGGTAGCAGCGTGGCGGAAGGAATTTGAATTCAGCGACGAGCAAATGAAATTGAAGCTATCAGTAAAGGCCTATACCGCGTGGAGACGGGAGATGCTGGCGCGGGGCAAGTCCTTACAGTCACTGGCTGACCAGCTATCACGGCGGTACCTTAATGCGCACGAGACCGCGCTCTCTTACATCTCTGACCGCGCCTGCGATATATACCAACTCAACTACAATTATTCCGCGTATTCCATTGAGCGGCAGGTTCCTTCTAATTTTACCCTCGTGCCCGACCGGGTCGTGCGCAATATCGTTCGAACGCAACCAGACCTAATCTGGGATAGCACCCTGTTTACTCAGGGGGTTGTTCGCGATGTGGTGACCAGCGGCGTGGCGCGGGGGTTATCGATTCCCCGTATGGCGGACGACCTCTTGACGCGGGTGCCTAATGCCTGTACGATATCGGCAACGCGGGCGGCTCGGACGGCAACCACGTACGCTCAAAACCGCGGTCGGCAGGACTGCTACGAGGAAGCGCGCGGCATGGGGATTAAGATTCGAAAGCGCTGGGTGGCGACCTTTGACAGCCGGACGCGCCCTGAGCACTTCGACGCTGACGGCCAGACGGTGGATGTGGACGAGCCGTTTCTCGTTGGCGGCGAGGAGCTGATGGAGCCGGGAGACACTTCTGCGCCGACGGAGATGACCATAAACTGCAGATGTAGTATGATTGCCGTGATCGATGGTTTCGACGAGAACTATGAACGTCGTGTAGGAGAACGAGGAGACCGCGCGGTTGTGCCCGTGAATATGAGCTTCTCCGAATGGCAGAAACAAAAACAGGAGGTGGTGGTGTAATGGGTGCAAGCTTCAAATTTTCACTGTCCGATAACTCGAATGCTGTTTTGCACGCGATGAAGAGTCAGGTGCGGCAAGGGCTTGAACAGTGCGGGGTGATTGCGCAGGGGCATGCGACTTACCTGTGCCCCGTTGATACCGGCAGGTTGCGGGCGTCAATTGACTACGTGACCGACGACATGAGTATGACCGTGGGGTCGGCAACTGAATACGCAAAAAAGGTAGAATTGGGCGGCGTCAAACAACGCGCACAGCCCTATATTAAGCCCGCCATCGCCGACCACGTCTCCGAGTATGAGCGCGCGATAAAAGAAGCGTTAGAAAGTTGATTGCGATGACAAAAATGTTGTATAATTCAGGGTGTGGGCGGAGCTGCGCGGAGGGGTTTTTCTTTCCTCCTCTTTCCCCCCCTATAGTGGCTCGCCCGCCGTTGAAATAAATCAAGCAAAGCGAGGGAATGCAGATGCTGACACGTAAATTTCTGGCCGGCCTAGGGCTAGACCAGACACAAATTGAGAGCGTTATCCAAGGCCACACGGAGTCCGTTGACGGCCTGAAGGATGACCTCGACAAGGCAAAGGCTGAGTTAGCCGAACTGGCGGCAGTCCGAAAGGAACTGGACGAAGCCAAGAAGGCGGCAAGTCAGAACAAGGTGTGGCAGGATGAGTACGAGAGCCTCAAAAAGAACTTTGAGGAGTTCCGTGACCGCCAGGCCGCGCAGGCTACGCTAGCAAGCAAGAAGACGGCATACGCCGCCGTGTTACGTGACCTTGGGATTCAGGAGCGGAGGATTGATTCGATCTTGCGCGTGACGGACTTCGACGAGTTGAGTGTTAGCGAGGATGGCAAGTTTGCCAACCCCGACGACGTGAAGGCTACCGCGTCGAAGGAATGGGGCGACTTCATCGCGACTCCCTCTGAGGTTGGCGCGCGAGTGCAGACCCCGCCGGCGACAAACGCCAACGCCACCACGATGACCAAAAAGGAAATCATGGCCATCAAAGATGCGAAGAAGCGGCAGGAAGCAATCAAGGCCAATCCGAGTCTATTCGGGATTGAGGTGAACTAGTGAGCATCAAAATACCAGGTATCGACGTATCGCATTGGCAGGGGGCTATCGACTGGGCGAAGGTAAAAAACTCTGGCATCAAATTTGTCATCATAAAGGCGGGCGGGTCAGACGCGGGCTTCTACACCGACAGTCGGTGGGAGACCAACTACAAGGGCGCCCGTGCGGCAGGGCTTGACGTTGGCGCGTATTATTTCAACGGCAAAAACTGCACAAGCTGGGACGACGGCAGAGCGGATGCGCAGCGCTTTTTGAAGTTGCTGGCGGGTAAGAAGCTCGAATATCCCGTCTTTTTCGACTGCGAGGCGCAGTCCACGAGCACCCGCACTGGCAACACGGACGCTGTGATCGGGTTTTGCAAGGAGCTTGAGGCGGCAAAATATTATGCTGGCGTGTATGCGTCAACCTCGTCGGGGTTCCAGTCTCGCCTGGACGACAGCCGGCTAAAGGAGTATACTCATTGGGTAGCGCAGTATGCGAGCACCTGCAAGTACACCGGAACCACTGGTATCTGGCAGTATTCGGATACGGGCAAGATCGATGGCATCAGCGGCAACGTTGATCTGGACTGGGCATACGTAGACTACCCAAGCGCAGTGGCAAGAAACCATTTGAACGGGTATTAAGCAGAAAAAACACCGCAGCAAACGGAAAAGAACCTCCGCCGAAGAATAGGAGCTTGCGAAAAAGAACAGCACACTATACTTTTAACGGAGATGATATGAATATGGCTGAGTATAGCCCTGTAATTAACACTAACAACGCAACAATTTCACATGTAACGAAAAGCAATATGATGGACGTTGGCGTCAGGGAGGTCGATTTCGTCACACAGTTCAGTAAGAACTGGGACGCGCTTTCCGACATCCTCGGCACCATGCGGCTCATCCGCAAGGAACCAGGCACTACGCTCAAATACCGCGTAGCTACGGTTCAGCTGTTGGGGCAGAATGGCGGTGGGGAAAACCCTGTCACCATCAAGCCCATTATGAGGCCAGGGGAGACGAGCGGGGAAAATAGCGACTCGACTAGCGAAGAGAGTGTTAGCCTCCAGGATACCAACACCATCCAGAACAACACGAGTTACGAAAATAGCTACAAGGCCATCGCCGAGCGTTTGCAGAAGTACAACCCGAAGTATGCGACCTTTGGCCGCTCCAACGTGCCGGAAGGCTCCGTTATCCCGTACAGCTGGGGCACGGTTGCCGAGGTGCCGTTTGGCGAGCTGACCGTTGACAAGTACGCGAAGGCGGTTTCGCTCGAATCCATCAACTCCTACGGCTACGACATCGCCGTGCAGGAGACCGACAACGAGTTCCTCAACGAACTGCAGGGCATGGTTCTCACCGACTTCTACGCGTTCCTGAGAGCGTGTGGCTCGGCGGATGGCGGAGTGACCGAAGAGGCTGAGGAGTCCGGCGAAAAGACTAAGACCTGGCAGCAGTGCTTGGCGCTTGCGCGCGGCCGTTGCCTGAATGAGTTCATGAAGATGCGCCGCACGGTAACCGATGTCATCGGCTTCGCCAACATCATGGACCTCTACACCTACCTCGGTGACGCCCCCATCACAGTCCAGACCGCGTTCGGCCTGAGCTATGTGCAGAACTTCATGGGCTACTCCACCTTGCTTCTCCTCTCTGACAACGAGATTCCGCAGGGCACGGTTCTGGCGACCCCCGCCAACAACATTGTGCTGTACTACTGCGACCCGTCGCACAGCGAGTTCGCCCGCGCCGGACTGCAGTACACCGTTGACGGCGACACACCGCTCATCGGTTTCCACACGCAGGGCAACTACAACACGGCGGTCAGCGAGTGCTTCGCCATCATGGGCATGACAATGATTTGTGAGTTCGTGGACGGCGTAATTGAGGAGAAGGTCGTCGACAGCGGGGGGGAGGAATAAGGCTACAGCGGCAGTCACTAGCAGAAGCGCTAGTACTGTAGCCGAGGACACTCCGACTGCAAAGAGTACCACGAGACGCAGAACGGCTAAGAAAAGGACGGCAGCCGACGCCCTGGCGGAGGTGACTGAAGATGACTCAATATAGTTCGGGCGGCAAGGCAAGGAGCGAAGCCCTTAGGCGCAAGTGCGTTGAGTTTCTCGCGCACTACAGCTTGAGCAAGACGCATTCTGGCTGCACT
>JAJBVP010000021.1 GCA_020859755.1 Bacteroidales bacterium | reverse complement strand
CCCAAGCCCAAACCAGCCCCCAAGCCCAAACCAGCCCCCGTGATTGATGAGGAGGAGCGTCGTCGTCGCCGCTGGGAGGGCCTGGAAATCTAAGTAAATGGCCGAATATATCAACCTTCCACTCGATATTGACCTCGACCGACTGCCGGCGCTACAACGCGATGCAGCCTCGCTCGAGCAACGCATCGACGCGGTGCTCGAGCTGATAGTGTTCACCCCAAAAGGCTCATTCAACGCCGACCCCGAATTTGGCTTCGAATACTGGAATCACGAGTACGCCAACATCAACGTCAGCGAATTCAACAACAGCTACATAGGCCTTTTGTCGGGCCCGGTGACGACCAACGGCGCAATTTCCCGGCAGCAATGCGATGAGAGTCTACGCCACAGCATTTTGGCCTATGAGCCCCGGCTGGAGCGTCCCGAGGTACAGATCGAGCTCAACGTCTCTTCACGTCGCCGAGGAGGCAACAAGCAATCCAAATACGAGATGCGCATCCTCATCTCCGGCTTCATCGACGAGGGCCTCGGTGTCACTCGTCCTTATCAACGCCGCATCTCCTTCCTCGTCGAGCCTATCGCCCATAAAGTCACGATTTAGTTGTTAGTTTTTGGTTGTCATTTGTTAGTTTTTAGGGAATGGAAAAGGTAATAGCCACTGAAATAGAGCTGTTGTTGCAGGATCTCAACCTCGCAACTGGCCAGCTCGCCGATCCTGTAGCCAAACTCATGGCCACGGCTCTGGTGTTTGAGGCCCAGAAAATAAAAGACGCTATCGAGAGAATACCCGAAAAAGTCCTCAACCGCCTTTGCACATTCTTCATCCCCCAGGACAAGATCGACCCAATGCCCGCTTTGGCTATCTTGCACCCCAAAATGAAGGCCATAAGCAACCCCGCGCCACAAACAATCACTTCGGGCACCTCGCTTAGCTTCAAGTTCAACAACAAGTTGCAATTACCCTATTGCCCTGTGTTCGCCAACACGGTAGTGCCCTATACCAAGCTCCATCTCGTCACCCCCACGATGCTCAAAACTGGCGACTCAATCTCCCCGATTGTCCTTGGACGTAAAGACAAGGTGTGGATAGGACTCGAAACCGAGGCCGAGGTGGAATGCCTTAAGGATATGTCACTCCTGATTCGGGGCACGCAAGGAGTGTTGCCCAAGCGTATCGTGGTGGGTAACAACACCGAGGAACTCTCATTTACCAACGCCGCGCGCATGGAAGCCGTGACCATGTTGCCTCCATTCGACGCACAACAAGCCAGCCACGCGTTCAACGGCATGGTAAGCCATTGGAAAAACCTGCTTACACAGCTCCCCGACGCCGCTCTCTTGTATATCACCGACGACCTCTCCGACCGCGACCATTTCCGCCGAATGCCCTATCCACGCGTGTTCCAGCAATCGATGGAAAGCTCCGACCTCGACCGATTCGGCGACCATACCCTGTGGATCATGCTCGACTTCGGCCCCGATTACGACGTCCCCAACACGATCGATATCATCCCCAACGCAATGCCAGTGGTTAACGTGGCACTCAACTCAGTCACTCTTACCGCAAGCGCTCCCATCGCCAAACTCACAAAGGACGACGACACCTATTTCCTCAAAGTGGTCGAAACATCTTGCGCTGCCAAGAAACAAGGATTTAACCCCCTGAGCGACCAAGTGACGATACGCGATTTCGACACCATGACCTACAACAGCCAAGCGCTATACACCGACGTGCGCAATCTCTACAACCGATTCATCGACGATTACCACGCCTTTGTCGAATATAACGGCCTCAAAGACGGCGAATTGGTGAAAACGTTAAGAGAATCGGTCAATCGCATCGGCCGAAGCGTTGACGCCGCAAGTCCTCGCACTCGCTTCGACTCGGGGGTCTTCGCAATGCGTCACGTCAATCTCACCGGCCAAGCCTCGACTTTGAAGGTCTCTTACCTCACCACCAACGGCGCTCAAGGCAACGCCCCACTCATGGGCGAAGTGATGGAGAACAAGAAATGCCCCTTCCTGGAGAAAGACCTTAAAGTGATAATTGGCGCTAGCGGTGGCACCAACAAGGCTAACGCCGACGAGCGTTACGAGATGATGCGCTACTATATGATGACCGGCGACCGTCTGTTCACTCTCATGGACATTGACGCCTTCCTGCGAATGCAACTCTTGAAGGAGTACGACCCTACCGAGATCAAACGTATCCATTACGACATCTCGGTGCAAGGCGCTGGCGGCGACCAACGACTCACCCGCGGTCTCTACATCGACATCTCCTTTAAGGACGAGAAGAATTACCTAAAAGCCCAGCAAACCAACCTCCCACTACGACTCCAGCAACTCATCTCCCAACGCTCCTGTCTAACCCTTCCAATTATTGTCAAGTTGTTATTTGTCAGTTGATGCAACATAAACGTCAGCGGTAGCCCTGGCACCCCGGCTCTTGCACGCCCCTCATCAAGCCACCGCCCTCAAGCAAGGAGCGTGGACGCCAGCGCCCGACCATCACAGGCGATCACCCGATCCAAGAAACACCCCCTCCAAAAATGGAATTCAAAAAATCCAACAATCCCCAATTCGACCCCATCGTCCAAGCGATCCAGATCCAACTGAATCGCATCAGCCAAGGCCGCTGGATCTCCCTCAAACCCGATGGTCTATTCGGCCCCAACACGGAAAAAGCTGTCATCGCCTACCAAAAATGGCGCGGAATCACCCCGCCCAGCGGAATCGTCGGCGACACCACATACGCCTACCTAATGTCCGAACGCTACTTCGAAATCGGGCCCGCCCCCAATCCTACCATCCAGCCCGTTCCCCAACCAATAAACCAAGGCGGCATTGGGCATACTACAGTGATGAAAGGCATCGACATATATAACACCGCCGAAACTGCCCGAAAAACTGTCCTTGACCCTTCCAAAGAGAATTCTATTGCTTATATGGTTACTCAATTGGAGAAACTAATAGAAGACACCTTGAAAAATCTCAAGGAGCACCTTAAACAGATTGACGTCAACAAGCGTGGACGCGTACCCCAACTTGCTCAAAAAATGGATAACGTCAACAAATTTGTTTCCGTCGCAAAAAAACAAGGATTCGTGATTGCTACCCAGCAATGTTTCGGAAAAGTAACAAAAAATGGAGCAATCTCTTATTTGAACGAGGTGATTGTGATTATGGAGAAATCCAATATTACCAAAATAATCTCCTCGGCTTCCAAATTCTTTCAGGCAATCAACAACATCCTCAAGCCAATATATCAATTCATGGAGAAAATAGTCGAGAAATTTCCTCCCCTCAAATATATTGGAGCTATTCAAAAACTTATCGACTCCGTTTGGCAACTTATTCTCGGAAACAGCGAATTAGCTTTGGCCCGATTCCTTGAATGCATTAAGGAGGTAGCTGAGGCATTAGCTCTCACCGCAATAATCGCTGCGATTGGAACATCTGGCGGCTGGATTCCAATCGTTCTGATTATAGCTGTCATATTAATAGCTTTAATTGTCGACTATTTCTTCTTCTCCTCCAATCCTGGCGATTCACTGGCCGATAAATACACTCCTTTACACACCAGGAATTTGGCTGAAGATTTCGTCTATGCCACTTATTCCCCTGTATACTAATGAAAGTAAGGGCATTCATATATCTGATTTTTCTCGGGTTATGCGTTCAAGTCGCCCCAGCCCAGTCGGCCGCCGTCGTGCAGGCCTATATCGCCCAGCACAAGGCCACGGCGCTGCAATTCGAGAAAGAGTACGGAATCCCGGCCGCCATCACCTTGGCTCAGGCAATCCTCGAGTCGGGGGCCGGCACTAGCTCGCTCACCAAAGCTTGCAACAACCATTTCTGCATCAAGTCGGGCAGCAGTTGGACCGGGCCTGTTTATCTCGCTTGGGACGACGAAAGCACCAAAAGCCGATTCCGCAGCTACTCATCAGCCCAGGATTCCTTCCGCGACTACGCCCGATTGATCAGCACCAGCCGCACCTACCGAAGCCTGTTCAACATCAGCGTCTACGACTATCGTGGCTGGGCGCATGGACTCAAGCGTTGCGGCTACGCCACCGCTCCCCACTACGCCAACGCCCTCATCGGTATCATCGACCACTACCGTCTCTACGCCCTCAACGGCGGCGTCAAGTTACGCCCGGGAAAGACGGTGGTCATCACCAAGGTCGTGCACGACGAGGCTCCGGTGTTTGACCAGGAATGCGTGCTCGCCGACGACGAGGTGACCCAGGAGGAGACCAACATCGCCCAAGCCATGAGCTACGAGGCCGTGATGATCAACCGAGTCGACTGCACGGTAATCCACCCCGGTGAAGACCTCGCCGCCATCGCCCGCAAGCACAACATCGCCCCAGCCCAATTGCTTAAATTCAACGACGTGGCCAAGGCATCCCAATTGCAGGAGGGCGACATCGTGTTCCTCGCCAAGAAAAAAAAGCGTTTTGAGGGCGCTCAGGACGTGTACCAAGTGGTCGCCGACGGTGAAACCCTACACAGCGTGTCGCAACGATACGGCGTGCAGTTGCAGGCCCTTGCCAAAATCAACAACGCCGACCCCTACGCGCTCCTCCATCCCGGCGACAGCGTCCTCCTAAAATGACACTATGGACTCCCAGCAATACTCCATAGGCCAAATCATCGACGGCCAATACAAGCTAATCCAACCGATTTCCACCCAGGGCGGCTCGGCCGACGTGTGGCTCGCAATCGACATCCACACCGTCGAGGATCCCGACGACG
Source organism: Bacteroidales bacterium (assembly GCA_020859755.1). Classification (GTDB taxonomy): domain Bacteria; phylum Bacteroidota; class Bacteroidia; order Bacteroidales; family Muribaculaceae; genus JAJPXC01. The sequence continues at coordinate 16,439 of JAJBVP010000021.1, read as the reverse complement.
AATCCTCGGGTACACGCGTGGCCATCAAAATCTACCGCCGCAAGAATATCATCGATGTCGAGGGGTTGTACCAATTCCGCAGCGAGTTTAAGAAAGTGTTCGGGTGCCATCACCAGAATATTATCCCTCCAACCTATTTCTCGGTATTCGACGACACCCCCTACCTGGTCCTACCCTACTGTCCCTCAGGTTCCTCGGAAATGCTCATCGGCCAAATCACCAAGGCCGAGGACATCTGGAAATACATCTACCAAGTGGCCAGCGGCCTGGCCTACCTCCATGAGCGCACGCCACAGATTATCCACCAGGACATCAAGCCCGCCAACGTGCTCATCGACGACAACGGCAACTATGCCATCACCGACTTCGGTATCAGCGCCGCCATCGGCCGTGCCGACATTGACAGCGATGACGACTCCTACGGCACCTACGCCTACATGGGACCCGAGCGATTCCGTGACAATGCCCAACCCATGCCCGAAAGCGACATCTGGGCATTCGGCGCCACTCTCTACGAGTTGATGGCCGGCGACACCCCCTTCGGCAACGAAGGCGGTGAGAATCAACGGCCCAACACCCCTATCCCTCCGCTGAGCAAAAACGTCCCTGAGGACGTGCGCGAGCTCATCTACGCCTGCCTCGCCTACGACCCCAAGGAGCGACCCTCCGCCCGGCAAATCGTCGACCATGTGCTCAAGCGACGCTATGCCCGCAACCGCAAGGTAATTCTCTTATCAGTTGCCGCTGCCGTGGCCCTCACTGCCACCATCCTGCTCATCCTTGGGGGAAAAGGCGACAACCCCCAAACTCGATACGATGCCCTGTGCCAAAAGGCCGACTCGATCCTCAACGTCACACTGCCTCCCATTCTCGACAACAAAAACGGTGCCCCTATCGGCGACAATCCTCCCATTGGAGAAGCAATCATCACCCTCAATGAGGCTCGCGCTATCCCGGTCGATGACTCCAAAAAACAGCCTGTGGATCGCAAGATTCAACTGCTGTCCCAATTGCAAGCCGAAATCGCAAGCTACGACTCCCTCGGTGTGATGATCGACCGAGCCCGCCGTGCCGAAATCGAGGAATTCCTCATCGTAGGCCCCATCCAACAAGCCCAACACAAAGAAAAAATCAACAACCTAATATCACAAATACAGTCAACACAATGAGATTCCAACATTTACTCCTAGCGACCCTGATCGCTTGCGCCGCACCCGCGGTGGAAGCCCAAACGAGCGGCTCCAACTACTGCACCGAGGCGTCGACAGTGCTGGTAAAAGAGGCCAACGACCTCTTCAACAAGAAGAAATACGCCGAGGCCAAGGTGCTCTACGAGCGCGCGCTTGCCACCGGCGACAAGTTTGTCGAAAGCAAGTGCACATCCCAGCTACGAGTGATCAACGCCCTGCTCGCCTCCGAAAAGAAAAGCACCCCCACAACCGTCTTCGCCGTCTCCCAGGACACCGTCTTCATCAACTACCTCGGCGGTGACTACCCCATCCACGTGAGCGGCAACAACTGGAGCGCAACCAAAAGCGACAACCAGGACTGGTGCAAGATCGAGGTCGACCGCAAGAAAGGCCTCATAATGATCGTATCCTCCCCCAACGAAACCACCGAGGACCGTGGCACCACAATCACCGTGCGCAACGGCAACGGCCAGAGCAAGACCGTCCGCGTCACCAACGGTGCCTCCCCCGAGATCCTGCGCTCGTCGGCACAGAGCCTTGTCTTCACCCCCGACGGCGAAACATCAGTGGTCGATATCGACGCCAACACCGCATGGAGCATCACCGACGTCCCCGATTGGCTAAAAGCCATCAAGGGCACCAACGACATCCAGTTCACCGCCAAGGCCAACGACGAAAACCGCGACCGAGTGGCCCAGGTGCGCGTAGAGACTCCCACCAAGCACGAGATCACCATCAACATCATCCAGGGCGCCGCTCTCGACTCGCTCGCATTCTCCAAGAACGACCTCACCTTCGGCCCTGACGGCGGCGACGAGTACATCAAGGTGTTGACCGACGCCGACGACTGGCGCTTCGGCGACTTCCCCCACTGGTGCCAGTTGACCCGCGTCGACGGAAACACCATCCTCGTCCACTGTACCCCCAACGAGCCTTACGACATGGCCCGCGAGGCCTCGATCAACGTCACCACCGGCAACCAAACCCTCGGCGTGCACGTCTATCAAGCCCCCAAACCCATGCTGCAAGTGATACCCGCCGACGGCATCGGTGGTCGCCGCATATCCTTCGGATTCTCAGCTGGTTACCTCTACCCGATGATTGACGCCTCGTCATCCTCGTCGCCCACATTCTCGGCCGTCAACTACGGCATCGGCGACAACACCGAGGCCGCCGACTACTCCACCTCCGGCGGCTTCTCCATCGCCGCCTTCGCCGACATCCGCCTCTACAAAAACCTCTACCTCAACGCCGGCCTCAACTTCCTCTACTACAAATACAAAAACTCCTGGTCCAACGACTTCACCTTGATCTTGCCACAAACCTCTTCCCTGTATTTGAAAGGCAAGGCTCTTGGCAATTTCAAGGAAGAATATTCAATGGCCACTCTCGACATTCCAATATTGGCATCATATCGCATTCCCGTCACTAAAACGAGTCACTTCCAAATCAACGCTGGTCCGGTTGTGAGCTTCGGCCTTTCGTCCAAGTTAAATCTCTCCGGCACTTGTAATTCAGAAAATCTGTATCTCTACAACATAGTCAATGGATCAATGACCGACAACCGTGCCGATATGCACACCTACTCATCGCATATTAATTACGATGGCTCATTTAATCTATTCTCCAAGGATGCCAATTTAACTTATGGCACTTCAGATGGAGGGAATGCACAATCGCAACAAGACTCCAGTTTTGACGCATCACCCCTTAAGCGCGTCAACTTCGGTCTCCGATTTGGAGTTGGATATGAGTACATGGGAATAAACCTTTCCATTCATTATCAATGGATGGTTACCAATATGGCCAACAAAAAATACTGGGACGGCGACCGATGGACAATTTTTAGGCATGCTACCGATGTAATGCGTGGCTACTCTGAGCGCCACAACCTCCTCCTCATCACCGTTGGTTACACCTTCCGCTACTAAACTGCGCAATTAACTTTTATTAATATATATCTATATATATTTCGCTATTTTTGTGAAATTTCATCACAATCTTAAATTTATCATAATGAAAAAGTATCTTTTATCACTCCTCCTCTTCCTGCTCCCGAGTGTGGTCCTGTTCACCTCCTGCAGCGACGACGACAATTCTTCTCCCTCACCGGACCCTAATCCCATTGTTGATATCAACGATATCGTGGGCGAATGGCTCTGCTCAACCGCTAGCGCCGATGCTTGGACCACCTATGAGTTCAAAGCTACAGCCCGTTTTAACATCTCTCTTTATAATAATGGCACTACCACAAATGGCAATGGCTATTTTTATCTCGAGTCGGATAACGTTTTTACAGCCTCCTACGAGGCCAACTCCCATTCCTATTATATCGACTGGGTATTCACAAAGGCAACCGCCATGCAAATCGACTATAAGTTATACGACAACAACACCTACCTCGGTGAAGAGTCGCTTTATCGCATATTGGCAACTTATGATTTGGAAGCAGAAGCTTCAACAGCTCCCGAGTACCGCACTCTCACAGGCTCCAACAAAAACTCCGATTTCTACTCCCTGGATCCCACTATCGCTACCGTGGATGCCTCTTCGGGTAAAATTACAGCTGTACAGAAAGGCTCTACTTTCGTAATCTTCACAACATCGGCTGGTCAAGTGGCTGTGCGTGTTAACGTGACTTCCGATCCAAAAACCTTTGCTGAGCAAATCCTGGGTACCTGGGTTAATGACATCCCCGCCGATAACATTTGGGAAACCTATAAATTTAGCTCCAATGGCTACATTTATGTGGAATGGTGGCTTAATTATGGCTCTTATTCGTCTTATCAATCAGGGGAGGGCACCTACTCCGTTTCTGACGATAATATCGTAACCTTCACTATCCCCTCCACCGCTGGCAACCTCAACCAGGAATATCGCACATCTTTAATCACCGCATTTGATTGGACATTTAAAGCCTATTCTGATGGTGTTTCTATGGGCAATTACACAGTGCATAAACTGCTCGACACAGTGAACTTGGAGATTGGTGAGTCCGTCACCCCTGATTATGCCTCGCTAACGGATGGATATGCAATCACCGGCTACTCAGTGCATGACAAATCAGTGGCCACCGTTGACGCAACTACAGGCACAATCACTGCTGTCGGATCTGGCCGTACCTATGTTGATGTAGCCACATCGGCTGGTACTGCAGTAGTTGAAATCAAAATCGAAAACCCCATTCCCGTCAACTTCCAGGACTGCATCGGCCAAACCGTCTCCAAGGTCTACTCGGTGATTGGTTCCAATCCCACCAGCACAAGCGGCAACTATATCATCTACAAGAATTATTCCTCGACCATCGACCAAGTGGGCGTTCAACTTGATTCTTGGAGCAACCTGGTAAAAGGTATCGTGGTAACTTACAACTCAAAGGTTGACAAAGATGCCGTTACATCGGTTCTCGGTAATACCTTTATTGCTTACGCAAGCGGCACTACCTCCACCCTCAAGGCCTATATGGACACCGACGACCGCTCTACCGCCAACGTGGGCGTTACTTGGGACCTCTCTTCCCTCACACTTACCTACGTCAACCTCTTCGATGACTACTTCAAAGATTATACCGTCCTTCTTGGCTTGACCCGTGCTGAGGCGATTGCAAAGGTAGGCTCTGAACCTCTGATAAATAACGAGCAAAGCATGTCGTGGTTCCTCAACCAAGACTTAGTAGGCATGACCTCGGCTTATTACACCGATTTCACAAAATACTATACCACAGCATGCTATGTGGCTTCGATCCTCATGTCATCGGCTGACAACGACAAGGTTGTCACTTATCTCAAGCGCAAGTACACCTATTACGCTGAATACAGCTCGGATGACGAACTCACCTTCGTTTCGAAAGATGAGGCCTACGCTGTATATTACCAACCTGCTGACAAGCTGATAATGTATATGATGTCGGATCTTTCTGGATATCAGCAAGTCACCTCTCAATCCATGGGCAAGATGGTTTCCAAGGCTCGTCTCCTCGCCAAGAAAGCTCTCCTAAACAAGAATGCTCGATAACCCCAATTCCACTCTATACATCGGCTATATGCTCGACGGGCGCTATAAGTTGCTGCGCCCGTTGAGCTCGGCCGGTGGTACTGCCGACGTGTGGCTCGCCCTCGACACCTTCACTATCGATGAAGTGTACGACGAGGACCGCGACGAGATGGCCGCCCAGGAGGGCTCGGGTATCGAGGTCGCCATAAAGGTATATAGGCCCAAGAACGCGCTCGACCTGGGCGAACAACGGTTTCGCGACGAGTTCAAAATCGTGTTCAACTGCCATCACTCCCACCTCGTCCAGCCCATCAACTTCGGCATCGCCGACGGCGTGATGCCCTACTTGGTGCTGCCGTTCTGCCGCCGAGGCTCGTCGGAGAAGAAGCAAGGCCGCTTGACCACCCGCAAGGAGCTGTGGCGATACATCGGCGACGTGTCCTCGGGCCTGGCCTACCTCCACGCATTCACCCCCACAATCGTCCACCACGACATCAAGCCGGCCAACGTGCTGGTCGACGACAACGGTAACTACGCTATCACCGATTTCGGCATCTCTTCCCACCGCGGACTCAACCGCGAGGGTTACGACGACTCGGCCAGCGGCACGATGGCTTACATGGCCCCCGAACGCTTCCGCGAGGACTACGAGTCGACTCCCGAAAGCGACATATGGTCGCTCGGCGCCACCCTCTACGAGCTGATTACCGGCCACGTGCCTTTCGGCGAGGACGGCGGCCTGGCCCAAATGCAAGGGAAACGTCAAGTGCAACCGATCAAGAAACCGATCCCCAAGGACGTCAAAAAGCTCGTCTACGACTGCCTTGACCCCGAACCCAAGAAACGACCCTCGGCTCAGACGATAGCACGAGCCGCCTCCCAGCGCCACTACCCTCCACGTAGCTTGTGGACAGCAATCGTGGGCATCGCCCTCATCGTTGTTGCCGCGGTGATCATCACCCTGGCCTTGATTCCCAAAAACGTGGAACAGGCCCCCCAACCTCTCTCCCACGAGGAAGCTTTCGCGCAAGCCATGCTTCTGGTCAACAATCCCGACCCCGACAGCCTGCAAGCCGGCGTAGCCCGTCTCGACTCGTTCTCGGCGCTTGGATACGTCCCCGCCCTATACGAGCTTGCCCACACCTACGGCTGGTACACCGATTCTCTCTCCCTCGCCCGAAAGGCCTTGCTCGGCATCGACGTCTACCCGACAGAATCGGCAAGCGCCTTCCTACCCGTTTCCAACAAAATCAACACACGCGCCGTGTGGGCCTTCACCCGCATCCAGGAGATCGGCGACTCGGCCTACGCCGCCATCAACGCCGATGCCCTCTACCGGCTGGCGTCCTATTCGATCGCAACCGACAAGGTGTTCGTTTACGACCTCGAGACCGCACGCCGCCAACTCGAGCGGGCCCGCGAATGGGCTATCCTCGCCGCCGACGCCACCCTCCTCCGCCGCATCGACTCAGCCCTCTCTCAAATCCAAAAAATAACCAAATAACTCCCCTTAGCCTTCGCCTGCCGAGGGCCGTCCAAGAGCCGGCTCGCCCAGGCATCCGCATACGCTTATGAGGGTCGTCCAAGGCCGGCCCGCCCAGGCATCCGCATACGCTTATGAGGGCCGGCCAAGGGCCGGCCCGCCAAGGCATCCGCATACGCCCCCTCGCGGATGATTTCATTAGATTTCTCTCGATTTCAGTCGATCTTCTTTAATTCCATTATGTCACGTTTTATACTCTTCCTGGCCACTCTCCTTGTGGCCCTCACCTCCCGTGCCGAACTCGCCTACTGGCTCATCGCCCCGGCTCAAGACTCGTTGCGCGTGGCCGTCGACAACCGAGCCCTCGCCGCCGACTCCCTCGGCTGGACAACAGTCTACGATACCCACGGCAACCCTCTGTTCAAAACCGATTACCTCCTCCGGCCTTTCTCAGAAAGCCTCGCCGTGTTGACCCAGAAAACCTCCGACGAGATCGTAGGCTTCATCAACGTGGGGGGTCAGTACAAGGAATTACCCAAGGCGTTCGTGGCCTACGACGACCCCTATTTCCACAACGGCTACCTCATTTTCGTGCGCGACGGCATATACAACTATTTCAACAACAAGGGAGAGGCACAGAATTTCTCAATCAACGCCAAGGCATATCCCTTCTCGGGTGGTTACGCCCCTTACCTCACCTATGGCCAGATGGAGAAGCGCAAGGATCCTTACTACAACTACTACCGCATCGAGGGCAAGCCCATGCAATACTCCATCGTCAACGACAAGGAGCTGAAGAATTTCGACCCCCACGACGTGCAATTCCTCTCGGGCATCGCCCCCGACGGTCGCGGCGTGGCCGTGATCAAAAACAAATTATACTGGTTCAACACCTCCAACGGCTTCTTTGAGCCGATGGAATGGGGCAACGACCCCAAGGCCAAAAACCGTCACCTGCAGTTGACCCAGAATTACGACGTTTACTTCGAGAATCTCCCCGTCGATAGCGTCCTTATCCGCGCCAGATACGGCAAAAACCTCTCGGCCACCTTGCGATTCGACAAGCGGTTGATCCCCACACGCTTTACTTTCGAGGGCGAGGAGCTTTCGTTTGAGCCGGCGCCACCCAAGCCTTACGTATACCCCTCCAACTTGACCGCATACAAGGAGGGTGACCTTTGGGGATTGAACCACAAGGGACAGAAAGCATTGCCCGCTCAGTTCGATCAAGTGGGTTTATTAAACGGCAACACGGCCTTCGTCAAGAAGAACGGACATTGGGGATTGCTCGCCTACCTCCCGGCCGACAATTTCGAATTGGAGATGAACCAAGGAAAGGCCATCGCCTTCCGCCACAAAGCCATCGAATCCGACCTTTGCCTGCGCTTTCCTCCGCTGATACCCGCCAAGGACGTGGTCGTCCAATTCCCCGACACAAAGAGTTGCAAAATCGACCAAACCTCCCGCTCAATAGGCGGCAATGAGTTTGGCCACGTGGTTACCTATAAGTGCACCCTGGGCATCCCCTCGTCGCTCCCCGACACCGTCGTGCCATTGACCTACGAGCCGTTCCAAGTGTCGATCAACAACATCCAATTCTTCGACCGTCCCATCACCGTCGACGCTTGGCACTACAAGCTTTACAACGTCGACCCCATCGACTCGGAGACCACCATCTCGGGCGGCGTAGCCTCCTTCACATTCAACGTCGACATCCAGCGCACCCTGGGCGAAACCGACTATCCTTTCGATGTCAAAGCCCAAGGACAGGATGTGGCCGTCACCTGCGAGAAGATCTCGGAGGTGAGATACAAGTGCAACATCTACGATCTCCACGACGGCATCAACAACATCAACGTGCTGGTGATCGAGGAAGGGTGCCCACCATCGGTTTTCCCCTTCGAGGTCAACTACACCAAGCCCAAGAAGCAAGGCAAGGAGGCCGTCGTCGTGCGTAAAAAGACACCGGAAAAACCGGCGTAACCCACCGGCAATCAGTTAATCAAAATGGACCTTTAACATGGAATACATCACTCAATCCTATACCGTGAAGGCTGCTCATCACTCGACCAACGAGGATCACGTGGCAACGGTCGACGGCTCGCTCCTGATCGTGGCCGACGGAATGGGCGGCGAAAAGGACGGCGACATCGCCTCGCAAATGGCCTGCGACTCTATTCGCGAGGATCTCACCTGCATCTCTTTGGACGGAGCCTCACAAGAGAGCGTGTACCAAACATTCGACCAAGCCATCGCCTCGGCCGACGACCAATTGCGCGCTTACGTGGACAAGAGCCCCGACTCTTGGGGAATGGGCACCACCGTTGTCATAGCCGCTCGCCAAGGGCAACTTCTCCACATCGCTTGGGTGGGCGACAGCCGTTGCTACATCTACAACGAAGCCACGGGGTTGAGGGCGCTCACCAAAGACCACTCCTACGTGCAGCAGCTCATCGACGAGGGCACGATCACCGCTGAGCAATCCTTCACCCACCCCGACAACAATATCATCACCCGGTTCCTGGGCGGGGGCGAAGGTTACTGTATCCCGGAGTACGCGTCATGCGACCTCAAGGACGACGATATCGTGATCGCCTGCAGCGACGGCCTCTGCGGCTACTGCCACGACGAGGATATCGCCCGGTGCGTCGCCCGCTGCCGCGATTATTCCACGCTCACTCTCGCCCTCGCTAAATTGGCTATCGACCACGGAAGCGATGACGACATCTCGGTGGCCGTGATGCGCCCGGCGTCGCTCAAGCCCCGAAAGCGAGGCTTTTGGGCTCGTCTTTTCGGCAAATAAAACCCTCCAATGGAATATCAAGCATAATAAGATATCTGTAACAACATTTCGGTAGAATAACATCGTTACAAAAAGCCCGAGGCACCTGTGAAGGCGCCTCGGTCCTTTTATCCCATTAACATATTAACATATTATCCTTTAACCTGTTAACACATTAACCTATTAATCTATAACCAATTAGCCTATAACATATTAACCTTTCAACCTTTAACCGTCTTCTTAGCCGGACGCTCAACCTTGAAAACGAAGGAGCGGTTTTTCAAGATGGCGATTGCGAGAACCACCAAAACCACTATTCCGTTGAGGAAGAACGAGAAGTTGACACCCGAGTCGTGGGTAGCCTTCTCAAGCAGTTGCACGATGAACGGAGCGATGGCGATGCCGATATAGTTGCCAGTGAGCGTGTATCCGAAGAAACGGGTGGAAGAGTTGCTGTCGGGAGCGAGCTCCGAGGTCTTCTCGTAAATTAAAGGCTGCATCACGCCGTATCCGTAGCCGGCGGCAAAGGCACCGATCATATACATCAAATAGTGATGGAAGATACCCAAGCAGAACAGGCCGGCGGCGCACAGGGCGATCGTCACAAACGGTGTCCATCTTCCCAAAACTCTCATGCACCACGTCAAGCTAAAACCGGCGCAAGTCGCTGCGAAGTAGAACAGCGCTGTAGCCACTCCCACCTGAGTGGAATTATCGCCGTAATGCTCCATCGAGAACGGCAAATAATCGCCGATTGCGAGCACAGCATAAGTGAGCGTCACGTACACGCCTATCACGCCCAGCAACAACTTGATGGCTTGCTTGCCCGTATACTTTGGCGGCGGAACGGCGGGCACACCCTTCTTAGGCGGATTCAAGGCCGTGTCCATAGGGTCGCTCTCGGTCTGGGCCTCCTCCTCTTTATGCTCCTCCACCTTCTCCTGGTGCTCAACAGGATCGCAATCGGGAGTAGTGCACTGTTCATCAACGATCTTGTACTTGTCGATGTAGGCCTTGCTCATATAGGTAATCAAGCACAACGGAATCAGCGGCACAAGGTAAACCAGGAACGCCAAGTTCCAGCCGATTGTGGCTACCCACCCCACGAACAACGTGGCGAAGATCACCATGAAATTGGATATACCGCTCTTCATGCCAAGCTGGTGCTGCCGTTCCTCGCCCGAGAAATTCTGGGCAATCAGCGAGCCGGCCAACGGGATCACCGGGCCGCAACCCACGCCGAGGAAACAACTGAGGATAATCAGCTCGGTCATCGTCTTGGCGAACAAGAACAACACTCCACACACAGCGTAGATGATCAAGCTACCAGCCAGGATCTTCAACTGGTTTCGGGGGTTGGACAATCGGCCACCAAGCAGGATGAACGGGATGATCACGAAATTAGGGAGCACAACCAGTAGCTGTGACTCAAGCTCCGTGGCATGAGGGAACACGCTCTGGAGTTGTCCCAACAACGGGGACACGGCCAAACCCGGGAGGTTGACCGTCAGCGAAATCGAAAGAATCGCTATCAGCGACAGTAAAGGAATTCTGTTGCCATGACCTGAGTTGACGTACTTCATAGGATGCGTTTTCTTAGTTAACAAATCAAAAAACGAAAAGTTAACGCTCCTACCCCATTTTTTCACGCCAGCCCCAGGGGGACGGCCTTGGACGTCCATCACCAATAGCCGGAAAGGAGCCTTCCCGACACCGGGGTCGACACCATCCACAAGCAAGGAGGGTCGACGCCCGCGCCCGCTGCAAGACAAGACAAGGCAACCATAGAAGCACCTAGGCAAAACGCTGGACAGCGTGGCTTGCAAACGGGAGCGCGAATACGGGGAAGCCGGAACTGAGTGAAAGCCATATCGCTTTTTAAGATTCGAGAGACCCAGAAGAACGTCGCGCGACAATGGTATACAGGTTTCTGGGGGCGGAGAATTACACGATACAGGGCACGGTATCCAAAACTAGCACTGAACTTATGCACCATTAAGAATAGCCCCTGGGTAGTGAGCACAAGCGCTTGGTCGACCAAATAAGCTACGCGAAGCACTCTACCGGGCACATAATCGGCATGGTGGATGTTGAACCAACCCAAGCCGCCGTAACGTCGATATTCTCCGCTAATGCTGGCAGAACCAGGACGATGGCAATTGACTGTTTCATAATCCCATGGTATAGAGATTGGGACTGACCAGTGTCCTCGATAGCCCGGGAACTCGATTCCGGGATTTTTGATAGTGGCGTTATGCCAAAGGTAATTGCGTTCCTTAATTCCGCGCCGGGAGATGGCCAGCAGGAGGGCCTTCACCGCCTTGAGGGAAAACACTATACGCTCCCGACGCACAATGCACACCCTCTTGAGGATGATGGACGACTTCTGCAAGTCGCGCGGAGTTAACGGATGTCGAATTATCTGTCTCATAACACCGCGAAGATAGCGCGATGTCAAAGGCAAGTATATGTCATTTTTACCATTTGTTGAGCTTCGCGGTGAAACCGCGAGGCACAGCGGCCCGTGCCCAGTAATGTTTCTTGTTTCTCCCTTTAGTCGACTTTGGGTATGAGGGTGTTGAAGGCGATGCAGCCACTTTTGACATCCCAAATGCCTACCTGCATTTTCTTTATCGTTCGTCCGTCTCCGAAATCCAGCATATCTTCACGATGATATACATTGAGGATTTTATTCAATCCTCCAAGATTAGCTGAAGTGAGTAAAAAAGCGCCAGAGGGATTTACCAATTTGCAGTAAGCCCACAATTGACCTAGATCTCTTATAGTAAGCTGAGTTTTCTTAGCTTCAATAAAATATAATTCGGTTTTTCTTGGTAATTTGACGATACCCAAGACATCTATTTGGATATCAATACCCACTGCCATTGGGTTCACCACCTGATACTTAGCCAAAACTAAATCCAGGCGTTCATTATGGCAGTCGACTGTTATCACCTCTCCGTGGGGATGCCTGTCGCGCAAATATTGCTTCAGCCATAAGCGCATTGGCTCATATAGTTCGATCTCCTTCATGGTACCTGAGGGACATACCCCAAATCATGGGCAATCTCTTTCCACGAGTCGTAATGCTTCCCCCTGATCTCGGGGGGTAGAAGGGGGTCGAATTCACTGGGGTGTGATGACTTTGGCCGATTAGACGAACTCACTTCCCAGTAAAATCGGCTAAATTTTGCCATGCTGTCATTTTGGAAATGGCCTCGATGCTCGTCGGCATAAATGTCCAAGCAGCGATTCTTATGGAGGACGACAAAGCCTATTTGCTCGTAGAGCACCGCCCAAATCTTCACTTGGTGTTCTTTTTTCCAAAAATTAGGTTTACCGTCACGATATTTTTGCATGTAAGGGTCACGCATGTTGGGATGTCCCCAATCGATATTTTGAACCGGAATCCCAATGGATTGTAAAAGGTTGCAATAATCAACCACTAAATACCAGTTCTTTGGGATTTCGACATACACTCGATGGGAGAATTTATCGATGAACGAGTTGCTCCTTCTTATGTAGGCCGTTACGTCCCCGAACCCTTTAAGGAACGCTTTGCGCTGGTCATGGGGAGCATCAAAAATTTCTTGGGGAATACGCATGGATTCATGTGACAAAATTCGGCCGATCATGCGATTGATTTCCCTGATGAGATAGCTTTCATTCCCCATGGAAAAATGCAAGGTGGAACTGCGTTTGTTGGTGTCGTAACGCAAGAGGGAGCCAACCAGTGGCTCGATAATCCCCCGGATATCGGTGATGCTCGCTCTTACATAAAGCTCTACGTCGTCAACATATTCAGTTTGCAACTTCTTATGAGGTATTTCAATGGAAACTGTGGTTTCCGATTGGGCCCTCTTGATTTCGCCGTTGCCTACAATCATTCCAAGCAAATAGGCCATTTCGTTATTCATTTTCGAGCTGATTTAAAGGTTGTTGGGCATACCATTTCATTGAGGAAATTTTCCTCATCTCATTCTCTATATGGTCGCGGTCGCGTCGATTCAAATTGTAAAGACCATACACGCATTCGTTTAGCTGTTCATGCAAGGTGAACCAGTCATCGCTCATGTACTCAGCTTTTTCTAGTGCTTCTACCAGCCGAGTAATCTCCTCATCCCAAATAGAAGGATTGGGAAGGGGTATTCGGTTAAGGTATTTGCCGTCGGTGTGAATCGTCAGACGCGAGTTGTTGAACAAGAACCGAATAAGGAAGAAGTTGCACACGCGAGAAAGCAACAGTCCTAACACATACTTAGCCCGGTTCTCGGGGACATGAATCACACTTACGGTTTCCTGCGCGGGCAAATCTCCTCCATAACAGCCAGTCAAGCCAGCTTCAGCACTGAAAATATTTTGAACAAAAATTTGGTCGCCGCTTGAGGGGCATATGGATGAATCGCGAATTCCAAATTTCCTCACTTGCTTGCCTCTAATGGCTTCTGGCGATTTCGATCTTCCTCGATGGATTGACATGGGGATGAAGTTCCCCAATGTGGTGTAGCTGTTAGGATTTCGCAACTTATCGTAAAGGGTGATGTCGCGAGCATTGTTAAAGGAGATTATCTCGTCCTCATAGTAGGCCTGCGGCACTTCAGTTAGAAACGTGATATTGCCGTCATTGTAATCATAGATTTTCACTTTGTTGTCGGGGATATGACCCTTTTTGAGGGTAAGCACTATTTGTTCGCCGCGCACCTCCTTGAAATGTATCCCCAGTTCGATGATTGACAAAATCCTAGCGCTCCCAAGAATGTATTTACGAATCTTGGAGTAAGATGAGATATGCAAAAAGTTCTTGGGAATAACCAATGAGATAATCCCAGACGGCTTCACATAGTCAAAAGCCCGATAAATTGCAGCAATGAAGAGGTTGGCTCCCGAACGGTTGACCAAAGAATTGAAAATTGAGTCGGCGTTCAGTTTGACATCTTTGGCAATCGGGGCGTAGGGAGGGTTGCTTATCAGATAGTCGAATTGCTCGACTCCGAAGGACTTTTTCACTTCGTCGGGGTCATTTCCTAATGTATCAATGCACAGTACTTGGGCATCTTTATTCAGTTCTCGACATCTATCCACAGTTGCCGAATCGAAATCACAACCTTTGATTTCCTCCACGCCTCCAAATTTCTTCATGGCATAAAGGAAACACCCTGTGCCGCACCAAGGGTCAATGCATTTTGCTCCAAAGGGAATATCCAAGAACTCAACAACATCTCTTGCCAAATCAAGATCGGTATAGAATATGCCATGTGCTTTTTTGAACGAGTTGTCGAGACGATTTTCGTGCTCGTCGCTTTTCGACGAGAACTCATAATCGCTTTCATAGGCTTGCCATATGGAATCGGCTATGGCCTTGGCCATAAGAGGAGGCACGGCATTTCCTATTTGGGCGCGAATCGACACTTTGGGGCCATAGAATATGAAGGAGTCGTCAAAACTTTGAAGGCGAGCCGCTTCACGGGGAGTAATCGAGCGATGAAGTTCGGGATGTGAATTGGTTCCGTTGGAGGGAGTGTCAAATCGCGTATCAATTGTGGGTGATACCTTGTCCCAAGAGAGGCGTCCCCAGGTGGTGTTAAACTGCTGATTGCCCAACAGTTCTGGCGGCAAAGATTTCTTGTTACCCTCGGGGGGTATCATTTTTAGTTTCTCAATCGCTAGAGGGGAATGATTGGAGGCCTTGTGATTATAAAGCTTTTCGCTTCCCGCACGCATCAACCTTTGATACTCAGTCGTTGGGGGATATCGATATTCCGCCTCAAAATCCCCATCCGAAGAATTTAGGTAGGAAAGATCGGAAATGGCATCCCGTACAGTTACGTCCTTGTTTATATTCCGTTTGGGTAATGGCACACACTTCGACAAAGAGCAAATAAATATGGTCCTTTCCCTCGATTGAGGGACGCCGAAATCCCGAGCGTTCAGCACGCCATATCTTACCTTGTATCCCATTTCACGAATGTAGGCGAGGATCTCGTCTCGAAACCATCCATTGGCTGTGGTTAAGAGGGCTTTCACGTTCTCTATCACGAACACCTCAGGCCGCAACGCCTCCACAAGTTTCAGATATTCACGGAAAAGATAATTTCGCTCGTCCTTCAGCCCCAGTTTCTTCCCTTTCATCGAAAAGCCTTGGCAAGGAGGGCCTCCGATAATCATATTCACCGAGCGACGGGTGGATTCCTTTATTATTTGAGATTGGATAGCTGGATTGGTTATATCTCCCGTCACCACCGTGGCCAGTGGGATATTCTTGTGGAAAGTGTTAGCCGCGTCTTGATTAAAATCAAGAGCCACCACGGTTTGGAAATGAGGATTTTGATGCATGCCATATGACATGCCTCCTGCCCCGCTGAATAGATCAAGGATTCTAAAATTTTCAATCTTCTTCATATCCGATGACAACATCGATATGGTAATCCCGAAAGAATCCCCGATTCGGGCACGTGCTATTGAATTAAGGTAAGGTACATAACAAAAAGTGTGGGATTCTCGCCTTTTGCGCTCGTCCCACATCCCAGGCTTTAGCACGTGCCCATTAGTCGGAACGAGCAACGAGAAGCCCACATGTTGATATACATCACCTCCGTCAGCCGCCTGGCTGACGGATGAGGGATAATACACCAAATGCAGGCATCTACTGTTGCTATTGTTCTCTGACTAATTATGGTAATGTGCTAAATTACGGGATGTCAAGAACAAAGCGTTAAGTAAACGCCTTTTCGATATGTCTGCTGCAAGCCCCGGACCACTCTAGGTCATTTTTGCTTACAGTATTGCAAATTTATGGATTTTATCAGCAACTCCCAAAGATTTTGGAGAAATTTATTTCGTTTCTTGGGGTTTCTTCGGGGATGATGGGGCGTGTGCAGACATCTGTGGCCTTCTGCGTGCAAATCTTTTTCATACGAAGGAGCGCAGGGGGAGTGACGTGTAATCGGTAATTTTGCATCGTCGATTTCGGCAAATAAGAAAACGGCGAAAT
>JAJBVP010000064.1 GCA_020859755.1 Bacteroidales bacterium | reverse complement strand
ATCAACATTTATTAACGTCCTCCGAGTCAAGAAATTTTAGGACACCTCAGTGTGTGCACTTTGCATTTTGTGCATTATTGCACTTTCTCGGGTCAAGGGAGGTTTGGGAGGAAAGTGTGATCCAAGGGGGTAGTTCTAAAATGCTCCCTTTAAAACGATATTAATCAGCGTTTTAGATAGTTATTTCAAAATACCCAAGGGGAAGTGGGATGTCTAGAGGACTTCTCATAGAGGAATGGGGGTGATTAGCGATTATATCGTCGGTTGGGTGACTAGAAATCACCCAATGGGGTGCGGAAATCTCTCACTCCCTTGCCTCGGCTGTATATCTGGAAGGTAAGGCATGAAGGACGCCATCCGAGGTGGGGTCCCTGGGAGGGATGGCATCTCGGATGGCTTGGGTGGTGGGAGTGGAGTTAGCGGGAATGGGTTTTACTAACTGTTTGGGTGCGCTTGGGTGTTGCGGGTTGCGTCATTTTGTGGGGATGGTTTGATGGCAGCGAAGTGGAGCCACCAAGGGAGGACGAGAAATATAAGGAGGGTGACGAGGTAGCGGGTGTTGATGTCGGATAGGTTGTCGCGCCAAGCATGGAGCATGATGATGGATTTACGTTGGTCGTTAATTGATGGAGCCTCAATAGCGGCTTGGGGTAGCGGCTTGAGACCATAGACGTCGGACAGGGTTCTCTCGGAGCAGTGACGTTGAAGGGCGTGCTCTTCCATATATTCGACATAGTCGTCGGAGAGGATGAGTTGTTCCAGGGTGTCGAGGGTGGAGTTGTCGAAGTGGGCTGCATGGTTGCGGACGGATGCCATATATATTAATAATGTGGGGATGATGGCGACCAGCATCATCAGCCAGGGCTTGTCGTAGACCTTGATTCGACCTGAGGACTGGGATGTTGACGGTGCATGGGCTTCGGTGGCAATGCCGGAGATTGCCTTGTTGACACTGTCGGCGACCGCATTAATGTGGTCGCGAATGCTTGTGGTTGAGTTGGTTAACTCG
Source organism: Bacteroidales bacterium (assembly GCA_020859755.1). GTDB lineage: Bacteria > Bacteroidota > Bacteroidia > Bacteroidales > Muribaculaceae > JAJPXC01. The sequence continues at coordinate 3,662 of JAJBVP010000064.1, read as the reverse complement.
TCACGCAAGTCTTGGGTCGAGTCGGAAAGGGTTACTTCCAAGTGGGAGATGGCATCGGTGGTGTCGTCCTGCTTGGTGGCGAGGGTGTCGATGGCTTCACGGATCTCGGGTGTACACTCCGTGGGGAATTGGATCACTGGAACGTCGGCGTCAAAAGCGGCGACGACTTCCGGGTCATTTAAACTGTTTTTGTGGTTCATGAAATTTGGGATTTTAATAGTTGATAAATCCGTCACCACAACCTCACGACGTGAAGTCGTGGTGACGGGAAGGAAAGATTAGCGGTGGTAACCGCTAGATTTCTTGGGGGTTGACTGGCGCGCGGGGACGAGGCGATGAGCCATCTGGGCGCAACGTTTTGCCCATTCAATGTCGTCCTCACGGGGGTCGCGGCCCCATGGGGATTGGTCGTTGGAGCCACCGCCCCCACTTCCACCGGTATATGCTTCGGGTGGGATGGCCAGACCCAGGAAAAGGGCGCAAGCCTTGTGGGCGATCTCCTTGGCGTTCTCGACTACCTTCGCGTCGAGACCCTCATTAAATATGTGATGAAGGTAGAGCGGAAGGTAGCGGGTAATTGTCCGGTTGCCAACCTTCAAGTCGTATTGCGCGCAAGGACTTATTATCTTGGAGTAAGGTGGCTCCTGGCTTGCAACTGGCTTGCTTGCTGTCACGACTTGTGGCTTGACCGCAGCGTCGTTTTGCGACCTCTTGGTGGCACGCTCTTGTGATCTGCGGGAGGCCTCGGCTTCCGATTTCTTTATGGCTAACGCCTTGGCTTGCTCCTCCAGAAATTTGGCTCTGAGTTTGCGCCATGTACCCTCCAGTTGGGATGGCTTGATCGAGGCGTGGATCTTGGACGAGGGATAAACGGAGTTGCCCATCTTGATGGAATAACCCTTGACCGAGTCGGTTGAGTCCTGGTTGACCTTGACGGTGAAGCCAGCGGATTCCAATCCTGATTGGTAGGCGTTCCAGTCCCATCGGGGCATGCGGTAGAGGATGCCGTAGCAGGTTTGGAGTAACATTTTCTTGTTCTCTTCGCCTTTCTGTCGGGCGGTTTCCCACCCCCGTTTGATGGCCACAATGTCGGCCGCGTTTTGCGATCGCTCGAGGATCTCATGCGTATTGTTGATGCGTCCGTCGCGGTCGACGCGGCAAACCACGGCGTGGATGTGGGGCACGCCGCTCTTGCTGTCGAGGTGGAGTCGGACGGCTGCTTTGCTACCCAGAATGTTGGTCGGCATGGACTTCACGTTTCCCTTCATGTCGAACAAAGTCTGGCGGTCGAACTCCCTCGCGTAGTCCTCCCACAACCGCTGCCAGTCTTCTCGCCCCCACCCCTTGGTGTACTTGGGCGAGGGGCTGATCTCGAATTTTAGTACGCTTCGCTTGATGGCTTTGGACAGTTTGTGTCCGGTACCGCGGTACATGGCCGTGTCGTTTTCCATCGACTGGAAGATGCCCGCGGGAGATAGCGACGCGGGGAGGAACTGGTTGCACACGAAGTGGATTTTGTCGGACTCTTTCTTGTTCTTCGACTGCCCGTCGATGTAGTTGAGGATGTTGGCGCCGTAGCCAACCGATGTCGCATGGGCTACCATTGGCTGGCGATTTTCGTTGTTCCAGCGAACTTGTTGGCCTCGCGGATTCGGGTGATGAACTTGAAGAGCGCCTGGGACAGCGGCTTCAACGCTTGAAACCACTTGAGCATGAACTGCACCGAGTCGAACATCTGTTTGCGCTTGGACTGGCTCATGCCGTTCATGGCCGAGGCGAATCGCTCGATGTCGTCGCGGGCGTGGCTCAGGTTATCCAACAGGTCACGCTCCGTTTCGGTTAATCTGGACTTGGGTTCGTAGCCCATTCCGAGGGCAACAAGATAGGTACTGACTGTGAGACCGCAGCGGTCGGCGTCGGCCTCGATCTTGGCCCTCTGGTCCACGTTGACGTAGACCTTCAGGCATGATTTGCGCACCTCTCGGGGTGCTAAAAGAGTTGTTTTTTTCATTGTTTTAGGCTGAATTTTACGTAGTTGATAACTGTCACCGGAGCGAGCCTGGGAGCTACGGACTTGGCCATTTCGGATGGCCAACAAGATGCCACTTGGGAACAGGCCCTGAAAGGTGACTGGGCCCACTTGGCGTATCTTGATCTACACTTCCCTTTATTCGTCCCCACACACGCCCTTGAAAGGAACATGGAACATGGGAGTAACTGGCTGAAAAACATCGGTAAAACATCTGATTTCATAGCTCGCTACAGTAGAATAGGATGGATAGAAACCGGGCACGACCGACAAGGGAAGGAGTGCGTGGTCAGGAGTGGAATGACTTGGTTTCGCGCACTCCTTCCAAAGGTCGGCATAACCTAGATGCTACCCTCTCTGGAAGAGGGAGGGAGGATCGTCAGTGTTGTCACCGGATTCCCCAGGTCATCACTGGCTATGGTCAACTTCACCGCGATGCGATCCTCGGGGAGCAACCCCATCTGAGAGACCGTAGGGAGTCGGAGAATAACATCGCGGTTCTCGCCTGGCATGGTTCGTGATTTCACCACCACGCTCGCGCGCTGTTCCCAACTCTCTTTTGAGAGGTTGGTAACTACTAACTTGCAGTTTTTTGGAAGGCTGACTTCCTTGTTCTGATTTTTAATTTTCATACTTTTGATTTTTTAAAGGAGGAAAGGGAGAAAGGATGAATGATAGTTGAAGTAACGCTTTAATTCCATGTTCCATCGTCCCATTCCTCGGGGTTAATTAAATGTTAGTTAAGCGGGTTTTCTAAAGTGTTACCGCGAGCTTTTTCCATCCCTTCAGGCATACCCTGTAATGTTGAAATCGCGGTCAATTGGAGACCCTGGATGAAGTCATGAAGATCGGGGTATCGCGACTTCATATCCTCGATCACCATCGTCGCCGCGGGTTCCGTCAAGAGGAAATCGGCGATGTCCCATCCCGCCTTTCGACGTTCCTCTGTGGCTCTCTTCGACAGGCAATCGGAAAGTATCACCGACTTGCAAATCGGCTTCAACTGCTCCATCTTCTCACGCCAAATTTCTTCAGCCCCCAGGTCGGGGATAAGCATAACGTCTCGCCTTCGCAGGGCCTCGGTGGGTTTCAACATCTGGATGCCTCCAGTGGCCAGCCAAACATATTCGGGCATTTTCCATGCGCCGATCAACGCCGACTTCTCGCTCTCGACGATCACGACTGGTTGTGCGGGACGCTTGCTCAGAAGGTGCTCACCGAAAAGGCACTGCTTCAGGTCAAGATTGATTTTCATCAGAGAGTGGCCCCAAGCCACTTGTGGTTTTGGCTCCCTGATACGACGCCCGGTCTTGGGATCGTAGCCAATCACCTTTCCCGCTTTCACCTGACCCATATGGTCAACCTGCCAAAAGACGGTACTCCCTCCATACGCCTTTGACGTTCCCACATTATATAATAGGCACAGCTCGCGAGCCTGGTTCTCACCCATAACTACTGAGAGGTATCTGTAAAGGGGATTGAGATGATATGCGGTCAATGACTTCTCCATCAACGCGGTCTCCATGGTCGTGGGTAATTTGGTAAGATTACTGTCCATCATATTGCAAAATTTGGGGTTGTGTGTCGTCCTGAAATAGCTTGACTGGAAATTAAAGCTATTTAAGGATTAATG
>JAJBVP010000277.1 GCA_020859755.1 Bacteroidales bacterium | reverse complement strand
ACGTTGCTACAATCTTGATGTTGGCCGTCCAAGGCCGGCCCCCCTAGGCTGCCGCGGACGCTTGTGAGCGTTTCTGGGGGCGCGGCGCGGGATATCTGAAATCTTTTGCTTACCTTTGCAAGTTGAAACCAATCACCCTCCACCTCGCTATGGCACCCAAACCCAAATCCATCTTCCTACGCGGAGCCGAAAGCGGCGCCTTCATGGGGCTGTTTTTGGCCATGATGTTCATCCTGATGGCCCTGTCGCTCGACTGGCCGCTGCTTGGACCCATCACCACGGTGATGATGATCGCGGTGCCATTCTTGACCTACTATTTCTTGCGTCGAAGCTATGTTAAGGACCTGGGATTGACCAAGTTCTCGGAGCTGTGGATGGAGGGTATCGTCATCTTCGCTTGCGCGTCGCTGATCATGGCCGTGGCGATGCTCGTGTGGATGCGCTACGTGGAGCCGATGTTCCTCAACCGTTGTCTCGACTTGGCAATCCAGGTGTGGGACCAAACGGGCAACCAAGAGCTTGTGAGGATGATGGAGGTGGTGAAGGAGAACAACGCCCTGCGCGACTCCGACGTGGCGATGGAAACCATTTGGGGAGGCATTTTCACCGGCTCGATCCTCTCGATGCTGGTGGCCCTCTTGGTCCAGGCCCGCAAGGTGAAACAGAAGGACGAAGCCTAAGATGTTAAAAGTCAACTCATTCTGCAGCTATGGATATATCAGTTGTAATTCCGCTATATAACGAGGCTGAGTCGCTCCCCGAGCTCGAAGCGTGGATACGCCGCGTAATGGAGGAGCACGGTTTCAGCTACGAGATCCTCTTCATTGACGACGGCTCCACCGACGACTCCTGGGAGGTGATACAGCGCCTGCGCGAGGACAATCCGGCTATCCGCGGCGTCAGCTTCCGTCGCAACTACGGCAAGAGCCCGGCCCTCAACACGGGCTTTGCCCGCGCCCAGGGCGACGTGGTCATCACCATGGACGCCGACCTCCAGGACTCTCCCGACGAGATTCCCGAGCTTTACCGTATGATCAAGGAGGATGGCTATGACCTCGTATCGGGCTGGAAACAAAAGCGTTACGACCCGCTGTCGAAGACCCTCCCCACCAAACTGTTCAACGCCACGGCACGTCGCGTGAGCGGTATTCACAACCTCCACGATTTCAACTGCGGCCTCAAGGCCTACCGCGGCAAGGTGGTGAAGCGCATCGAGGTGTACGGCGACATGCACCGCTATATCCCCTACTTGGCCAAACTCGCTGGTTTCAACCGCATTGGCGAGAAAGTGGTACACCATCAGGCCCGCAAATACGGCAAAACCAAATTCGGCCTCGACCGATTCGTCAACGGTTATCTTGACCTTGCAACCCTTTGGTTCACAGGTAAGTTCGGTGCCAAGCCCATGCACTTCTTCGGTTTGCTTGGCTCGTTGATGTTCTTCATCGGCCTTGTGGCTGTGATCCTGGTAGGCGCTATCAAGCTGTGGAATCTCCACCACGGCAACCCCTACACATTGGTCACCTCGTCGCCCTACTTCTATATCGCCTTGGTAACCATGATTTTAGGCACCCAATTATTCCTCACGGGATTTTTGGGCGAACTGGTTGTGCGCAATTCCACGCGCCGCAACGAATACGAAATCGAAACCGAACTGTAGTGAGACATCTCCTTGGTATATTAGCTGGGTTTATCGCATTGATTTTCGTTGCGATAGGATGCAACACCTCGGGTTGTTTGGAAAACCAGAGTTCGATCCCTCTGGCTGGTTTCTACAACTCGGCCACGGGCGCCGCGATCAGCATTGGCTCGGTGAACATCGGCGGCGTTGACGCCCCCAACGACTCGCTACTCCTGGCAATGGGTACCAGCGCCTCCGAGGTGTACCTGCCGTTGCGATTCTCCAAGGATGTCACCTCGTTTTACATCCAATACGACACCCTTGGCCTCTGGGCCGACACCATCACCATGGCCTACACGGCATTGCCCTACTTCGCCTCGGAGGAGTGCGGAGCGATGTATCGCTATACAATCAATCGCTTGACCTACACCACGTTGCTTATCGACTCGGTGACATTGATCGACTCGCTGATCACCAACGCCGACATCGAGCGTATACGCATTTATTTCCGGGTTGAGGAGGCCGGCGAAGAGGAAGAATGAGGAAGTTGCTGCTGGCCATAACGGTGATCGCGGTGGTGCTCACATTGAGCGCCCAGCGCCGTATCACCCCTGTCACTCCCGCTCCCGCCGCTGGCGAGTGGCAGCCGGCAAAGCGCGACACCACCCGCAGCGCCATCCCCGACACGGCCCACATGGCCCACTATCACGACGAACAGGGGCGCGTCGTGTGGGTCGACACTGTCACCGGTCGCGAGTGGATGGACTCAACCCTGCTCCCCGCCGCCCCCAAGATGGAGTACCCGCTACTCTCCGGCATCTCCGTGGGAGTCGACCTTTGGGACCCGTTGATGCGCTGTTTCGGCCAAAAATACGGTCTTATCGGCTTCTCGGCAGGGGTAAACCTCCACAACCGCTATCGCCCGATCGTGGAAGTGGGCCTCGGAGAGGCCAATTACACCCCCGACGACGGCAACTTCACCTACAAGGGGAAGATGGCCCCATTTTTCAAGATAGGCATGGATTACAACTTCATCTACAACAACAATGCCGCCTACGAGGCCTACGCCGGCCTGCGTTACGGCCTGTCGCCGATGAAGTATGAGATCACCAACGTCACCATGGAATCTCCCTACTGGCGAGAGGAAACTGGGTTTAACATCCCATCGCAAAGCATTACCGCTCAATGGGTTGAGGCGTTGTTCGGAATAAAGGTGAAGATCATCGACGGATTCTACCTCGGGTGGACCATCAAGTACCACGGCACCACGTCGCTGGGCAAGCCCCGCTACGGAGAGCCTTGGTACATCCCCGGCTACGGCACCAAGCAGAGCCACTGGGCGGGCGCGTTCAACCTCTTCTACACCCTTCCGCTGAACAAGAAAAAAGCCCCCGACGTTATAACAGATGAGACTGGAGGCAATTCCGATGCCGGAGCCCAGCGTCCACCTCGACGCCTTCCTGACGACAACATTGGCGCTCCACCATCGGCAACTGTGGATAGCCTCACAACCGATTAATGAACAGACAATTACAATAGATAAGGATTAATTTTAGGATTTGCGTTATGACTATTTTGAAACCAGGAAAAAAGATTGCAATGTGCTCCGACCACGCAGGTTTCGAGCTCAAATCTATCATTGAGGGGTACCTCACCGCTCAAGGTCTACCATACGACGATTTCGGCACATTTTCGGCTCAAAGCTGCGACTACCCCGACTTCGCCCACCCCGCGGCAGCCGCCATCGAGGCCGGTCGCTGCTACCCCGGCATCGCCATCTGCGGCTCGGGCAACGGCATCGCCATGACCCTCAACAAGCACCAAGGTATACGCGCCGCTCTGTGCTGGACCGCCGAGCTTGCCTCGCTCGCCCGTCGCCACAACGACGCCAACGTGCTTGTGCTGCCGGCCCGATTCATCGAGCCCGCCGTCGCCTGCAACATCGTCGACACCTTCCTCAACACCCCCTTCGAAGGTGGCCGCCACGCAGCCCGCGTCGCCAAAATCCCCTGCAAATAATTTCCCCCCCCCAAACTTGTTGCGCAATCGGGGATTTTTGGTAACTTCGCGGTTGGAAACACCGCGGGGGCTACCCCGTGTATACCTACCCCAGCACTAACAGCAGACTATCGATATCGCTCATGTTCAACTTTTTCTCACGAAAAAACGCGCAACCACAACGTCTATTTTTCACTACCGATATACATTGCCACGTGCTTCCCGGGATCGATGACGGCTCCCCCAACGTCGATATGTCGGCCGCACTCATCCGCCGCCAGCTCGACTGGGGCATCGAGCGTATCATCGCCTCCCCTCACGTCACCGAAGGCACCTTCGAGAACACCCCGGAGACAATGGATGCCGCAATGGCCGAGATACAGGCAGTGCTCGACGCTCATGCCATGCCCGTAAAGCTCAGCCACTCGGCCGAATATCGGCTAGATGACCTCTTCAAGCGTCAATTCGAGGAGAAAAAAATCTGCCCCCTGCCAGGCGATTACCTGCTCGTTGAGAACTCCTTCATCTCCGAGCCCTGGGGACTGGATCAAATCCTGTTCCAAATCAAGGTGAGCGGCTATACCCCCATCCTGGCCCACCCCGAGCGATATACCTATTACTACTCGCAGAAAAAGCGCTACCAAAAGCTCCACGACGAGGGCACACTTTTCCAGGTCAACCTGCTGAGCCTCTCCGGCCACTACGGCAAGGAGCAGCGCCAGATGGCCCTGTGGCTCATGGAGCACGACATGATCGACTTCCTCGGCAGCGACCTGCACACCCTCCACCACGCCGCATCGATCGAGCGCTATCTTTCCTCCCGCGACTACCGCTCCGACCGCCGTCGCCTCGAAGGCCGCATCCTCAACGACACCCTCTAATCCCCTCAGCAACAAACAAGGAGCGTGGGCGCCCCCGCCCGCGCATATCAGTCGCCCCCATAAACGTCCGCGGCAGCTTAGGGGGGCCGGCCTTGGACGGCCAACACCATGGTTGCGTCCTTGCTGTGGGCCGCCGAACGTCGGCCCTCCCAGGCTCCGCATACGTTCTCGC
>JAJBVP010000240.1 GCA_020859755.1 Bacteroidales bacterium | reverse complement strand
CATTAATCCTTAAATAGCTTTAATTTCCAGTCAAGCTATTTCAGGACGACACAAAATGATATATTTTTGCCGACAGAAATAATCCTAAAGTCTCGCCGGAGAAAAGCGACCCACCCGGCGGGCCCTTGAATCAGTAAACCTGGGTTGCCGTTTATTATTATGAAAAAGTGCTTTACTTTAGCCCTGGCCGTGCTCATCACCGCGACCACAGCTTTGGCAGGCGGTCCTTCTAAAAGGGTAGAGCCGCTGTCGAAACAAAGCCCTGTCATGGAGCTTGCTCGCTCGCAGAAAGACAAAAAGGTGAGCATGCCACAGACAAAAACCATCCAGCGCAATGCATCGAAATTGGCGCGCTCTCGCGCTTTCCGTCCCGTAGTAAACCAAGATCCGTTCGGATTGCAGAAAGCCCAGGCTTCCTCCACTCTGTTTGGCACGGTGATTTATTCCGAGTCGACCGACATGCAGCAGGGCGTATATGAGATGCCGGTTTCTGGCACATGCTCGTTCTCGCCTGTATTCGTCAGCACCAGCGTATCGCCTAACGGTGGCGGTTGCTTGGCTGAGAACACCTATGTTTCGGTTAACTACTTCTCGTTCTGGGGCATGTATTTCGTGTACGTTGACCTCTTTGACGCCGATTCTTGGGAACTTATCTCGGAGACCAGCAGCACCGATTTCACATTGGTATCCAACGACTTGGCTTACGACAACGCTTCAGGCAACATCTACGGATGCTTCCTCAACTCGAATGGCGACGGCTTTGAGCTCGGTATCCTGGATATCGACAACATGACTCGCTCGACCATCGGAGTTTGCGAGGATCCTTATATGGGTCTGGCCGTGGCTCCTAACGGCACTCTCTACGGTATTACCGCGAGCGGTGTGCTTCACTCAATCGACAAGACCACGGGTACCCCGACGGTAATCGGCAATGTGGGCATTGACGCCGCATATGCCAGCTCGGCCATCTGCGATCCCGTAAGCGGCACACTTTACTACTCGGTTAACCCGACCGACGGCACCGCATGGCTCTACACGGTTGACACCACCACTGGCGCCGGTACCCCGGTGTATCAGTTCACCAACAACGAGGAGGTCGTAGGCTTGTACATCCCGGCTCCCGCGGCTGCCGACAAGGCTCCCGACTCGGTAACAGGCTTGGCAGCCAGCTTCGAGAACGGCTCGCTGAGCGGCACCGTATCGTTTGTGGCCCCCTCGACCCTGTTCGATGGCTCGACCCCCACTGCTGGCGAGACATTGACCTACTCGATCCTGCTCAACAGCACGGAGGCTGCCACCGGCACTTGCGCTTACGCTGAGAGCGTATCGGCTCCCATCACCGTGGCTTCGGCAGGCAATTATAAAATTGTCGTAACCGTTGCCAACTCGGAGGGCACGAGCCCCAAGGCAAAGACCGAGCTCTTCATCGGTATTGACGAGCTGAAGCCTGTGACCAACGTTGTTCTCTCGTGGGCCGACGGCACCGCTACCCTTACCTGGGACGCTTGCCCCGGCACTGTGAACGGTGGTTACTTCGATCCCGCCGCTGTATTATATAAGGTGACCCGCGCCGACGGCACTGTTGCCGCTGAGGGCCTGGCCGCATGCACTTTCTCGGAGGCTCTTGCCGAGCCAGAGTCGGCTACTGGCTATAGCTACAGCGTAACCGCTTACACGAGCGACGCCACCGCGGAGGCCACCGAGTCGAACAAGATCGTGCTTGGCGCACTGGCACTGCCTTACTACGAGCCTTTCGACAGCGAGGACGCAGTGGACATGTTCACCATTATTGACGCCAACCAGGACGGTCAGACTTGGGCATGGGCATCCGGCTCGATGAAGATCATGTGGCACACGACCAACGACATGGACGACTGGATCGTAACGGCTCCCGTCAACATGGAGGCTGGCAAGATGTACGTCATCTCGTTTGACTACTTCAAGGGCGGTTCCTACTACGACGAGGAGATCGAGGCCTTCATCGGCACCTCTAACACCGTAGAGGGCATGACCACCCAGATCATGGAGAAGACCAGCGTGCCCGGCGTTGATCCCACCACCTTCAGCTACGACTTCATCTGCCCGGCCGACGGTAAGTACTACCTGGGCATCCACGGCTGCTCGGCCGCCGACATGTACACCTTGTTTGTCGACGATATCCGCATCTCCGCTCCTATCGACGGGGCATCGCCTGTAGCGGTGAGCGACCTGACGGTTACCCCCGACGCCGCTGGCGCGTTGAACGCCACCATCGCCTTCACCACCCCGACCAAGACCGTTGCCGGTAACGACATCACCGCTCTTACCAAGGTGGAGGTGGCACGCGGCACCGAGGTTGTTAAGACCTTCGATGCTCCCGCCGTTGGCACCGCTCTGTCGTTCGTTGACAACGTTACCGAGTCGGGCGACTACACCTACACTGTTACCGCTTATAGCGAGGCAGGCGCCGGCTTGAGCGCTACCGCCACTGCCTTCATCGGCGTGAACGTTCCTGGTCCTGTGACCAACGTGGTAGGCGTAGAGACCACACCTGGCACCGTGACTTTGACCTGGGAAGCTCCCGTGGTTGACGCCGACGGCAACGCCTTCAACCCGGCCAACGCCACCTACTCGATTGTAGCTGTGATGAACGGCGAGCAAACCGTGGTCGCTGAAGACCTGACGGCTTGCACCTACACCCACACGGCATGCGCCGCCGACGCTGAGCAGGCGTTCGTTTACTACGGCGTGTTCGCCGAGTCGGCCGCTGGCCTTTCGGATGGCGTGGCTTCCAACCTCATCCCCGTGGGCAAAGCTTATGAGCTGCCCTACGTAGAGTCGTTCACCGACGGTGGCTTGAGCTACATCCTTGGCACCCAGACTATCACCGGCTACGGCGAATGGTACATCGCCACCGATGAGAGCTTCACCGACATCACCTCGTATGACGGCGACAATGGCTTCGCTTACATGAAGGGCTCCTACCTCGACGACGAGGCAGTGATCTTCACCGGTAAGATCGCCATCACCGGCACCGCTCCCGTTCTCTCGCTGCAGTATCAGCAGTATAGCCTCGAGAACGAGAATGACCTCTACATCTTGATTAACGGCACATCGGTATACGATGCACCTCAGACTGGCGACGCCGGCTGGACCAAGATCACCATCCCGATGAGCGCTTACCTGGGCCAGACTGTACAGGTAACCATCGGTGGCCGTGTTAACTCCCACGTATACACCATCATCGACTGCCTCGCAATCGAGGAGCCCCTTGACTACAACTTGCAGGCTCTTAACCTGATCGCTCCCGCCAAGGTTGCCGCCAACACCGAGTGTACCATCTCGGCCAAGATCAACAACGACGGCGCTAAGGATATCGAGGGCTATACCGTCAACCTGCTGATCGACGGCAAGGTAGCCGACACCAAGACTGCCAACGCAGTGATCGCTTCGGGCGAGAAGCAGGAGGTTGAGTTTACCAAGACCTTCAGCCCCGCTGAGGCTGGCGTTCACTCGGTAACTATCCAAGTGGTATGCGACAAGGATGAGTATGACGGCGACGACACCACCAAGGAGGCTAGCGTAAATGTAACTGTTCCCAACTATCCTACCGTTACCATCGCGGGCGAGCTTGAGAATGGCACCCCCAAGATCTCGTGGAGCGCACCCGTTCTCTCGGGCGAGGGCCAGACGGCAGTGATAACCGAGGACTTCGAGAGCGACGACGCTGAGTCGTTCGCAATTGACTCCTATCCCGACTGGACGTTCATCAACAACCAGGCTACTGAGACTTACACCATCCAGGACGCAACGTTCCCCAACGCAGGACAGGCATTCGGCTGGATCCTATTCGACGGCACTTCCGCCGGCTTGAGCTCCTGGACGGGTCACGACTCCGACCGCTCGATGGTAGCCTTCGCACACCCCTATGGCGCTAACGACGCTTGGCTGATCACCCCGGCTCTGTCGGGCGACGCTCAGACGATCACGTTCTACGCCAAGTGCGCAACCACCAGCTACGGCGCTGAGACCTATGAACTGCTGTACTCCACCACCGGTAACGAGCAGGCCGACTTCAAGGCTATCGAGGAGAACGGCTCGGCTACCCGCAGCCTGGCTACCACCGACTGGACGCTGATCTCGGTTGACGTTCCCGCCGGTACCAAGTACTTCGCAATCCGCTCGACTGCCAACGACGTCTTCGCGTTCTTCGTTGACGACGTGGTTTACACCGGCGGTGCTCCCGACTACTCCTACCTGACGCTGAAGGGCTACAACGTATACCGCGATGGCCAGCTCATCACGGCCGAGCCTATCACGGCTACCGAGTACCTCGACACCGAGGCTGAGGAAGGATTGCACACCTACGCTGTGACCGCTGTTTACGCTGAGGGCGAGTCGGGTCTCTCCAACGAGGTAGAGATCAACATCTCGGGCGTGGCTAACATCCTGGCCAGCGACGTGACTATCGAAGTGGTAGGCCGCACGATCCGCGTGAACGCCGCTGAGACCATCAACGTGGCTATCAACGGTGCCGACGGTCGCGTGCTGATGGCTCGCAACGGCAAGAAGAGCTACAGCGTGGCAGTTGCTCCTGGCGTTTACATGGTGAAGGCCGGCGCTCGCATCGCTAAGGTTGTAGTGAAATAAACGATCCTTTTAAAAATAAAAAAAGCGCGCCAAAGTGAACTGCACCCCAAAAGTTAGACACAAAACTTTTGGGGTGCATTATGTATAA
>JAJBVP010000260.1 GCA_020859755.1 Bacteroidales bacterium | reverse complement strand
GTCCCCAAAGACCACCCCAGTTCGACATATTCCAATTTTTGTCATGTAGTTAAGTGTTAGTGATGAGTGATTAAGTAGAATAGCCTACAGGGAAGACCACCGTGGCTTGCCGCGGGGCACCTAAGCTTACTGATACAAAGTGCCGCCCTCGCGGGTGGCACTTTTTGTGTGGTCGCGGATTTTTGCTATATTCGCGGTAAGAAGTACAACAAGCACAGTGAGCGACGAAAAATGGACCGAAATTGAGCACTTGCCCCAATGGGACGAGGAGTTCTACCACGTTTATACCGCCAAAAAGCACGGTAAGTGGCTAATGCTCAAGACGTTGCGCCCCGAGATCAAGGACAATCCCGAGGCACAGGCCATGATTGAGAAGGAATTTGACGTACGCTACAATCTGGCTCACCCCAACATCGTGATGATCAACGACTTGGAGGAGGTGCCCGGCGTAGGCCTGAGCATCATCACCGACGACGTCTACGGCGACTCGCTGGCCCAACTTATAGCCGACGGCAAGGTCGACGAGGAGATCCTGCGTAAAATCACCACCGGGCTGGTAGAGGCGCTCGAGTACATCCAAGCCAACCATATCGTCCACCATCCCATCCGCCCCGAGACGGTAATCTTCACCGAGAATATCCGCAACCTGAAGGTGATCGACGTGGGATTCGACCAACGGGCCCACCTCACCCCGGCCGACGCCTCGGAGGACATCTACCAGTACGGCAAGGTACTTCAAGCCACGCTCGACGCTCTGCCCCAGAAACATCCCCACCTGCGCAAGGTGGCCGAGCGTTGCCTCAACCCCGATCCCCACAAACGCTACACCGACATCCAGTCGCTCAAGCTCGCCCTTGCCAACCGCTCGGCCAACACGCTCTACATCCTCATCATCGCTTTTTTGGCCATTATGGTGGTTTTATTGGCCTGGCTGAACGCCCACCCGCTCCTGCGATGAACCCTCTCGACCCTCTCCACGTTTCAATTATCCCGACTCTAATCCCCGTTACCCTATGGCAATCGAGATCAAAGCCATCAACAACAGAAATAAAAACGAGCTGAAGAAGTTCGTGAAATTCGGTATCGACCTGTACAAGGACAACGATTACTACGTGCCGCCGTTGGTAATCGACGAGATACGCACGCTCAACGCCGACCACAACCCCGCATTCGACTTCTGCGAGGCCCAGCCCTTCATGGCCTACAAGGACGGCAAGCCGGCGGGCACGATCATGGCCATCATCAACCGCACGTTCAACGAGCGCAGCGGGCACCTCGACCTGCGTTTCTCCAATTTTGAGACCATCGACGATCCCGAGGTGGTCGACGCCCTGTTCCAAGCCGCCAGCGACTGGGGCAAAGCCCGCGGCATGACCTCAATCGTGGGTCCCATGGGATTCACCGACATGGACCACGAAGGAATGCTCATCGAGGGTTTCAACGAATTGGGTACCATCGCCACCATCTACAACCACGACTACTACCCAAAGCACATGGAGCGCATGGGATTCCAGAAGGACACCGACTGGATCGAATTCAAGATGACCGTGCCCGACCGCGTGCCCGACAAGTACCTGCGCATCGCCGATATCGTCTCCAAGAAATACAACCTGCGCGTACTCAAGTACACCTCGCGCAAGAAAATCAAAGCCGACTACGGGCAGGCCGTGTTCCAAGTGATCAACGCCGCCTACGACGGCCTCTATGGCTACTGCCCGTTGACGCCAAAGCAGATCGATTATTATGTGGATGAATATCTGTCGATTATACGCCTCGACCACATCTCAATCATCGTCGACGAGAACGACGAATTGGTGGGTGTGGGCATCTCAATGCCGTCGTTTTCTCGCGCCCTACAGAAAGGCCGCGGCAAGATTTTCCCCGGCGGCTGGTGGCACCTGCTCAAGGCCTTCCGGGGGGATGTCGACACCGTCGACCTGATGCTCGTTGCGGTCAAGCCCGAGTACCAGAGCAAGGGTGTCAACGCGTTGCTGTTCGCCGACCTTCTTCCCATGTACATCCGCAACGGCTACAAGTGGGCGGAGACCAACCTCGAGCTTGAGGACAACCACAACGTCCAAGCCCAGTGGCAATACTTCGAGCGACGCCAGCACCGCCGCCGCCGCGCATGGCGTCGTCCCCTCTAAGTTGGTAGTTGATAGAAGTTTTTAGTAGTTACAAGAAGTTTATACCCCCTGCGTGGAACTTTACTTGCATTTATGGGTTACACTAATCATCGGCAGTTAATATTGTGGCAAAAGGCCATGAACTTGGTTGAAGAGATATACGCTGTTACAAGCCAGTTCCCGGATTTTGAGCGATATAGCTTGTCCAATCAAATGCAAAGAGCCGCTGTCTCAATTCCTTCAAATATAGCTGAGGGTCATGGGCGAGACTCTAATGCTGAATTGGATAGATATCTAAGAATTGCTAATGGCTCAGCTTTCGAGCTAGATACACAGATTGAAATTGCTTTTAGGAATGAATATATTTCTGAGAGCCTCTTTTATTCTTTTAGACAAAAAATTGACGAGATTACTAAAATGATAAAAGCTTTCAGAAACAGCTTGAGCCAAAAACGATGATGGATGATTGCCAGCTGGTTCAATATCAATTCTTGTAACTACTAAAAACTTCTATCTACTCCAATCCAAGATGGGTAAAAATAAGTTAAAAAAATTCTCTGAGATGGACGCTATGGAGTGCGTCCACCAGTACCCATTCGGGGTGCTCCAGCGGGAGGGGTGCCCGCTGCGGGGTCGCTGGCGGCAAGACGTGTTCCATAACGACAACCCCATTATCCTAGAATTGGGCTGCGGCAAGGGAGAATACACCGTGGGGCTGGCCCGTCGTTTCCCCGACCGCAACTATATCGGCATCGACATCAAGGGGGCGCGAATGTGGACCGGAGCCAAGCAGGCAACCCAGGAGGGCCTGGGCAACGCCGCCTTCCTGCGCACCGACATCGAGTTGCTCGACCATTTCTTCACCCCCGGTGAGGTCGACGAGATATGGATCACCTTTCCCGACCCGCAGATGAAAAAGGCCCGCAAACGCCTCACCGGCACACGCTTTATGGAGCTGTACCGCAACGTGTTGGCTCCCCACGGCGCCATTAACCTCAAGACCGACTCCCCCTTCCTCTACACCTACACCTCGGCAATGATCCAAGAGAATGGATTGCCCCTTGAGGCCGACCTCCCCGACCTGTATGCCCAGGGTGATGAAGGGCCTTTGCGGGAAATCAAAACATATTACGAGCAGCAGTGGCTCGACCGCGGGCTCACAATAAAATACCTCCGCTGGCTCCTCCCCCCCGACACTCCGCTCGTAGAGCCAGACATCGACATTCCCCCGGACACCTACCGCAGCTTCTCGCGCGGCCAGCTCCAAATGGGCCTCTAATCCACCCGTCGCTCGCTCCCGCTTGTCCCCCCCCTCGCGACGTTACAGCGATAAAGCGATAAAAGATACAACATAAATCATTAAAGATCACCCAAAATGGATTCCTTATATCCCGCAAAAATCCTCGACGCCCTGCGCACCGTGCGCTACCCCGGCAACGGCCAAAACATCGTCGACTTAGGCATGGTGGAGGACGACATCCGCATCGACGGCCGCCACGTGTCGTTCTCACTGATTTTCGACCGACCGACCGACCCGTTCATCAAGTCGCTCGTAAAGTCGGCTGAGGCCGCGATCCACCGCGACTGCGGCAAGGACGTGGAGGTGACCGTCAATGTCAAAACCAAGCAACAACTCCCTCCACCCCCGGCCAAACTCCTTCCTGGGGTAAAAAACATCATCGGCATCTCGTCGGGCAAAGGGGGCGTGGGCAAATCCACCGTCGCCTCCAACCTTGCCGTGGCACTCGCCCGCGAGGGGTACAAGGTGGGGCTGCTCGACGCCGACATCTTCGGCCCCTCGGTGCCCAAAATGTTCGGCGTGGAGGACGAAACGCTCTACATGCACAACGTCGACGGCCGCGACCTTATCATCCCCCTCGAGCGCTACGGCGTGAAGCTACTGTCAATAGGATTCCTGGTCGACAAGGACAAACCCGTGCTGTGGCGCGGCTCAATGGCTTCCACGGCGCTTAAGCAACTCATCGGCGACGTGGACTGGGGCGAGCTCGACTATTTCCTCATCGACATGCCCCCGGGCACGAGCGACATCCACTTGACGCTTGTCCAAACGCTTGGTATCACGGGCGTGATCATCGTCAGCACACCTCAGGAAGTGGCCCTGGCCGACGCTCGCAAGGGTATAGCAATGTTCCTGGGCGACAAGGTGAACGTGCCTATCCTCGGACTTGTGGAAAACATGGCCTATTTCACCCCCGAGCAACACCCCGACGAGCGTTACTACATCTTCGGCCGCGAGGGTGCGGTAAAGGTGGCTGAGGAATTGGGTGTCAAGCTCTTGGCGCAGATTCCCATCGTGGGCTCCATCTGCGAGCACGGCGACGCCGGCCGTCCCATCGCCACCGAGGATTCTATCACGGGCCACGCCTTCATGCACCTGGCCCACGAGGTGATCGACGCTGTCGACCGCCGCAACGCCGCCCTACCCCCCACCTCCCCTGTAGCCATGCACTCCTAAAAGTTAAAAATTCTTTTTGGTTCTTTTGTTTCTTGTTGTTTCTTAGGGAGAAAATTCTTATGGGGGCATCAGGAAGGAAAAGGAAGAAATTTCTTTTGCGGGGACGCTTGTGGAGGGGTGATGGCCGTCCAAGGCCGCCCCCCTGGAGCGGCGCATACGTTATTGCGGGGGTGGTGAGGGCCGCTTTAGGGGGGCCGGCCTTGGACGGCCATCACAAGCATATGTAACGGTTCCCCCGTTGTCGAGATTTTAACCACTAAAAAGCACAAAAAAACACAAACAAGACGGTTGGAAGGTTGAAAAATCCAGCTCGTAAACTCGCTAAAAAACACAAAACCATCCGGATGGAGGGAAGTACCCCCCAAGAAATGCGCAACTTCTTGCTTTTATAACCTCAGCGTTATCCTTGCAAAGCTAATAGACCACCTTTCTGGTGGACCGTCATCCACCAAAAATTAAAGCTGGCGGGCTCCCAATCGGGCGCCCGCCAGTGTTTTTTAGGATAAGGGGATGGATGCTATTCCTCTTTGTTGCGGTTCTTGGCTTTAGTTTTGGTTTTGGTCGACGATGAGCCGAGGTCTTTTTCCTCCTTGAGGTCGATTTCGTTTTTGTCCTTGTCGATGACGCGGTACTGCAGATAGGCGAGCGACTGGTCGGGCAGGATCTTGAACGAGCCTCCAATATCCATCTTCCAGCGACGGTAGGGCGAGATCAAGCCCTTTTTCAGAAACGCGTCGACAAATGGGTGGACATACATCGTGAAACCTTTCATTTTCAAGTCGTTGACCAAGTATTCGATCTTCTCGCGCAGGGTGTCGGTAAACAGCAGCGACGGTTGCACGCGACCTTTGCCAAAGCATGAGGGGCAGGTCTCGGACGTCTCGATATCCAGGGCCGGACGCACGCGCTGGCGGGTGATCTGCATGAGCCCGAACTTGCTCAGTGGCAATATATTGTGGCGTGCACGGTCGGTTGCCATCACCTCGCGCATATGGTCGTAGAGACGCTGTCGGTGCTCCTGAGTGCCCATGTCGATGAAGTCGATGACGATGATGCCTCCCATGTCGCGCAGGCGTAGCTGGCGGGCGATTTCGTCGGCTGCTCGCAGGTTCACCTCAAGGGCGTTGCTCTCCTGGTCGTTGGCGGCCTTGGAGCGGTTGCCCGAGTTGACGTCGATCACGTGCAGGGCCTCGGTGTGCTCGATGATGATGTAAGCACCTGATTTGAAGGACACTGTCTTGCCAAACGACGACTTGATTTGCTTCGTGATGTTGAAGTGGTCGAAGATCGGGGTTGCGTCGCCGTAATATTTGACGATGTCGTGACGCTCGGGAGCGATCAAGTCGACGTACTTGGAGATCTGCGCCATCACTTCCTTGTCGTTGACATAGATGCTTTCAAACGACGGGCTGAACAGGTCGCGCAGCACGCTGACGATGCGGCTTTCTTCCTCGAAGATGAGAGCCGGGGCGGTTACTTTTTGCGCCTTCTCGATGGTGTCTTCCCAGCATTTGAGCAGGGTTTTGATCTCGTGGTTGAGCTCAGCCACGCGCTTGCCCTCGGCCGATGTGCGTATAATGACGCCGAAGTTTTTGGGCTTGATGCTCTCGATGAGCTGGCGCAGGCGTAGTTTTTCCTCGGTGGTGCGTATTTTTTGCGACACTGAGATTTTGTCGCTGAACGGTATCAGCACCATGTAGCGGCCGGTGAACGATATTTCGGTGGTCAATCGCGGGCCCTTTGACGATATGGGCTCCTTGACGATCTGCACCATCATCTCTTGACCCGGCGACAACACGTCGGAGATTGCTCCGTGCTTGTCGATGTCGGGCAGAAGCTTCATACGTTGCACCGAGGGGAGTTTCTTTTTGTCCTCGAGCAGGGCGTTAACGAATTTCGCGTAGGAGGCGAATTGTGAGCCAAGATCCAAGTAGTGGAGGAAAGCGTCCTTTTCGTAGCCCACGTTGACGAAGGCGGCATTCAGGCCCGGCATCAGCTTTTTCACCTTGGCCAGGTAAATGTCGCCCACGGCGTAGGAAATGTTGCGCGCCTCTTTCTGGAGCGAAACCAGGCGCGAATCCTCGAGCAAGGCGATTGACACCTCGCGCGGCTGGACGTCTACAATAAGTTCACTTTTCATTTTCTCTTGGATGTGTAGGAATCATGGGTCGTTGTTCCCATGGCTTAGGGGATGGGGAGAAAAACGCAAGAACAAACATCAATGGGGCCGTTTCGACAACGGTTAATCGCTCCCCATCAAGGTTTGTTCTTTTTATCGTTTTTCTGAGGTCGAGGTCACAGAAGTTGTGGATTATTTCTTCTTATGACGGTTTTTTCTCAGACGTTTTTTGCGCTTGTGCGTAGCCATCTTGTGGCCTTTTCTTTTCTTTCCGCTGGGCATTTTACGCTAATTTTATGGTTAATAAACTGGTGAATTCGTGGGAGATGGCTAAAGCTCGTGGCTTATTTCACGTCCTCCATGAACACCTTAGCGGGCTTGAAAGCGGGGATTTTGTGCTCGGGGATAACGATAGTGGTGTTCTTGGAGATGTTGCGGGCAACCTTCTCGGAGCGGGTCTTCACGATGAAGCTGCCGAAGCCGCGGAGGTAAACGTTCTCGCCGTTGGCAAGAGAGTCCTTCACTACTTCCATGAATTTTTCGATGGTGTCGAGCACATTGGCTTTCTCGATGCCGGTAGTGCGGGCGATTTCGTTGACAATGTCAGCTTTAGTCATTTTAGTGATGGTTTATAAAGTTGATAAATTAAAAAAATCATTGATACGCAGTGATTTACCTCGTTCCGTGGGAAGCGGGGGAAATTTGCAACTGCAAATATCGGAACTTTTTTTCAATCGCGAGCAATTTTTGCCCTTAAATTTTCAATAAATCGCTTTTTTATATAGGATTAGCGACATCATTAGCGCGCGACTCAAGGCGGAGCAACGCCGCTACGGCCGTGCGCGTCAACGGCAACGCGAGTACCTCGTAGAGGGTCTTGATCAGCGCCTGGGTCACCACCAGCGTGGCGATCATCCCCCAGGGCAACACTCCGGCGAAGGCGATCGGGAAGAATATCACCGAGTCGACCCCCTCGCCCCACAGCGTCGAGACGATAGCCCGAAGCGAGAAGCCTTTCATGCCCGGCTTTTTCATGCGGGCCATCACCCAGGCGTTAACCAGCGAGCCACAGATGAAAGCCACGAAGCTCGCCGCCAGGATCCTCGGCACCGACATGAACACGCGCTCCATAGCGTCCTGGCCGTCCCACTCGCTCGACCCCGGCAGAAGCATCCCCAGGTGAATGAGGATGATGGTCAACAGGCTCAGCCCAAAACCAAGCCATATCACCAGCCGCGCCTTGCGGAAGCCGTACACCTCCACGATGCAGTCGTTGATCATGTAGCTCACCGGGAACACGATCACGCCCGCCGTGATAGTCAACGGGCCTATGTCCACCGTCTTGATTTCCAGTATATTGCTCACAATAAGGCACACGCAGAACAACGCCGCCAAGCACACAAAAGTTGCCGAAAAGGTGTCGGGGCGACATCGAGTCGCCGACGTATTGGATATTTCTTTCATGAATCTTGTTTTTTACGAGGTTGCAAGCACTCAGGGTAACCACGGGCCGAGGCCCATTTCGCCCGCGAAGTTACGCATTTTTCCCGTCTTGGCAATTTTTCATCCCCTGGGATGGCCGTAGCTCAAAAATTTGTAGTATATTTGTAGGTTAATTGGCGGTGTGGGCCGTGCTATGTGGTCGCGCCGCCTGACATCGGGCCCCGCAACGCCCCGTAACACCCGTATAATCTTAAATTTACACGATATGAAATTTACCGTTCCCAGCAAGACGCTTTACAGCTACGTTTCGGCCGTGAGCAAGGTGATCAATTCCAAAAACGCGCTAACGATCCTCAACAATTTCCTCTTCCGCTTTGAGGGCAATTCGCTCACCATCACGGCCTCCGACATGGAGCATACGCTCACCGCCCGCGTCCTGGTGACCGAGCCCGAGGGCAGCGGCCTGTTCTGCATCGACGCCCGCCGCATGGTTGAGCTGTTGGGAGCCATCCCCGAGCAACCGATCCGCTTCGACATCGACGACAGCAACCTGGCTGTCAAGATCACCTACCCCGGCGGCGAGTACAACCTTATCGCCATCAACGGCATCGAGTATCCACAGCCAAAGAAAGAGGACGAGGGTGACGAGCCCATGGAGTTCAAGGCCCCCGGCGAGCAGGTCATCAAGGGTATCGACAACACCTTGTTCGCCGTCAGCGGCGACGAGTTGCGCCCCCAGATGATGGGTATCCTCTGGGACATCACCCCCGAGGCCATCACCTTCGTGGCCACCGACACGCGCAAGCTCGTGCGCTACCGCAACTCGATGTCGGCCCCCGGCGTGGAGGGAAAGTTCATCCTTCCCGTCAAGCCCGCCACGATTATCAAGAACGTCTTTGGCAAGGACACCGAGGTGAGAATCAAGGTGGAGGCCAAGAGCGCCACCTTTGAGAGCGACGACTACACGTTCAACTGCCGCTTCATCAAGGGCAACTTCCCCGACTACAACCGTGTGATCCCCCAGAACAACCCCTCGCACCTGACCATCGACCGCTCGACATTCGTCAACGCCGTGCGCCGCGTGGGCATCTTCGTGTCGGCTGGCAACGGCCTGGTGAAATTCAAGCTGGGCGACAACAAGGTCGTGCTCAAGAGCCAGGACAACACCGTGTGCTCCATGGCCTTCGAGGAACTCCCCTGCCAATATGAGGGCAACTCGATGGTGATCGGCCTCAGCGCACCCTATCTCGTGGAGATCTGCACCACGATCAATACCACCGACATCATCATGAAGCTCTCCGATCCCGGCCGCCCAGTGATTATCGTCCCCGACGAAAACGAGGCCGACTCCGACCTGCTGATGCTCCTCATGCCCATGAACGTTACCGATTTCTAAATTAGTCTTCAGGCTTCAGCCACTGAAAACTGAAGACTGACAACCGAACACTCCCCCACATGAACCTGCAACTGAAACGTCCGCTGGTGTTTTTCGACCTGGAGACCACGGGCACCAACATAACCCGCGACCGCATCGTGGAAATCTCCCTTATCAAGTGGAACCCCGGCAAGGAGATCCCCGAGGAGCCGTTGACCCGCCGCGTCAACCCCGAGATGCACATCCCCGACGAAGCCGCCGCCGTGCACGGAATCCACGACGAGGACGTGGCCAACGCCCCCACTTTCAAGATGATAGCCAAGGAGGTGGCCCGTTTCTTCGAGGGTAGCGACATCGCCGGATTCAACTCCAACAAGTTTGACATCCCGATGTTGGCCGAGGAGTTTGGCCGCGTGGGGCTGTCGTTCGACTTCTCCAAGCACCGTTTCATCGATGTGCAGACTATCTTCCACAAGAAGGAGCAGCGCACACTCGTGGCCGCATATCGCTTCTATTGCGACAAAAACCTCGAGGACGCCCACTCGGCCGCTGCCGACACCATGGCCACCCTCGAGGTGCTCGAGGCACAGCTCGAGCGCTATCCCGACCTGCCCCGCGACGTAGAAGCCCTCTCCGAGTACTCGCGACAGAACCGCAACGTCGACCTCATGGGCCGTGTGGTCTTCGACGACAAAAACCGCGAGGTGATCAACTTTGGCAAATACAAAGGACAACTGGCCGAGGACGTTATCCGCCGCGACCCGGGCTACTACGCCTGGATCCTCCAAGGCGACTTCGCCCAGAACACCAAGGATGTCTTCACCCGCATCAAAATGCGACTGGGCCGGTAGTCGTTGGTGGTTAATGGTTAGTGGTTAATGGTTAGTGGTTAGTGGCTAATGAATAAGGTATTAGGCCAAATGCTAAATGCTAAACGCTATATGCTAAACGCTAAATGCTTAAAAACAAACATATAATCCTCGGCATCACCGGCGGTATCGCCGCTTACAAAAGCGCCATGCTTCTGCGCCTGCTCATAAAGGCCGGCGCCGAGGTGCAGGTGGTTATGACCCCGGCCGCCAAGGAATTTATCACCCCGGTCACGCTCTCGGCCCTTAGCGGCAAACCCGTTGTAAGCCAATTCTTTACAGCCAACACCGGCGAGTGGCATTCCCACGTCGACCTCGGGCTTTGGGCCGACGCGATGGTTATCGCCCCCGCTACCGCTTGCACGCTGGCAAAAATGGCCACGGGTGTTGCCGACAACATGCTGGTTACCACCTATTTGTCGGCCAAGGCTCCCGTGTTTGTCGCTCCAGCCATGGACCTCGACATGATGGCACATCCATCCACCGAGCGCAACCTTGCCACTCTCCTGCGCGACGGCGTGACGGTAATCGAGGCCGAGGCGGGCGAATTGGCATCCCACCTCGTGGGCAAGGGCCGAATGGCCGAACCCGAGACCATCGTCGCCGCCCTCGAGCGCCATTTCGCCCTGAGCGAGCAATGGGCCGGGAAAAAGGTGCTAATAACGGCTGGCCCTACCTACGAACGCATTGACCCAGTGCGTTTTATCGGCAATTTCTCCACGGGAAAAATGGGTTACGCCCTGGCCGAAGAGGCCGCAAGCCGTGGAGCCAAGGTGACGTTGGTGAGCGGTCCCGTAAGCCTTAAGGCCAAGCATCCCAATATCAACGTGATACGCGTGGAATCGGCCCGCGAGATGCACGACGCGTGTGTCCAGGAGTGGCCGCAAGCCGACGCGGCAATCATGTGCGCCGCCGTGGCCGACTACGCTCCGGCCCAGTATCACGACCATAAAATCAAGCGCGAGGGGCACGAAGCGCCTGTAATTGAGCTGGTTAAGAATCCCGACATCGCCGCCGCGCTCGGCTCGACCAAACGCGAGGGACAGGTGCTTGTAGGGTTCGCTCTCGAAACCGACAACGAGCAGGCCAACGCCCTCGACAAAATGCGTCGTAAAGGCTTGGATTTCATCGCCTTAAACTCATTGAAAAGCCCCGATGCGGGCTTTGGCGTGGACACCAATCGCGTCACCCTTTTCGCATCCGACGGCACCGCAACCGAGCTACCTTTCGGCACAAAAGCCGCCGTCGCCGCTTCTATTCTCAACCATATTAACCTATGAAACAGCTGATTACAGTACATATTACACCAATTCTATGGCTTCGACGCATCGCTGTCGTAGCCATGCTTTTGTTCGCCTTTTCCATTGACGCTCAGGAGCTTAACTGCACCGTAGAAATCAACAGCGATCAGGTGTCGGGCACCAACAAATCGGTGTTCACCACCCTCCAAGAGGCCATGAACGAATACATGAACACCACCAAGTTCACCAACGCCCAATTCTCTACTAATGAGAAGATTGAGTGCCGATTGTTCTTCACCATCAAGGAGTATAGCGACAACACGATGAAAGGCACCCTGCAAGTGCAGTCCACCCGGCCCGTGTACAACTCCTCCTACACCACCACGCTGATCAACTTCCAAGACTCGAAAATCGAATTCGAATACCAAGAGAATGAGCCACTTACGTTCAATATGACCAACTGGGAGAGCCAAGTGACAGGGATCCTCAACTTCTATGCCTACCTGATTCTGGCAGTGGACTTCGACTCGTTCTCGTCGCGCGGCGGCAGCCAATTCTACGAGATGTGCCAGCAAGTGGTGCAGCAGGCCCAATCGGCCGGCGAAACCGGTTGGAAAGCCTTTGAGGACAACAAAAACCGCGCCTCGGTGCTTGCGGCGTGGACCGACCCTGGCACGGCCGTCATTCGCGACCTGTATTACGACTATCACCGCTTGGGGCTCGACGAGATGTCGGTGAGCCCCGACAAGGGTCGCGCCAAAATCACATCCACCCTCGAAAATCTCTCAAAGGTGTACAACAGCGCTCCGATGTCGGTGGCCCTGTCGATGTTTCGCGACGCCAAATTGGACGAATTGGTCAACATCTACACCAAAGGCTCCGTGACCGAGCGCGAGAAGGTAGTGGACATCCTCACGCCCATCTATCCCACTGACACCGACCGCATTACAAAGATCAAAAACGGCACTAACAAATAGCGCGATGATCGAATCACTGCATATATCCAACTACGCCCTGATCGACCAAATCGACATCGATTTCGCCCCGGGGCTCAACATCATAACGGGCGAGACCGGGGCCGGAAAGTCGATCATGATCGGCGCTCTGTCGTTGCTTCTGGGCGATCGCGCCGACTCGAAAATGGTGACCGACGCGGCCCGCAAATCCATCATCGAGGCCACTTTCACCGCTCTCCCTCAGGGGATTAAGGAAATTTTCGACCAAAACGACATCGACTGGGATCCCGAGCGTGCCATCCTGCGCCGCGAGCTGTCGCCCAACGGACGCTCGCGCGCATTCGTTAACGATTCACCAGTGACACTCAACGTGTTGCGCGCCGTGGCGCTCCAACTAATCGACCTCCACTCCCAGCACCAAAACCTCCTGCTGGCCTCCCCCGCTTACCAGCTCGAAATACTTGATTCCCTGGCCAATAACGGGGAAAGGCTCGCCGAATACCATCGCCGCTACGGTCGCCTGAAAGCCGCCGTCAACGCCTTCCGCAAAGCCAAAAAAGGCCTGGAGGCCGCACAAGCCGACGAGGAGTTTACACGCTACCAGCTCGACCAACTCACCGAGGCGCGTCTGCAAGAGGGTGAGCAGGAAGAGCTTGAGCATCAGCGCGAAATCCTCAGCAACGTCACCGAAATCAAGGAGGAATTGAGCGGCATCAACCAAGCCCTCGAGGGTAACGACGACACCAGCTCGGCCATCGACCTGTTACAAGAGGCGCTTGCCCATGCCGAAAACCTCGTTGACACGCTCGAGGATGCCGATGCATTGCGCCAACGCCTTGAAACAGTGGAGATTGAACTGCGCGACATCGCCGACACTTTCGCCGACATCGATTCGCAGATTTCTTGCGAGCCAGGCGAACTTGAAGCCGTCGAGGACCGCCTAAACGAGATTTACACCCTCGAGCGCAAGCACCACGTCGACTCGGTGGAGGCATTACTCGCTCTGCGCCAGTCGCTTGAGGATAAAATCGCCGCCATCGACAACAGCGACGACACCCTACGCGAGCTGGAGCGTACGGCCAAACAAGCCAAGACTCTGGCCACCGAGGCAGCCGCCGAGCTGTCGCAAGCACGCCGCGAAGAGGCATCGCGATTCGCCGCCGACCTCGCCGAGCGAGCTATTCCGCTGGGTATGAAGAACTTGGTGTGCGATATTCAGGTGCGACCCGCCGACTTGTCGTCAACCGGAGCCGACGCTGTCGAATTCCTATTCGCATTCAACAAAAACCAAGAGCCGATGCCCGTGGCTCGCACCGCCTCGGGTGGCGAGATCTCCCGATTGATGCTGTCAATCAAGTCGTTGGCTGCCAGCAAAATGCAGCTACCTTCCATCATCTTCGACGAGGTGGACACCGGCGTCTCGGGCGACGTGGCCAACCGCATGGGCCAACTCATGGCCCGCATCGCCGCAGGCGGCATCCAAGTGATCGCCATCACCCACCTGCCGCAGGTCGCCTCCAAAGGCTCGGCCCACTACAAGGTATATAAGGAGGACGACGATCTGGCCACCCACACGCGCGTGCGCCCGCTCGACGAATCTGCCCGCGTGGATGAACTTGCGGTGATGCTTAGTGGTTCTCATATTGATGAGGCCGCCCGCGCCGCCGCCCGCTCCCTCCTGGGCCTAAAATAAAGAGCCACTTTTGGTGTTTTTTCGTGCCCTTGTGTGGTCAAATTATAAAATCCCGACCTTTCTAAATTCAGTGGTTTTATGGACAATAACGAGATGATTTTTGGTATCCGCGCCGTGATCGAGGCCATCGACGCCGGCAAAGAGATCGACAAAGTGATGATTAAGAAGGACTTGCACGGCGACCTCGCCGACGAGCTCCTCCAGAAAATCAAGGCCAACGGCATCGTGTCGCAGCGCGTGCCGCTGGAAAAACTCAACCGCTTCACCCGCAAAAACCACCAGGGCGTCGTGGCCCTGCTGTCGGCCATCACTTATCACCGTCTCGACCACATCGTGCCCGAATTGTACGAGGACGGCGTGCTACCGTTCATGATGATCCTCGACGGCATCACCGACGTGCGCAACTTCGGCGCAATTGCCCGCACGGCCGAGTGCGCCGGCGTCGACGCCATTGTCATCCCCCAGCACGGCTCGGTGAGCGTGCAGGGCGACGCCGTCAAGACCTCGGCCGGCGCCCTGCTCCGCCTCCCCGTCTGCCGCGTGAAATCGCTCGTCAACTCCATTAAATACCTCAAGGACAACGGCTACAAGATAGTGGCCGCCAGCGAGAAAGTCGACATCAACTACACCCAGGTCGACTACACCGGTCCCGTGGCCATCGTCATGGGCGCCGAGGACGTGGGCATCTCCCCCGAGGTGCTCCACCAGTGCGACACCATGGTCTCGATCCCCCTGATGGGCCACATCGGCTCCCTCAACGTCTCCGTAGCCGCCGGCGTGATGATGTATGAGGTCGTGCGCCAGCGCCTCGCCGCCAACCTCGAAGTCATCTAACCCCCCGCTCACTTACCCCTCCTCTCAATCCCTAGCCCTTTAATTTTACTCACACTGCCGCAAAGAGCCAAATGCTGGATCTTTTTGCGGCATTTTTTTGCGGGATGAGTAAAAATGCCTATTTTTGCGGAAGATGAGCATAGCGATGCTCAGTGATTAAATATAAACGGAGCGTTAATCAGCGCTTTGTCCTCCACGAGAGTAACTTTCCACAATATATATTTCGATAAGGACAAACGCAACGATGATGCTCACGCTTGGTTGTATAGTCGTAATCTGCCCTGGCAGCTTACAATATGGCTATATGCCAGTACGTGGGTTTCTGCGTTGTACCGTCCTATCGATACGGCACGTGGAAAGGCCACTCTCTGGGGACGAGCAACGGTTACAGAGCCCACGTATCCGTTCATCCCCACTAAAATGCCGTCGGGGCTTTCGGCATGGAGCGACACACATTATGCCCCTTCCTCCTTTAGCGCCAAAACGTCCTCAACCCTTTGTAAAATGGGCTGGAGGCAAGACGCGGCTGCTCCCAATACTGGAGGAACACTTACCCTGCTTTATTTCAGAAGGAGAGGATGCCACCTACATTGAACCATTTGTGGGAGGCGGGGCTTTGGCTTTCAGGATTTTAGAGAAATATCAAGGAGTAAAAGCGGTGTTGAACGACATCAACCCAGCCTTGATACACTCCTACCGAATGATAAAGGAACATCCCGACGAACTCAAAAAGATGCTAAAAGCCATCGAAGAGACTTATATGGCTCTTCCCAATCATGAAAGACAAAAAGAGTACTACTATAGGATGAGGGAGGAGTATAATCGAGAGACCAGCGACTTGAATGTCAAAGCCGCCAAGTTGATTTTTCTTAACCGCACGTGTTTCAATGGCCTTTACCGCGAAAACGAGGAGGGTAAATTTAACGTGCCTTTCGGTAGATACAAGCACCCCAACATTTATGACGAAGTCTTGATCGATATTGACCATATAGCCTTGCAGAGAGCGGAGATTCTAACAGGCCATTATAAGAACGCCGTTTATGGTCATACCGAGCAGAGGACTTTTGTATATCTTGACCCTCCATATCGCCCGATTTCCAAAACCTCAAGGTTTCATGGATATCACGGAAGCGGATTCCACGACAAGGAACAGAAGGACTTGAAACTGTTTTGTGACTATATGAGTGACCGAGGCGTTTATTGGATGCTCAGCAACTCTTATTCCCTGGATGACAACGGAGAATCATATTTTCATCAGTTGTTTAAGGGGTATCGCATAGAGGAGATAAGTGCTCCTCGGTCGATAAACGCTCATGCTACTACTCGTAAGCCCGAGAAGGAGGTTTTAATCATGAATTACACTGAGGACAATAAAATTTTACGCCATGACACCAAGAAAAATATCGTTGCCCCAAGCCAACAATCTTGACACTGTGATCGACGTGGCAAGCTATCTATACGGCTTCCCTGGCTCCTCGATGGAGCAGGTGGCTGAATACATTGGCTTCACGCGGCGTCAAGCTCAGTATTACACCTTCGCTTGTGAATATCTTGGCTTGATTGACGAAAACTGTATGCCTACGTCGTTGTGCAACCGTATTATGGCTAAAGGTGGGCTGAATAAAACCGAAGGTGTTTATGAATGCGTGTTGAACGACGAGGTAATGGGCCGGGTGTTCGCTCGGCTTGCCTTGTTCCCGGAGTGCGACATTGACCAATATGCTTTAAGCATAGCATCGATATATTTTCCCGAATTGGCTGAAAACTCCACTTTGGTGCGCCGTTGCCATGGTATAGTGCTATGGTGCAAAAAGATACTGGAATACATCACAATGAACCATCAAAAATAATCGATATGCCTTTTTTAACACAATCACAGCGAGAACTGATCCTCCAGCACATGATTGACCCGGGGAACTCCTCAACGCTGAACAGCAAGTATAAGGCTAAAAAGCTAGAATATGACATGTTGAACGTGGAGTTGAATGAACTCGAAGGCTACATTCAGGCCGGCTGGGAAGAATATGAACGCCTCAAGAGGAAAGCTAGGGTGCAGAAGAAAAAAGAATGTGGCCGCTTGTTTGAGGACAACATCTGGACCATGTTCTATGAACTGGGCTTCAAAATCCTCAATCTTGATGAAAACCTTGTAGTACCCTGGGGCCCTGAAGATGGCCAACATAAGCAACTCGATGTTGTGGCCGTGGGCGACGACGCAATTTTTGTAGTGGAATGCAAGGCCACGGACAAGCAACACGGCAAGAATTTCAAAACCGAATTAGACAGCATTAAGCTATACAAAGAGGGCGTGACCCGAGCCTTGCAAGAAATCTATGGGCCTAAGAAAGTGAAATTCATCTTCGCTACCCGGGGATACACCTTTTCGGAGAGTTCTGAGGACTTAAAGCGCATGAAGGAGATGAAGGTGTTCCATTTCAATGAGAACGCTTACAACTATGTAAAAGCCCTTATTGAGAAGTACACGACCTCGGTGATGTATCAATTTATGGGTTTGATGTTCAAGGATGAATTGAACAACGACGAAAAAATCAGAATACCAGCTTTGAGGGGCTCGATGGGAGGCCACGATTATTATATGCTGTCGATCGAGCCAGAAAAATTACTGAAAATAGGCTTTGTGCTCCATCGCACCAAGGTGAACGATTTCTCAGCGCCTACTTATCAGCGATTACTAGTGCCCTCTCGCCTAAAGGGTATCACCAAATTCATCGACGAAGGTGGATACTTCCCCAATTCCATCATCGTGAATTTCGACGTGTCGGGCAACAAAAAGATGAAAATCCAATTTGAATCGGCCGGCAAGGTTGGAGATACCGACGCCCGTCATGGCACGCTCATCATTCCCAACGCCTATGGTATTGCTTACATTATAGACGGCCAGCATCGCGTTTACGGTTATGCCGGATCCCAATATAAGAACAGTAATACTATTCCCGTTGTGGCATTCCAAAACATGGAGTCGCAAGAGCAACTCAAGATTTTCATGGATATCAACGAGAACCAGAAGGCTGTGAGCCCCAACTTGCGTCTTGACTTGGCCGAGGATCTCTATTGGAATTCCCCTAACATCGACTCTCGCATGCTTGCGTTGCGTTCATCTATCATTAAAGAGCTATCACGAGATTCCAACGGCCCTCTGTTCCAAAAAATATCAGTGGGAGAGGACAAAGCCGATTTGACCTTCAAACCCTTTGAGTTGGCTTTCAAGGCCAGTGGTTTCTTGCCCAAAGGGAGCAAGAAGAGTTACACCGACAACCAGGACATCTGTCTATATGACACCAACAACCATGACCATGGGCAAGAAATGTACAAGGCCAAAAGAAGGATTTCTAGTTTCGTTAAGGACGCTCTAATATGGGTGAAAAACGGTCTTTCCCAGGATACTACTTATGACACCTTCATCGAGTGCAACCGAGGTATGTATGCCTTCATCGTGGTGCTTGGAAGCATTAACAGCCATTTAATAAGGACTCACCAAATCGATCAGTTGGCACAGTTGCCACAACGCATGGAGGCTGTAAAGCCTTATCTAGGCGTGCTGATCAATTACCTGAATAACATTCCCGAAAGCGACCGCAATGATTTGATCTTGATGCGCGGCCAAGGAGCCGATACCACATGGGTGAGACTTTTCCAAAACGCTATTCACAACCAAATCCCCGAGTATAACCCTGAAGGCCTCACCGAATGGCTCCAAACTCAGGACAAAGAACTCCAAGAGCAAGGCAAACAAATAGGTGAGGAGATAGAATCCTTGCTAAAAGAACGAGTGCTCGCCAAACTGAAGGACCTTTTCGGGGATGCCTGGCGCAGCAGCGTGCAGGATATACGACTTATTTGCCAAAATCGAATGATTGAGGCTGGAGAGGATCTGGACACCACCGCTTCCGACTGGACCGACTATCTGCAACCCGCCGACTATCACAAAATAATCGAGAAGCACTGGATAGCCAAAAAGGATGATGACCCTTCATTCGCTACCTTTGCTGAGGAGTTTACCCTGTTCCCCACGGAGTCGACATCCAAGAAGGAGCGATTGAAGTGGCTCACCGACTTTATCAACCTGCGTAAGTCCTGGACAACGAGCAAAAACAGCCACTTGACGCAAGCCAATGTCAACAGCTTGCAAAACATTCTTTACAGTATGTCGCCTAGCGAGGATGAAATGTAGCGATGTTTGCCAAGTAGACCGTACCCTTCGCGATTACCAACAAGATGCCAAGAACAAAATCTTTAGGCATTGGGATGAGGTGGACAGCGTGTTGTACCAGATGCCAACGGGCACTGGTAAAACGCGCCTGTTCACCTCGTTGATACGCGATGTGGCTGTATACGGGCTGGAGCGGAACCACCTTCAGCGCATCCTCATCATCGCGCATCGCAGCGAGTTGATCGAGCAGATATCAGCTAGCCTCTCCCGATATCATCTTGAGCACGGGATACTGGCCGGTATCCAGAAGGAACGACGCGACCTATCATTGCCCTTGCAAGTGGCGTCGATTCAAACGTTGACCCATCCGGGCAATTCTTCTTTGGCTCAAAAACTAGGCTTCGATTATGTGATAATCGATGAGGCTCATCACGCGTTGGCGACATCGTATCGCAAACTCTGGAGTCTCTTCCCCGAGGCGAAAATTCTTGGTGTAACAGCCACTCCTTGGCGCATGAATCGCCAAGGGTTCACGCATCTTTTTGAGGCTTTTGTGCCTTCTCCCTCTGTCAAGGAATTTATCCAACGTGGGTGGCTAGCACCGTATCAGTATTATTCGATTCCTTCATCCTCCATGGTTCAACAATCGGTGGACGGATTGAAAGAGATGGGGCGTGATGGCGACTATAAAGTTAGCGAATTGGAGCGAGTGATGGACCGCGACTCGATTCGCTCGCAGTTGTACGAAAGCTACGAGAAGCTTGTGAAAGGTAAAAAGGGGATAATTTATAGCATCTCGCGACTGCATAGCGAGCATATCTGCTGGCAATACCAAAGCCATGGGGTAAGGATCAAAAACATTGACAGCGAAACTCCCGCACAGGAACGAAAACAGATCGTCGAGGAGTTCAAGCGAGGGATGTTGGATGTGATTGTGAATGTGGATATTTTTAGCGAGGGATTCGACTGCCCTGATATCGAATTTGTTCAACTAGCCCGTCCCACGAAGTCGTTAGTCAAATATCTCCAACAGGTTGGCCGTGGATTGCGAAAAAATGGGGACAAACGCTGTGCTATACTTGATAACGTGGGCATGTATCGTAGATTTGGCCTACCTGATAGCGATTTCGACTGGCAACATTACTATGAGGGGGAAGAAGGGAACGCAGGAATCCAAAAGATCTCAGCTGGTTGTACTCGAAGAGAAGGAGAACCCAGAGTTGTGGATATGAGAGAGGGAGATGAGGAAATGGTGATGGTGCAAGATGCCGAGATTATAAACCTCCAAAAAACTCCCAAAGAGGAAGAAATGCTTCTCCCGAATCAAGTCAAAGCAGGCAAGGCGGTTAAAAGCTCACTATTCTTATCTGGTAAATATTATCTTGAAGATGCCAATGGGAGATACTCGATAATCAACTCCAATACATTGGAAAGCCAATTTTTATGCTCAGGCCGTACTTATCCTGGCGGTAGTCTTGAGGCGAGGCGTCTAGGCAAGGATAAAATGGTGATTAAAAGGCTTTCGCCTAGGATCAAGGGCTTGAAGTTGCAAATGACCATAATTGGATATTTGGAGAAACACGGCAATCTCTGGGCGTTTTGTCCCTTTTTGAGCCCTTCTCAAAGGCTGGACATAAAAGTCTAGCAGAATTTTAGGGAAGATGTGTTCGGCGTGCCGAACACCGAATGCAGCCCGCTACCGCCATGAGCGACAGCTCATGGGGTGGTGGGTTGCAGGGAGAGCCCGCCACCCACCCCGCTACCAATCGGCTTGCCGATTGACGTCGGCATCAAGGAATAGTCGTGCAGTCGTTTATTCGTGGGTCATGGAATCGAGGGATCGAAGGCACGAATGCACGAATAAACGACTGCACGACAGATCTTGACCAATGGGCCGGGAAATCCTCGAGGGGGAGCCAACCGGGAAATCCTCGAGGGGGAGCCAACCGGAAATCCTCGAGGGGGAGCCAACCGGAAATCCTCGAGGGGGAGCCAGCCGGGGCTGCTCGAGGG
>JAJBVP010000120.1 GCA_020859755.1 Bacteroidales bacterium | reverse complement strand
ACCTGTCAGAAGTTCCCGCTATGCGTCACTCGCTTTCCTTGCGCCGGAGCAGCACTACGGCTGCGCCGCAGCAGAGGACTGTACCGATCAGGATGTACATCCAAGTGCCTGCGCCGCCGGCGGAGGGGAGCTCATAGGATTCTACCTGGTTGACGCAGGTCAGCGTCACGTTCGTATTATTCTTGTACTGGAACGTATAGGAATTTTCGTAAGCTGTGCTGCTCCCGTTGCTCCAGGTGAAGAAGGGGTAAGTCTCATCCTGGGTCAGCTCAACGACGGTGTAGTCTACGTAATTCTCCCACGTCCATTCGGACTCGGTGTTTTCGCTGTAGGTATAGGTACCATCGCTCCCCTTCGTAAGCGTGTACGCATGCAGACCCTCCAGGGCCATGCTGTCGGCTCCCTTACCGGCCTCCACCTTCAGCGTTACCACGGTGAAGGTGCTGTTATTTTCATTCAGGGCCTCCAGCAACGCCTGTACGTCAGAGGTATCCACGTCTTCCAATTCGCTTCCCTGGTAAATCAGGAAGGTGTACTCTGTATCTTTCGTCAGGGTAATCGTGCTGCCGTCCACGTTCTGCACCTGCTTGACCAGGGTGGGCACATAGGGAGCCTGAACACCCACTTGCAGCGGCGTGGCCGTGATCGGCGTCCCACTGCTGCTAGTCGTATAACTGTAGCTAAAGCTGTTCCACGCCGTAGCGCCGGAATCCGCGCCGCCGTCGATGACCGCGTTGAATGTCACCGTGACCGTGGCGTTTGCTGGGATGGAAGTGAGCTTACAGCCGTCGCCAAACTTGAAGATAACATGGAAAGCGCGGGTGTCGTCAGAGGGTTCCTCCGTCCAGGTAACCGAGTCATCGGTCAAATCAGCCGTTGACGAGGTGTCGCTGGTATACTGGATGGTGTAGTCCGTCCCCGCCTCGAGGTTATAGGTGGTGGTGCCGTCTGTCACCGTCACTGTAAAGCCGGGAACATCGGCCAGCGACACCTTGAACTGGCTGTACCGTGAGGCGCCGGTAATCACGTCGGCGTCGCCAACCTCTGGCAGACTGTCCCACAGCGTCAGGCTGTTGATTGGAGAGGTTCCATTGTTCACCGTCAGGGTGTATTGGAAGGTGCTGCTGTCGTCGGTCAGCCCCAGTGCCGAGGTGGTGGTGCTGGATGTAACGGAATTACCGGTTATGTCCCCATTGTCATCCAGCTCGGTCACCCCCTTGCTGGAGGTGGTGCCGGAGGCGTAGCTGACGGGAACCTGGGCCTTGGACTCCACCGAGTGCTGGTAATCCACGACCTCCTCTCCGTCCTCTTCGCCCTCCGGTACTTCGATGCCGACACTGCCCACATCAGTGAAGGTCTGGCTGGTAGGGGTGACATAGGCGGCGTTTTCAATCGTGCCGTTTGTATTGGTGGACGTGGGGTTCTGCGTGCTGACGGTGAGGACGCCTGTGGTGCCGGCTGCAAGGGCGAATCTTGCGTCGGCAAAATCAACCTTCAAAACATAGTTGCCATCATCATCCTTATCCACGGTCACTGTAGCCGAAACTCTGCCATAGTCACTTCCCATATTATAGTAATACGCATAGCAAGAGATCGAGGTGCCATAGCCTGCTGACTTTTTACTATTAGGAGTGATAGAACTCTTAGTGAACGTATAAATCTGATATTCGTCAGCGCCAAAGTTATAAAAATTGCAAATATAATATGTGTAGCTAGTACCTGTCTCATCTGTCACAGTGTAATACAAGGTATAGCCAGTCTTATTATAACTTGTAGTATTTTTAGAATAGAACACATAGGGCGACTCGATGACATCGGTAATGGAGTAATCTGTCATGGTGCTCTCGCCCTCATTGGTCACCGTGATATTCCAGGTTATGACGTCTGCCGTACCATACGAGGTGCTTGTCGCGCTCTTGGTGATGGCGGGGCGGATCTCGCCGCACGCCACAGTGACGCTGGAGCTCAGGGTATAGGTGATGTTGCCATCACTGTCCTTATCCGTCACAAGGTTGGTGCCGCCGTCGTTTCTCAGGGACTCCCTGTTGTACCAACTGCCAGTGACGGTATCTGCGCTGACTTTCTCACTAACGGACAGGCCACCGCCCACATAGTCATTGAACGGCATGGTGATGGTGTTGGTCTCGCTATCCCCCGTAGTCGTGCCAGTCAGCACCTTGTAGGTGAATACGACGGCCTGACCGGGCTTCAGATAGTACCCCGTAGTATCGCTGCCCAGACTTCCGCCTGAGATATTAAACGATACGCTTCCGGTCGCATTTTTGTTGGCAGTATCCGCCACACTGCAATCCGTGATGAGTTCTACACTTTCCCCGGAGCTATCCGAAACCGTAATGCCCGTTGTGTCCGTCGCGATCGTTACGCTATCGTTGATATAGGTAAAGCCGCTCGGCAGGGTGTCGGTCAGGGTGTTCAGGTAGAGATTCACCGGCCCCTCGTTGTACAGCACCACATAGTACTGCACACAGCCGTATCTGCTGCCGGAATCGCTGGTGTAGTAGAGAAGGGCGCTGTTCTCGTCGCTGGCTGTGAACGTTCCACTGCTGGTTTTGTCGGTGGTCAGACCGGTAGCGTAGACGCCCTTATAGAGGGTGGCCTTGGTCTTGGAACTGATGGTGTGGGAGACCTCGGATTCCAGCGCGTAGGCGTGGAAGGCGTTCACCAGAGTGGTGGACTGATATGCATTATAATAGCTGGTCCAGGCGTCACCCGACGGGTAGGTCAGCGTCACATAGATGTACACGCTGCCGGTGAAGGTGAGGGTATGGTCGCCAGTCCACACGATGTAACACTGGGTGGCTTCCAAATTTTCCTCTGTACTATCGCTGCCCGGCTCGACGGTGGTGACGCTCCAACCTGTCTCCCAGTTGCTGCCTGTCACAGTGGCGTCTGTGCCGTAGGCAACGGAAATCGAGATGTTGCCTTCATCCCAGAGGGTGCCGAAGACATTCACCGGCAGGGCGTCATACACCTTGTCGCCGGTCACTGTGAGCGGGTTGTCGCTGTTGTTCTTCAGTTCCAGGCGATAGATGACCTGTTCCCCATTGCCGGAAAGTATGGAGTAGGAAACTGTAGCATCCTCCTCGGGCGTATTGCCCCCCACAGTAACGATTTGCTTTTCGATGCTCAGCACGCTGCCGTTCAGGGAGGTCTCCGCATAGAGGCGGTGGGTCTCGTGGTCGTTCAACCAGACCTGGTTTTTCAGAGAGAACCCATCGGCATCTCCTTCTTGCTCGACTAGGGTGGTGTAGGTGATGTTCTTCGTATCATCCTTATTCACGACGAGATAGCAGTAAATCAGGGTCGAGCCGTCGCTGTCCACGATGATTTTATCCGCCGTCACGCTGGAATTGATTTTGACATTTTTGTAGGTACCAGCCGTATCGAGGACATAATAATCGGTGCCGTTCACGGTCCTTGTGTTCACATCGCTCAGGCTGTTGTTGCTGCTATTTTCAGATACCGGCACCAGAAGCACCTGACCGTTGGCCAGCTGATCCACTAAGGGCAGGGCGTCATAGGTGGCAGTCCCCTCGTGCTTCACCGTCACTGTGTAGGTGACGATGCTGCCCGTTGTAACCGAATTGCCGGAAACCGTATAGTCCTTGGTCAGAACAAAATCGCGGTAAATCTCGCCGTTGACTGTAGCCTGACCAAGCGGGGTATCCTCTGCGTTATAGGCTACCACTGTGTTGGAAACCTGGCCATCCACGGTAACGTTGCTCGCCGTCCAGTACTCGCTGTCGCTCTGGTTCAGATCCCAGAACTGATCGCCGGTCAGGCGCATGAAGGTATCCTTCACCGTGGCGGTGTAGGTATACTCCTCGGAGCTGTTCCCCGCCAGCGTACGTCCTCTACCGTCCAAAGGAGAGTATAGGTCGTGTCATTGGTCACATAGTAGCCGATGGCGTCCAGAGTGGTGGAAAGATCGGTATATTCGCCCGTGCCAATAGTGTAGGTATCAGTCCCGGCGCTGGTTCGCACCACCATGGTAATCACGCCGTTCGACTGCGTCAGGGTGATGGTAGCATCGGTGTTTGTGCCTTTATCGTTGCTAACCAATGCTCCGGAATTGCTGTTCTCCTTCTCTCCGGTGTAGGAGATGCCCGTCCCCTGCTCCTGCTGATTGATGGTCTCACTGTCACCTTTTTCATTGGTTACAGGTTCGGTCACATTTGCATCATAGAGGGTCAATTGCATCAAGCAACCCGTCTCTCCAGGAAAGGCCATTGGGCAAAACCAGTGTATCCGCATATGTAAATTTCGCAACATGGTCCTTGCCGTACGAAGAAGCAGGCGATCTTGTTGGTATGACCGTGTACTTCAGCCCGGTCAGGTAAATGTTGCCATCCTCATTGCTCACAAAGGTCGGTGTGCCGCTGGTACTCTTCTTGACGGAATAGGTATCCGTTTGGGTGTACCATTTGAATGCAAGGCTTTCTGTTTTATTCTCCGTTCCAATCGCGCCGGAAACCGTCACACTACCGCCTGCGGAGGTCTCGTTGGGGTATCCCATGGAAACATTGAAGTTCAGCGTGGTGCCGCCTGTCATGTTCTGCGTGTCGATCTCGATATAATATCCGTTTTCGTCCTGGTACAAGTATACATCTATCGCAGTAGATGAATTATCAAGGGTAAAGCTTTGTTTCGTGCCTACGGACCATACGCTGGTATCAGCGGTGACAGTTCAAAGTTATAACCGTCCTTCCGCACTACCTGGACTGTGACGGGATTTGCCTCTCCCCAGGCCGGGT
>JAJBVP010000107.1 GCA_020859755.1 Bacteroidales bacterium | reverse complement strand
AAGGCCGGCCCCCCTAGGCTGCCGCATACGTTGCTACAATCTTGATGTTGGCCGTACAAGGCCGGCCCCCCTAGGCTGCCGCGGACGCTTGTGAGCGTAGGATGAGCGTTTCTGATCAAAAGCAGTATCTCGATGATGTTGGTTTTGATACTTTTGTTTAACTTCGCGGAGCAGCCGAGGAAAGCGCCCCGGCAGATGGCCTCATATTGGTTAAGTAGCTCGAAAATCAGCATGGCTTTTTTGTGTTTGAAGACTATAAAGTTACTGATAATCAGCGACTTAACCAATTATTTTATGCTAAACCTTGTTAACTAACATCTTGATTTTTAACGGGTTAACGATTTTGAGGCTTATGTCTCGTGAACTTTAAAAATTTACCGAAGTATTGTTAAGAGCAATCTGTTGCTCGTCGCTCAATCCATATCCCGACAGGTCGAATTGGGGAATAGAGTCGTTTCGCAACTGATCATAAATCCACGCCACGTTCTCCTCCTCATCCCAACTGTACCGGCCTGTGTTGGGCAGGATGCCATTAACGATAGTATTAGTGGCGCCCGAAACGCTGTCCTTATAGACACTATCTGTAGTGGCGGTCTTAGGACCGCAACTTGTGAACAAGGTAGAGATGGCTATAATTAGGCAAATATTCGTTTTTGTCATATCCTGGGTTTGAAGGGAACGGGATGACGGGGAAATTCTTGCACTTGGTCGGCAAAAACACCCGCGCAATTGATTTTCACCCAACCGGGCCGACTACCGGGCTCGGCAACCTCGAGGCCGCTACCGCGAAAACTGTAGTCAGTGTCGGGGGTGTAATCTATAAGCTTACAGAGACGGTTACGTTCGAAAGTCATGATAAGATAGCTGCGCCACTGGGAATTGCCCGAGCCGCAACAATACAGCCCGAAATCGTCCAACCCGTCACCATCGAGATCGCCCTCCCACATCAGTTGGAAATCCACCAAATTTTCAGGCTTATTGGCAAGAACGACGCGGGGAAGTCGTGGATGGGTGGTGCAAAGCCAGATTTTACGATTTTCCAAGACATATTCTACCCATGATGGTACCTCATCAGCGGTTTCTTCGCTAAGTCGCGGAAGGTATATGCGCTCGTAAGTCTCATCCAATTCCTTATCATTGGTCTCGATCCAGAGGGAATCGACACGCTCACGATCAAAGAAATGCCCCACCATGGGATGCCCCTCGTATTTCAACTCACCTGCGGGTATGTTATAGTCTCCCAAACCAAATTCCGCTTCATAAGATGGAATGACAAAGGGGTTGACGGTGTCGGTGAACTCGAAGGAGGAGGGGCGGTTGAAGACAGTCTTGATGCGGGCCAGGCACTCGCGGGCTCGATTTCGCAGCCACGAGGCCCCCCCGGGCGTAGGAGCGTTATAGGCGATCGCATCGATTCCCAAACGCTGGGCCTGGTAAAGCGCCCGCTCGTTGTGATATTGCTGGGAAATGATGATTACTGAATCGACGTGGTAGACGTCACGCAGTTTTGCCAGCGAGCGCATCGTAGTGGTGCCGTCGTAATCGAGAACGATATGCACGGGCAGCACGCCTAATTTCACGAGCGAATCTCGCATCGCCTGAGGCTCGTCGTAGCCGGGATTGTCCCTGTAGCCTTTCTCCGAGGTATAGTCGCCACCGCTCACGATGATTCGTTCCACTTTCTTGGCTCGATACAAGTCGGCTGCGGCTCGTATACGACTGTCGAAATAACGGTTTCGGCGACCGTTCCAAGTCGATACCGGCGACGTGCCCAGCACTACAGCCACCTTGCGGGATGGCACATTCTCCACCGCCTCATACATCATTCCCTCAGCCGCCCGGCTCACCACCCAGTAGCACACGCCTATCGTCGCCGCCACAACCGCGGTGACGCCAGCGCCCCACATCAGAATTTTCTTCCACGTTTTCATAAAATTATTCTTTTCCTTTGCAAAGTTATAATTTTTATCGTGATGCCTGCTCTTTGGGGAAGTTGTCACCTCCTAACAGGCACAAGCATAGTTGGTCTTGGAAAGCACGTGCGGCATTTATGTCGGCGTGGTTGCTAATTGTTGCAAACAGATGCCAATTGTAATACTCCCCGATTTTCGACCAGTGGGTGGGGCTGGTTAAGGTAAATGTGAAAGTTTAACCACCAATGGTATAGTTAACGTTAAAACAGGGATATAGGGCTGAAAAGAATGGAAAAGTATGGATGAGTGGGTTGAATTTGTGGGTGGAGTGGCTGTAGTGGATTGGGAGAGGAAGGTGGTGACGCAGGTGAGGGTGCAGCGGGGAGCGTGCCTGGTTGTGCCGATGACTGGTCTTGGCCCGAGGGGTTCGCGACGTGGATCACCAGGCGTGAGTTGGATCCGGTGACACCATGGACAGCCAGCGAATACTGGATCGAGGGGATAACGGCACAATCCCCCCCCACCGCCGTCACCGGCATCCAAATCCCCAAAATCCTCTCCTGCTGATAATTGTGCCATAAGTATAAAAGTTGTTTAGTTTCATTGAATTATAAAATTTAAGTTTTGAATAAATCGTCCATCGTCACCTCCGAGTGCACGATGCTGTGGTTACGCACATTTCTCACACCGTAGGTGGTGATGAAAGTGTGCACAATCGTTTTTCTGGTTTTGGTGAGTTCCCGAAACGTGCTGGATCGGTCACGAAGTTTCTGCTCATAGTCAGAAGTAAGAGCGTAGCTATCCTTGCTGAATTTCATCTCGCAGAGATGAATGTGCCGATCTGCTCTTTCAAGAATCAGGTCGATTTGGAATCCAGGCATTTCTTTGGAATGGTCTCCATTGTATCTCCAGGTATATAGATCGACAGAGATGCCGGAGATGCCAAGCGCCTTTTTTATTTGCTCAGCATGAGTAAGGCACACCAACTCAAAACTGCAACCCATCCATGCCGCCGCTGAAGGACTATCATTATGCGAGGACCACCAGCGGGGATTATGCCGATCTTGATCCCCTACGAATTTTTGATAGAACAGGGAATAATGGTCGATAAGCCGAAACACTGATTCCCGCTTGGCGTTGCCATAATGGGTGAAACGGCTGATGAAATCGCATTGCTCCAAATTATTTAGCACGTTGCTCAGAAAAGACCCTTCGGTATTTAGGGCTGCGCCTATCTCTGCGTGAGTAAGGCCTCCTGAATGTTCTGCAAGCAGCTTCACCACATTGATATATGTCTCAGCTCCCTTGAACAATGCGTGAAACAAATTATGGAACTCCTGTTTCAGTCGTGACTTAGAACTGAAGAATAGGGCGTCGATGTTTTGAGCCAAGCTCAGACGGCTCTCCAATAGACTAAGATAGAATGGGACTCCCCCGAAAGCCATGTAGGCTTGGGTAATTTGGTAACGATCCCATCCAATGCCTCGGGTACATAAATATTCTTCAGTCTCCCTAAGCGTGAACGGTGCGAGATGCAGATTGCGGGTAACGCGTGCATGGAGGCCCCCTTTGTTACCTAATAATTTGTCCGACATCCAAGATGTAGCCGACCCGGTAGCGATGAAAACCACATCGTTACGTCGGGCAGCCCAACCGTTCCAGAAACGCTCTAAGGCCACCACAAAGTTGGACTTCGGCGTGTCAACCCAAGGCATCTCGTCGATGAAGATCACAATTTTGCGGTCGAGCTGCAGTCCTTCAAGATATTCCTCCAATTGGTCAAAAGCCGCATACCAGTTTCTCGGGATCTTGCAATGCCGGCCAGAATGTTTGGTCAGAGCTTTGGCAAAATCCAATCGTTGCACTGAAGCTGGTGCGTTGTGAGCACCCACAAAAGTGAAATCGTATTGGTGGTCGAAGAACGTTTCCACAAGATAGGTCTTACCAATACGTCGGCGACCGCTCACGACCACAAATTCCGAACGGTCGGACTCCAAGGCAGCTTGAAGCTCATCGCACTCTTTTTCTCGAGATATAATAAAATTGTTCATCGCTTGAAATTTGACGCAAAGATAAGAAATTAAAATTTGATTATCAAGTATTTCTGTTATTACACTCCTTTAAGTCGTTTAAAAATCGGCTTAAAGGAGTGCAATAATTACTCAAAAGCCTTGTCCAACAGTCCCAC
This sequence comes from Bacteroidales bacterium, assembly GCA_020859755.1. Classification (GTDB taxonomy): domain Bacteria; phylum Bacteroidota; class Bacteroidia; order Bacteroidales; family Muribaculaceae; genus JAJPXC01. The sequence goes on along the minus strand of JAJBVP010000107.1, from coordinate 677 downwards.
GGCATCCTCCTTTTTGCGGTTGATAATCTTTCCGTAAATCATGGTCGTCTCAATTTTTGAGTGGCCGAGAAGCTTTGAAACGGTGTAAAGATCAGCGCCTAACGTGAGCTTGTTCATCGTGTTGTCGGGAATGATCTCGGCTCTTACGGCCTCATTTAACGCGCTGCGCAGGCATCCCATGTAATTTATAACGGTGTAGTCGGCCAACTTTTTGCCCAGGCGTGTGCGGTAGGTGTTGCAAAGCCAGTCTTTGAGCCCCAACAGAAAATCGCGGTCAACTTGGCCCATCGTCACCTTCGGCTTGTAAGCGTTTAAAATTTTGATGGTGTTGCGCACCAACTCGTTCTCATCGTTTCACACATTACAATTCCACACCGCGAATATTCAAAAATTCTCTCACTATAGTAACAAAACTAAGTAACAAAATAACGCAATTTAACCACCTTTCCCAACATTCAATGGAATCAATTATATTTCGTTAATACGCATTATATCATTTATTTATCAATATTTCCTTTCCTTTATTTTCCTTATCTCGCAAATTAGGCTACCCTCGCCGCGCCGTGGCTCCGTGGAAGTTACCCCGTGCCATCTCATGGCTATAGTAGCCGCGCCTCGGCTACGATGGCGTTAATAATCTGGCCGTGGGACTCATACACACAGTTTTGCAGGTGACC
>JAJBVP010000242.1 GCA_020859755.1 Bacteroidales bacterium | reverse complement strand
CCTAAGGGCTGACGCGTGATGGCCGTCCAAGGCCGGCCCCCCCAAGGCCCCCCAAGGGCCCCCTAAGGGCCCCTAGGGATGGGAACCGGGAAGGCGCGTCGAGCGGTAGGGGAGAAGCCAGAAGACCTGCCTTTCGGTGATTAACCGATAGAATGAGCCTGCGAGGACGGGCGCCGTTGACAATGAGACCGATCTTATCCTTCGCCATAACGCTGTTATGCGTCCTGGGCTGCCCGGCGGCCTGGGGGGAGACTATGCGTGATTCGGTGGAGCTGAAGGAGGTGACGGTGGTGGCACAGAGCTATAAGGACGTGATACCGGCGCAGGTGCTGGACGGGAAGGAGCTGGAGTCGCTTCAGAGCCATTCGGTGGCCGACGCTCTGCGCTATTTCTCGGGGGTGCAGCTGAAGGATTACGGGGGCGTGGGCGGCGTTAAAACGGTGAACATCAGGTCGATGGGCACCAATCACACGGGTGTCTACTACAACGGCATCGAGCTGGGCAACGCCCAGAACGGCCAGGTGGACCTTGGGAAGTACTCGCTCGACAATATCGAGGCTGTGTCGCTCTACAACGGCCAGAAGAGCGAGATATTCCAGAGCGCGAAGGAGTTTGGCTCGGCCGGGTCGATCTACTTGCAGAGCAAGACGCCGAAGTGGGTCGGGGGTAAGCGCACCAATTTGCGAGTGGGGGTGAAGGCGGGGTCGTTTGACGTGTTCAACCCGTCGGTGCTGTGGGAGCAGCGGCTGTCGCGGACGGTGTCGCTGTCGGTCAACGGTGAGTGGATGTCATCGTCGGGCAAGTACAAATTCCGTTACCGTCGCAAGACTCCTTCGGGGGCCGTGGCCTACGACACGACGGCAATTAGGCAGAACGGTGATATCCAAGCCCTTAGACTGGAGGGAGGGTTGCACGGGTATATGCCTCGTGGAAGGTGGAAGGCTTTTGTGTACCATTACAACTCGGAGCGTGGAATCCCGGGGGCGATCGTCAACAACGTGTGGCGTCGCGGGGAGCGGCTGTGGGACCGCAACACGTTCGTGCAGGGGATGGTAGAGCAACAACTGTCGACGGCTTGGCAGTCGAAGGTCAACCTCAAGTACGCCTACGACTACACCCGCTACGTGAACAACGACGAGAAGATACAGCGGGTGGACAACACCTACAAGCAGCAAGAGGTGTATTTCTCGTGGGCCAACCAGGTGAGCGTGACGCCGTGGTGGGAGGTGTCGGCGGCTTACGATTTCCAGTACAACGGCCTGTCGGACTATAAGGATGTGCATCGGTGGACGCATTGGCTGTCGGCTGCCACGGCGGTGTCGCTGGGGCGGAAATTCCGGGCTCAGGCGTCGGTGCTGACGACGATCGTCGACGAGGAGAAGCTACAGGAGAAGACGGCGCCTGATAAGTGCAAGGTGACTCCCGGGGTGTTCCTGAGCTACCAGCCTTTCCGGTGCAACCTGGTGGCTCGAGCGTTTTTCAAGAAGAGCTACCGTATGCCCACGTTCAACGACCTGTACTACACCGACATGGGCAACGCGTTCCTGAAGCCCGAGACGGCGACGCAGTACAACGGCGGCCTGCTCTACGACCTGACGCGGCGCAGCGGCGTGCTGCGATTCCTGCGCGTAGGTTGCGACGTGTATTATAACGAGGTGACCGACAAGATCGTGGCCTACCCCAAGGGGCAGCAGTTTCGGTGGACGATGTTGAACCTGGGGAAGGTGCATATCACGGGTGTTGACGCTCAGGCGTCGGTGACGCTGGCGCTGCCGTGGGAGATGGAGCTGACGACGAAGGTGCAGTACACCTACCAGAAGGCGATCGACGTGACGTCGCCGTCCGATAGTTACTATCGCCACCAGATTCCCTATATCCCGTGGCATAGCGGCTCGGCGATCGTGATGGCGGTGTGGCGCGGGTGGCACTTGAACTACTCGTTTATCTACACTGGCGAGCGGTACAACCAGCAGGAGAACATCCTGTACAACTACACGCAGCCGTGGTATACCCACGACCTGGCGCTAATGAAGGAATTCACCCTTGGCCGCACGCGCCTGAAGGCGACGGTCGAGGTCAACAATCTGTTTTCACAGGATTACGACGTGATCCTGAATTACCCGATGCCGAAGCGCAACTACCGCTTAGGCTTATCGATTGATATGTGATGAGACGATTATTGTACATAATATTAATGATGGTGGCGGCGGCTGGATGTCGCGACGACGAGCTGGTGATCCCCACCGAATACGAGGTGCTGCCGATCGCGATCGACGCCAGCGCCACCCCGGCCGTGATGTACCTGCTCAACGAGGGCAACATGGGTTCCAACAAGTCGACAATCGACATGGTTGATTTCCGCACGGCGATGTACTACCGCAACATGTACGCCGAGCGCAACCCTACTGTGGTGAAGGAGCTGGGCGACGTGGGCAACGACATACAGGTCTACGGGTCAAGGCTTTACGCGGTGATCAACTGCTCGCATAAGGTGGAGGTGATGGACGCCACGACGCTGGAGCGTATCGGCCAGGTGGATATCCCCAATTGCCGTTATATACGCTTCTGGGGCGGTGAGGCTTACGTCAGCTCTTACGTGGGCCCGGTGGAGATCGACCCGACGGCTCCGCTGGGGGCCGTTTACCGCGTCGACACGGCTACGCTGGCGATCAAGGACCAGGTGACCGTGGGATATCAGCCTGAGGAGATGGAGATTGTTGACGGGAAGATGTACGTGGCCAATTCGGGGGGATATCGCGTGCCCAATTACGACAACCGCGTGTCGGTGGTGTCGCTGGAGGATTTCACGCTGCAGGAGCAGATACCGGTGGCGATCAACCTGCACCATATACGCCAGGACCACCAGGGAAAACTGTGGGTGACTTCGCGCGGGGATTATTACGACGAGCCGTCGCGGATGGTGGTGATGGAGCCGCGGGGAGGCCGCATGGTGGTGACCGACACGCTGGAGATCCCGTGCAGCGACCTGGCGATTCGGGGTGATTCGCTCTACTTCCTGTCGTCGGCGTTTGATTACAACACGGGGCAGACGCGGGTGACCTACGGCATCGTCAACACGGTGACCAAGAGGCAGGTTTCGACCAATTTCATCACCGACGGGACGGAGAAGGAGATCACGGCGCCCTACGGGATAGCCATCAACCCGACGTCGGGGGATATCTACGTGACCGACGCGAAGAATTACGTGTCGTCGGGGATGCTGCATTGCTACTCGCCGCAGGGGGTGAGGCGGTGGAGCGTGAGGACGGGCGACGTGCCGGGCCACTTCTGTTTCAGGTAGCAGGCGCATGTGACAAGGCGAGCTGCCCGCCCATCTCCCTCGAAGAAACGTTTTTCTCGAAGAAACGGGATTTCTGTGACAGTAGCAAAAGTCTGTGTCATGGAGATGACGCCCCAAGGGCGGCGGAGCCGCCTGTCCATTTAAAACCCCACATCTTCAGTGTGGGGTACACGTGGCTACACTCCCTCTTCAGTCGATAGGTGGCGGAGCCACCTGTCAATTTAAATTGACACTTTAGTGACGATATTTGTGGGAATCCACGAAAAGCCTTACCTTTGTGACAAAACAACTATTGCCATGAGCGACGGATACAACTTTCACCACATCGTGTTTCGCACGAAATTCAGCAGGCCAACCTTGCCAGAGGCCACTAAGCGAACTTATCTTACCTACATCTTTCGAGTCGCCGAGGACATTGGCGGGAAGGTTTTAAGGCTGAATAGCCACCTCAACCATGTGCACATGTTCGTCAGCCTGCCTTTCAATCGTGACATCAGCAGTTTCGTTCAAAAAGTTAAGGGCGCTTCCTCCCGGAACATGAAACGTCACGCATCATGTCCCGATTTCGTGGGTTGGGCACGTAAATTCGGCTCCTTCAGCAAGTCGATAAATGAGGTGGATACGATCATAAACTATATCATAAACCAAGCGGAACATCATCGTACCAAGACATTCAACGAGGAACTTCACGACCTTTTCGGGGAAGAGTTTTTCAAGGATCCATATAATCGTCATGACTGGCTGGACGAGCCTCTACCACCGGGATTGGCTCCCCGCACGGATGATGATGATGGAGAGTGTTCGGACTGAGGCTGTCGCGCTGAAGCGCGATGCCATATGGACAGGTGGCGTCCGCCACCTCTCGTCTAGGAGACACATGGCATGTCCAGGACCCCACACTGAAGATGTGGGGTTTTAAATGGACAGGAGGCTCCGCCTCCTTGGTGACCTTCTCCATGACACAGGTTAGTGCAGCTGTCCCGTTTTTCTCGAAGAAACGGGAAGAAATGAAAGAAACGGAAAGAAATTTCGGGGGGTTTCTTTTGTTTCTTAGGGGTTTCTTAGGGAATTTGATTTCTTGAGAGAATTTTTTTCTCGAAGAAACCGGGAAGAAATGAAAGAAACGGGAAGAAATTTGTACTTTTGCAAGCAAAAACATTAATATGGAAGAAAAACTGACTTATAAAATTAGGGGTGCGATTTTTGAAGTGCACAATCTTCTAGGCCCAGGTCTATACGAGGAATGCTATCATAAGGCATTATTGAATGAGTTGCAGTTGAGGGGAATCAAGGCTGAAAGCAAAGTAAAACTTCCGGTTAAGTATAAAGGCATCGAAATTAAAGAAGCCTATGAAGTTGATATCCTCGTAGAAGATGAAATCATTCTGGAGTTGAAAAGCGTAACCGAACTTACTAACGCGCATTATAAACAAGTGCAGAATTATCTGCATCTGAGTGATCGGTTTTTAGGTATCTTGGTGAATTTCAACTGTGTGTGTCGTCCTGAAATAGCTTGACTGGAAATTAAAGCTATTTAAGGATTA